>NZ_CP025546.1:4894777-5200701 GCF_003614435.1 Mycobacterium paragordonae
CACGGGGCTCGATTTCATGGGCGCCTGCGCCTTCGCCGTGCTCGCCGACGAAGCCGAACGGAGCCGCCGCCGGGGCGTCACTCTGCGCCTGGTGAGCAGCAACCCCGGCGTCGCCCGCATCGTGGAAGCCTGCGCGTTCGGCCACGTGTTGCCCGTTCACCCGACGACGGAATCGGCGCTCGCCGCGGCGTAGCTTGAGCGGCCGGCGCGCGGCTCAATAATTTTGGTGCGTGGTGCATGTCCCGCACATTGCTAGTCTGGTTGTTGTTGCTTGACGCTGGCGTCAGCGCACCCGACTAGTTTGCTACATCGGTCCGCGGGAGGTACGGCCATATGTCGGCCGAAAAGGACTGGGATGACACGGTGGGCGCGGCTGACGACGTGCGGCGCATCTTCGAGAACATCCCGGCCATGGTGGTCGGCCTGGAGGGGCCAGACCACCGCTTCATCGCGGTCAACGCGGCCTTCCGCGCCTTCAACCCGTCGCTGAACACCGTGGGCAAGACGGCCAAAGAGGTCTATCCCGAGCTCGAAGGCCAACAGATCTACGACATGTTCGACCGCGTGTATCACACCGGCGAATCGCAGTCGGGTGCCGAGTGGCGCCTGCAGGTGGACCTACAGGGTTCCGGCCTGGAGGAGCGGTACTTCGACTTCCTCGTCACGCCCCGGCGCGGGCGGGATGGATCCGTTGAGGGCGTGCAACTGGTCTTCGACGACGTCACCGCCCGCGTGCAGGCGCGGCTGGCGGCGGAGGCGCGGGTCGAGGAGCTGTCGCAGCGGTACCGCAACGTGCGCGACTCGGCCATCCTGATGCAGCAGACGTTGCTGGCCCCATCCGTTCCGTTGGTTCCCGGCGCCGATATCGCCGCCGAGTACCTCGTCGCCGCCGAAGACACCGCGGCCGGCGGGGACTGGTTCGATGCCCTGCCCCTCGGCGACCGCCTGGTGGTCGTCGTCGGCGACGTCGTGGGCCACGGTGTCGAAGCCGCCGCGGTGATGTCGCAGCTGCGCACCGCGCTGCGCATGCAGATCACCGCCGGACGCCCGATCGCCGCAGCGCTAGAGGCGCTCGACGACTTCCACGAGCATGTGCCGGGATCGAAGTCGGCCACCATCTGCGTCGGCTCGCTGGACCTGGCGACCGGTGACTTCCAGTACTGCACCGCCGGGCACCCGCCTCCGCTGATCGTCGCTGCCGATGCCAGCGCGCGGTACGTGCAACCGTCGGGCGGTGGCCCGCTGGGCAGCGGCACCGGTTTTCCGGTGCGCACCGAGACCCTCGCCGTCGGCGACTCGGTGCTGCTGTACAGCGACGGCCTGATTGAGCGCCCGGGCCGCCCGCTGGTGGCCAGCACCGCTGAATTCGCCGACCTGGCGGGCAGTATCGCCGCCGGCACCCGCGGCTTCGTGCTCGATTCGCCTGCCCGGCCGATCGACCGGCTCTGTTCGGAAACGCTTGAATTGCTTTTGCGCTCAACAGGTTACACCGACGACGTGACACTGCTCGCGGTGCAGCGCCGGACACCGGTGCCGCCGCTGCACATCATGTCCGACGCCACGATCCACGCCGCCCGCAGCATCCGGGCCAAGTTGCGCGAATGGCTGTCCGAGATCGGCGCCGACGCCGCCGACATCTCGGATGTGGTGCACGCGATGTCCGAATTCGTGGAGAACGCGGTCGAACATGGTTACGGCACTGACGTTTCCGGCGGCCTCATCGTTGAAGCGTCCTTGGGTGGTGACGGCAGGCTGCGCGCGTCGGTGATCGACCGCGGGGAGTGGAAGGACCATCTGGAGGGCGAGAAAGGTCGCGGGCGCGGGCTGGCGATGGCCGAGGCGCTGGTGACCGAATCTCACGTCACACACAGCTTGGACGGCACGACCGCCACGCTCATCCACCGGCTCAGCCGGCCGGTGAATTTCGTCAGCGACCCGGTGGCCAGTCCGGTCAGGCGTCCGCGGGAGATCGACCGCGAGTTCGTCTCGCTGGTCGCCGATGGTGGCCGCATCGTGGTGCGCGGCGAGGTCGACTCGAACACCGCGTCCACCCTGGATCGCCAGATCGCGGTTGAAAGCCGCTCCGGCATAGCGTCTTTGACGATCGACCTGAGCGCGGTCACCCATCTCGGTTCAGCCGGCGTCAGTGCGCTGGCCGCGGCGCGCGAGCGGGCCCGCAAACAGGGCGGCGACTGCGTCCTGGTGGCACCACCGGGAAGCCCCGCCCACCACGTCTTGTCGCTGGTTCAGATCCCCGTCGTCAGCGGAGACTCCGAGGACATCCTCGTCGAGGACTGACCGGGCGACTAGCGCGTCTTGCCGTGCCGTACCTGATTGAACGGCACTCCACGGTCGGCGGCGTATTCCCGTGGGAAGTTCAGCACCCGCTCACCGATGACGTTGCGGGCCATCTCGGTGGTGCCCCCACCGATGGCGACCGACTGGCGGGACAGGTAGCGCAGCCCGGACTGCAACCCTTCGCCGACCTCCCCGACCACGCCGGCGGCTCCGGCGAGCGCGAGCGCGGTGTCCATTTCCAGCATCACCGTCTCGGCATGGAAGAGCCTGATCAGCGTCCCGCCGGCCGGCGGCAGCGAGCCGTCGCGGACACTGCGGTAGACGTGACTGATCAGTTGCTCGGCGACCGCGCGGTGCACCAGCGCGCGGCCGGCCATCTCCTGGGCACGCTCGTTGTCTTCCTGCCCGGTGCAGGACAGCAGATCGGCATAGTCCACCGGCGTGGTGTGCCCACCCTCGCTGCCCGAGCCGCTGGCGAACTCCGAGCCCTGTCCGACGGCGCGACGCTCGTGATAGAGCTGCCGTGACGCCACCGACCAGCCGTTGTTCACCTCACCGACCACCGCGTCGTCGCCGACGTCCACCCCGTCGAGAAACTCCTCGCAGAACTCGGCGCCGCCGCTCACCTGGGTGATGCGCCGCAGCGTGATGCCGGGGTGGTTGATCGGCACCAGGAACATGGTCAGCCCGTCGTGCTTGGGCACGTCCCAGTCGGTGCGGGCCAGGCACAGTCCGTAGTCGGCGGCGAAGGCACTGGTGCTCCAGGTCTTGGCGCCGTTGATGACCCAACGGTCTCCCTGCCGTTCGGCGCGGGTGATGACCCCGGCCAGATCCGAGCCGCCACTGGGTTCGGAGAGCAGCTGCACCAGGATCTCCTCGCCGCGCAGCGCGGCGCCGATGTGCTGCTTCTTCTGCTCCTCGCTGCCGGTGTCGAGCAGGGTGGCGCAGCAGATGGTGAAGGTAGGCACGTTGAGGATCAACGGCATCTCGTAGTTGAGGGATTCGACGTCGAACGCCTGCTGGTATTCGTAGTCCAACCCGAGGCCGCCGTACTCACGCGGGAAGCAGATGCCCGCGAATCCGCCTGCGTAGAGCCGCTTCTGCAATTCCCGTGCCCGCTGCCATGACTGCTCGGCATCGCGCGGCACGGCCGGCGGCGAGTCCGGGTCGATGCGGGGCATGTTCTCGGCCAGCCAGCTTTTCGCGCGGGCGGCGAATTCGGCGACGGTCTCGGTGGAACTCATTTCACACCCGCCCGGTAGACCTTGAGGTTGTGCTCTTCTGGCGTGCCGAACATGGAGCGGTACAACGTGATTCGCCGCAGATAGAGGTGCAGGTCGTGCTCCCAGGTGACGCCGATGCCGCCGTGCATCTGCACGCATCGCTGCACGATCTCACCGCCCACTTCACCGACATAGGACTTGGCGATACTCGCCGACAACCCGGCGTCCGGCGCCCGGGCCGCCACGTCGGCGACCGCCGCGGCCGTCGTCGCGCGGCACGCCTCCAGCCACAGTTTCATGTCGGCGAACCCGTGTTTGAGCGCCTGGTACGACGCCAGAGGCCGGCCGAAGCTGTGCCGGTCCAGAGCCCACTGCACGGTGAAGTCGAACACGGTCTGCAAGATGCCGACCGACTCCGCGCATTGCAGCACTTGTGCGATCTGGGCCTGCCGGTCGATCAGGGCGGGGGTCTCGGCGGTGGTGCCGACCACCGCTGACGCGACCGCGCCGTCGAATTCCACCCGCGCATAGTGCTTGACCAGGTCTACCGACTGCACCGGGGTGATCCGCACACCTGGCGCGTCCGCCGGGACCAGGAACTGGCGTACACCATCAGCACACCGCGCCACCACCAACAGCACCGCACTCTGCGCGCCGGCTTCCACCCGGTCCTTGACGCCGTCAATGCGGTACCCGGCCTCGACGGCGGTCGCGGTGACCGCCGGCTCGTGGGGAGCCCATCCCCGTCGTGGCTCGGACACGGCCCATGACGCCACTGTCTCGCCCGAGATCAGCGAATCGATCAACGCCGCGTGCGCGTCCCGTTCGGCGCAGTCCACCAAGGCGGCGAGCACGGTGCTGACCGGATACAGCGGTCCGGGGGCCACCGTTTTTCCCAGCAGTTCGGCGATCACGGCCAGGTCCGCGACCCCGTCCCCCGATACGCTGCCGCCGCCCAGTTCCTCGGGAACCAACAGGCCGGTCCAGCCGAGTTCGGCGGCTCGCCGCCACCACGCCGGATCCCACGAAGCGCCCGCGGCGTGCAGTTCCCGGACGTGACGCAGCGACGCTTCTTTGGACAGAAACGCTTGGCTGGTGGTGGTGAAGAGTATCTTTTCGGGAGAGTCGACAGCGGTCATGATGCCGACCGGACATTCCTCGGCATTCCTTCGCGGTCGCGAAGGAAGCTGGGGGAAATGATTGGGTGATTGATCATCCGCCTGATCGGTCCTCGTCGGAGTTCGCTGGCGACTCCGATGTTACCAATGGGCGATACCGTAAGAGATACCGGAGTTCAGTCGATAATGACGAGCGGTGGCCGTAATGGCTGAGAAAGACGACGACGCGGTGCCGTCGAAGGCCGACGTGCTGGCCCTGGCCGCGGAGGCCGAGGCGGAGGCCGCGGAGGCCGAAGCGCTGGCCGCCGCGGCGCGCGCCAAAGCCCGCGCCGCCCGGTTACGCCGTGAAGCACTCGCCGCGGCCGACGATGACGACGAGTACGAGTACGACGAGTCGGACGACTACGAAGACTACGACGAGGACGAGTCGGAGGAGTACGAGGACGACGCCGACGAATACGAAGAGTCCGAAGACTACGACGAGTCGGAGAACTACAGCGAGGTCGAACCCGAGGTAGCGGCGAAGCCGTCGCGGCGGGAACGCATGCGCGGGGCCGTGCGACTACCGGGTGCATCGATGATCGCCAAAGTGGTGGCGGTGCTGCTCATCCTGGGCTTCAGCGGCCTGAGCACCTACTTCATGTGGGAGCACCACGACGCCACCGAACGGGACCAGAAGGCAGCGGCTTTCATCGCCGGCGCCAAAAAAGGTGTGGTCAACATGACTTCGCTGGACTTCAAGAAGGCCAAGGAAGACGTTCAGCGGGTCATCGACAGCTCCACCGGTGAGTTCCGCGACGACTTCCAGCAGCGCGCAGCCGACTTCACCAAGGTGGTCGAACAGTCCAAGGTCGTCACCGAGGGAACGGTGAACGCGGCAGCGATCGAATCCATGGACGGGCGCACCGCGCAGGTACTGGTGTCGGCGACCTCCCGCGTCACCAACTCCGCCGGCGCCAAGGACGAGCCCCGCGCCTGGCGTCTGCGGGTGACCGTGACCGAAGAGGACGGACAGTACAAGATGTCGAAAGTTGAGTTCGTGCCGTGAGCGACGACAAGCGCGAAACGGACGCGACGAGTGACCCGGCCAACGACACCGAAACCGCGGTGATCGACACCGTCGGCGAGAAGCACGACGAAGAACTCGACAACTACTCCGACGACCACCCGGACAACTACGCCGACGATTACGCCGACGACTACACCCACGATGAAGCCGTCTCGGACGACTTCGAAGACGAGCGCGAAGACGAACCCGAAGGCGAAACCGAGGTTGCGGCCGTCGAGGAAACCCGGCCTGCCGAGCCCAAGCGCAACTGGCGGCGCGATATCTGGAGCCGCAAGATCACCGTCAAGCCCATCCCGGTGATCCTGATCGTGCTGGTGCTGATCTCCGGTGGCGTGACGGCGTGGCTGTACGCCCACTATCACCGGGCGGATCAGCGGACCAGTCCGAGCGTGGGTCGCGCGGCCGTCAATGCGGCCTCGGACGGGACGGTCGCGTTGCTGTCCTACTCTCCGGACACCCTCGACAAGGACTTCGCCGCCGCCCGCTCGCACCTGACCGGTGACTTCCTGTCCTACTACGACCAGTTCACCCAGCAGATCGTCGCACCCGCGGCCAAGCAGAAGTCGCTGAAAACCTCGGCGCACGTCATGCGCGCCGCGGTGCAGGAGTTACACCCCGACTCCGCGGTGGTGCTGGTGTTCGTGGACCAGAGCACCACCAGCAAGGACAACCCCGAACCGTCGATGGCGGCCAGCAGCGCGCTGGTCAACCTGGCCCTGGTGGACGGTAAGTGGCTGATCACCAAGTTCACACCGGTCTAGGCAGGCGCGGGTTCAGGCCGGCCCCTCCACGTCGCCGAGCGTGAACTGAGGGCGGGAAACAGCGCCGAAACTCGCCCTGTGTTTACGCTGGGTGCGCTGCGGTCAGACAGCGAATGCGCGCCGCAGCGTCTGGGCGTGCAGCGCCCGGTTCTCCTGCGAGACAACCCAATCGGGCACCACGGAGTCGAAGCCGTGGAACGTGGCGGCGATGACGTGCAGGCTGGCCGGGACGTAGGCGTGCAGCAACCGGTTGGCGTAGTCGATGGCCTCGTCGCGGCACGGGTCGACGTCGGAGCAGCTGACGAACGCCGGCGGGAGCCCTTCCAGGTTCGCGCGGTGCGCGGGTACCAGTTGCCCGGTGGCGTGCTCCAGGTAGTGCCCCCACGCCCGGCTGACCGCCGGACCGTTGAGCCCCGGCGTGCGCTGAAACTCCCGCCGCGAGGGCGTCGCGTCGGAGTCGAGCATGGGCTGGTGCAGGATCTGGACCGCGATCCGCGGCCCCTCCGCGTCGAACACGCGCTGGGCCACGCCGGCCACCAGCCCGCCGCCGGCGTCGCGGCCCATCACGGCCAGCCGACCGGCGTCGACATTCAGTTCGGACGCGTGCTCGACGGCGTACCACAGGGCCGCCTCGACATCGTCGAGCGCGGCCGGGCACGGGTTCTCGGGAGCGAGTCGGTAATCGACGGACACCAGCAGGCAGTCGGCGTCGCGCGCCAACTCCACGCAGTGCGCATGGTCGGTGTCCAGGTTGCCGGTGACGAAGGCGCCCCCGTGGGCGTAGATCAGCAACGGCACGCCCGTTCCGGTGGCACCCCGGTACAGCCGTAGCTTGAGTTCGCCGCCGTCCGGCCCGGGGATCGAGAGTGACTCAACGGTGACTCCGGTGGTGTCGACCGCGGCGGCCCGCTGCGCGGCGGCCCGGTCGGCACGGTCCCGCTCGGCGGCCAGCGTGTCGGAGCTGAACTCGACCATTTCCAGGGCCGAGGCGGCATCCCTGAGCTCAGGATCGATACGGCCCAGGCCCTGCGGCCGGGTGAGATTCGTTTGTGTCATGCCCTCTGATCTTCCGGCTCGACCTGGAACGGACTTGTACGGCTAATCGAGAACCGTACCGCCGCCCGCGCGCTCGCCGGGCAGGGCCTTGACGGTCGCGGGCAGACCGTAGAGAGCGGTCGCGTTGCCGCGCATGATCCGCTCCCGCTGCTCGCGCGGAAACCGGTTGATCGCATACGTCGGGGAGTCGTAGCTCCAGTGCGGGTAGTCCGTCGAGAACATCAGGTTGTCGCCCAGGTCCAGCATTTCCAGATACTCGCGGAACTGCACGGTGTCGGCGTCCTCGAGGGGCTGGGTGGTGAACCGCACGTGCTCGCGCACATACTCCGAAGGGCGCCGCCGCACGTGCGGCAGGTCGCCGCGGCGAGCCTCCCAGATCCGGTCCATGCGGGTCATCACCGGCATGGCCCAGGTGAAGCCGCCCTCGATGAACACCACCCGCAGATCGGGATGGCGGTCGAACGCACCGTCGAAGACCAGGCTCATCAGATGAGAGACGTAGAGCAGCGGCCAGGAGGCGAAGAAGTCGTGCCAGTGCGCTGGGTTGCCGACCGGATAGAGCGGAATCAGCTCGAACGGTGTCTGCCCCATCAGATGGGTGGCCACCGGCAGGCCGTTGCGCGCCGCCGCCGCGTACAGCGGGTCGAAATGCGGGTTGCCGAACGGTATTCCGCGGGTCTGCGGCGTCATCAGCACCTGGTGCATGTGGGGATGGCCGGCCCACCGTTCGACCTCGCGCGCCGCCTGTTCGGGCGTCTGCGCGCTGACACTGATCGATCCACGCCAGCGGCCGTGCCAGTTGTGCTTGTCCAGCCACACGTCGGCGAGCCAGTCGTTGTAGGTCGACTTCAGCACGTGCTCGGCCTGCGGCAACTGCGCGTCGCACATCGGTTCCAGCGAGGCGATGCTGACGCCGGCGTCGACCAGCAACTGCTTGGCGGCGTAGTCGGGGTCGCTGCCGGCGAATCCACCGTTCGGCGGGGCGGCGTCCAATCGCAACGACATCGTCTTGTACGAGTCCGGGGTGTCATAGAAGTGCGGCACCGGCGTCACCGCGTTCCCGGTCGGCCAGATCTTGTCCACCCACTCGGCCGGGGCGTAAGACTTGAGCACGTCGGCGGAGACGGGCAGTGGGTGCACGTCGGTGTCGACGACGGTGACCGCGACATCCTGCGCTGTGTTTATCTCGGGGTCCGACTCGGACCGTTCCACGATCGTCATAGCGTGCTTCCTTCACTCACCGTCAACCCGTACAGCTCACTTGCGTTGCGCCACAGCACTTTCTGTTGTTGCTCGGCACTCAGTCCCGCGGCCGTGCGCTCGGCCCCCGTCGTCGACCAGTGCGGGTAGCCCGACCCGTACATCACCAGATCGGCCTTGCCGGAGAAGTCCATCCATCGGGCCGCATGCACGGTCTCGGGCGGTCCGTCCAGCGCCGAGGAGCAGAACCGGACATGGCCCGGCAGGTATTCGCTCGGATAGCGGTCCACCCACGGGGTCTGGTCGCGCATCGACAGCCAGAAGGTGTCCAGCCGCCACATCAGCGGGGTCAGGATGTCGTAGCCGCCGTCGGCGAACACGAACTTCAGTCCCGGATGCCGTCCGAACACGCCCTCGACGATCAACGTGGCCAGGTGCACGAAGTAGTTGAGCGGCATGAAGGACGCATAGCCCGGATAGGTGTGCGCGTGCCCGGCGAACGTCGGTGGATGGTCGACGCCGTTGCCGCCGTTGATGTGTACCGCCACCGGCAGCCCGTGCGCGGCCGCGGCTTCCCAGATGGGTTCGAACATCGGCTTGCCGAACGGTTCGCGCGACTGCATCGGCACGCCGACCTGCACCAGCTTGGGATGGCCGGCCAGACGCTCGATCTCGGCGACCGCGCCCTTCGGGTCTTCGGGGTTGACCCTGATGGTGCCCCGGAAGCGGTCGCTGGTGTCGGGTTCGAGCCACCGGTCCAACAGCCAGTCGTTGACCGCACCGCAGATGCGGCTGTTCAACAGGTAGTCGGCGATATTGCCCCGGGTCAGCGGGTTCAGGATGGCGTAGCGAGCTCGCGAATCTGGCGGGCCCTCGTCGAACAGGTGCCGGCTGACGGTGTCCGGGTCTGATCCCGGATACCCGTCGCCGTAGAGGTCGGCCCGGTAATCGCCGCCCGGCGCCTGATACCACTGCTGTTCGACGTCGGGGATCGACCGCAGCTGGTGGGCGGCCGGGAGATACCGCCGGATCTCGGCGTTGTAGCGGAAATGCGGCTGCACATTCGTGTCGATAATCATGCGGTCACGAACACTTCCCCGTCGGTGACGTCCACCTGGTAAGTACGGACCCGCCGGGACGGGTCGGCCACATTACGCCCGGTGGTGATGTCGAATTCCCAATTGTGCCAGGGGCATCGGACGATCTGACCGTCACGCACTCGGCGCACCCCGTCGGGCCGGTCGGGCGCCGGTTCGTTGGTGCCACCCAGCAGGCCCAGGCACAGCGGCGCGCCCTCGTGCGAGCAGTAGTTCACGATCGCGTACAGCGAACCACGCACGTTGTACACGCCCACGCCGAATTTCCCGATGTCGACCAGTTTCATCGCCCCGGGCGGCAGTTCGTCGAGGGAGCACACGAATCGGCGTTGCGGCACCCGGATCACCGCCTTCCGCCCGGTCGGTCAACCAACCGTTGTCTAGGTTGCTATTTATACTATGATAGCGACATTCCACTGTCCTGCCCGCGTGCACGGGCAAACTCGGTTGCTCAGGGAGGAGCGCTGATGACGCTCAGCACCGATCAAGAGGGTGCGCCCGTCGCGCTCGACTTCACGGGTGAGAACAGTCCGTATCCGTTCTTCGAGCACATGCGCCACACCGACCCGGTGTGGCATGGAGGGCTCTCGGATCAGGAGCAGATGCCCGACGAACTCAAACCGAGCGACGAATGGACGTTGTTCGGCTACGACGACGTCTTCCAGGCTTTCCGGGACGACCGGACGTTCACCTCGGAGAAGTACGACAACACCATCGGGCTGGTGATGGGCCACACCATCCTGGCAATGGGCGGCAAGGAGCACCACGACCACCGCAACCTGGTGGCGAAGGCCTTCCGGGCCACCGCGCTCGAGCGGTGGGAGCCGTCGGTGATCGGACCGGTGTGCGACCAACTGATCGACGAGATCAAAGACCAGGGCGAGGCCGACCTGGTGAAGGCGGTGACCTTCGAGTTCCCCACCCGGATCATCTCCTCGCTGCTCGGATTGCCGCCCGAAGATCTCGACATGTTCCGCCGGCTGTCGCTGGACCTCATTTCCATCCCGACCGACATCATGGCCGGGCTGACCGCCGCGGCAGAACTACACGGCTACTTCCTGAACCAGGTCGAACAGCGTCGCCGCAAGCCCACCAACGACATCATCGGCGACCTGGTGGCCGCCGAGATCGACGGCGAGAAGTTGACCGACGAGGCCATCATCGCGTTCCTGCGCCTGCTGCTGCCGGCCGGCCTGGAAACCACCTATCGCTCGTCGGGAAACCTGCTGTACGCGTTGCTGACTCACCCCGAGCAGCTGGAGATGGTGTACCGGGACCGCTCCTTGATCCCGCTGGCGATGGAAGAGGGCCTGCGCTACGAAACCCCGCTCACCATGGTCATGCGCACCACCACGAAGGAAATCGAGTTCGGCGGCAAGACGATTCCGGCCGACGCACAGATCGACATGTGCATGGGCTCGGCCAACCGCGACGAGGCCCGCTGGACCGACCCGAACACCTTCGACATCCGCCGTCCGCGGCAGGCTCA
Source organism: Mycobacterium paragordonae (assembly GCF_003614435.1). NCBI lineage: Bacteria > Bacillati > Actinomycetota > Actinomycetes > Mycobacteriales > Mycobacteriaceae > Mycobacterium > Mycobacterium paragordonae. The sequence continues at coordinate 4,906,089 of NZ_CP025546.1, forward strand.
CATCGCATTCGCCGGCGGCATTCACATGTGCCTGGGTATGCACCTGGCCCGACTGGAGACGCGGGTGATGCTCAACAGCCTGTTCGACAGGGTCAAAGATCTCAGGTTCGTCCCCGACGACGGCACCGGCGTCGAATCCAAGATCGTCGGACTGGTGTTCCGCTCCCCCAACAAGCTTCCGGTCACCTTCAGCCCCTCGAACAGTCGAGCATGAAAAGCCGCGCGGCGATCCTGCACGGTATCGGCGGACCCTGGTCGGTCGAAGACTTCCAACTGGACGCGCCGCGGGCCGGCGAAGCGCTGATCGAAATGGCCGCGGCGGGCTTGTGCCACTCCGACGACCACATCCTCAAGGGCGACATGTCGGCGCCCAACGAAGTGATGAAAGCCCTGGGCTTGCCGACCATGTTCCCGATGATCGGCGGCCATGAGGGTTCGGGCATCGTGCGCGAAGTCGGCCCCGGCGTCACCGAATTCGAAGTCGGCGACCACGTGGTGCTGTCGTTCGTCGCGGTGTGCGGGCAGTGCCGCTGGTGCGCCAGCGGCATGGAGTACATCTGCGATCAGGGCATGGGCACCATGATCCCCGGCATGCCGACCGACGGCACCTTCCGTCATCACACCGCCGACGGCAAGCCGCTGGGCCACCTGGCCAAGGTCGGCGCATTCGCCAGACACACTGTGGCATCGGTAAATTCGCTGATCAAGATCGATCGTGAGCTACCGTTGGTGCCCAGCGCCCTGCTGTCCTGCGCGATTCCGACCGGGTATGGCTCGGCCGCCAACCGGGCCGGGGTGCGCGGCGGCGACACCGTCGTCGTCATCGGGGCCAGCGGCATCGGCACGGGCGCCATCCAGGGCGCCCGCATCAACGGCGCCGCGCAGATCATCGCCGTCGACCCGGTGGAGTTCAAACAGAAGTCGGCCCTGCAGTTCGGCGCCACCCACTCCGTCGCATCGGTGGCCGAGGCCACCGACCTGGTGCGCGGCCTCACTTACGGGGTGATGGCCGACTCGGTGGTGGTGTCGCCATCCCTGATCACCGCCGACGACGTGCGGGACGCGGTAGCCCTGACCCGCAAGGGCGGCACGTGCGTGCTCACCGGCATGACCTCGCAACTGACGCATTCGGTCAACATCAATCTGCAGGAGTTCATCCTGATGAACAAGACGTTGGCGGGCACCATCTTCGGGTCGTGCAACGGCAAGGCCGACATCTCCAGGCTGGCCCGGCTCTACCAGACCGGCCAACTGCAGCTCGACGAGATGATCACCAGACGCTACCGTCTCGATGACATCAATCAGGCCTATGCCGACCTGTTGAACGGTGAAATCGTCAGGGGCGTCATCGATTACGGGCTCTCGTAAGCCCCGCCGCCCCGCTGGCCGACCCCCTGGCCGCCGACTGCGAATCCGGCGACGCGACACGCCGTTGCCGCGTCGTGAGGATCACTCTCGGCGCTAAGCCTCGGCGGCCTGCTGCTTCGCCTTATGCAATTCCTGCAGCTTCTTCAGCCTCATCAGCTTCTCGACCTGGCCGTAGGCGTCGATCGGGCTGTGCAGCGACAGCCCGCCGTCCGCGTGCAGCACTTGGCCTGTTACCCAAGACATCTCGAGGACACCGACAATGGCCTGCGCCACGTCACCCGGCTCGCCCAGCCGGCGCAGCGCGGTCCGCTTGGACATACCCTCGACCCAGGCGGGCCATTTCTCGGCGTCGGGCAGCATCGGGGTCCGGGTGACGCCGGGCCCGACGGCGTTGACACGGATGCCGTGCACCCCCCACTCCACCGCCGCGACCTTCACCAGCATGTCCAGGCCGGCCTTGGACACGCAGTAGGCACCCATATCCCGGTCCGCGACCGTGCCGCTGATGCTGGAGACCACGACGATCGAGCCCTCCACTTCGGCGTCGACCATGGCCCGGGCGGCGGCCCGGATCGTGTGAAACGTCCCGGTCAGATTCACGGCCAGCACCCGCTGCCATTCGGCCGCATCGATGGCCAGCAGCAGACCCGAGGAGCCGATACCAGCGGATGCCACCACCCGGGTCGGCACCCCGTGCTCGCGGACGGTCTGCTCCATCGCCGCCGTCACGGAGTCGAGATCGCTGATGTCACAGTCGATGTCGCCATTCGCGACGTCCCACACGACGACGTCGTGGCCGGCCTCGCGCAACATGGCGGCGGCTTCGCGCCCGATGCCGGATCCGCCGCCGGTCACCACTGCCACCGACGCGCCAGTGGCGCTCATGCCGCGGGTCCGATCAACTCGACCAGCACACCGTCCGGCGCGGTGATCACCGCCATCGGAACGGTCTTGCCCTTGGGGGCGGGCATGGTGATCTGGCGGACGCCGTCGGTGAAACCCAGGTCGGCCAGCGTGGACAGGGTGGCGGCCACCTCGCGCTGCAACGAGAGGAGGAAGAAGCCGTGCCGGGGACCGGAGTACTCGCGCGGCTCCTCGTCCGCGCCGGACAGCTCCACCAACTCGACGATGCCGCCGTCGGGTGCCTGCGGATCCCCCAGGAAGATCGATCTCAGTTGATCCGTCTTGGCCCCGAACAGTTCCGGCCAGTCACCGGTGAAGGTGTGGTCGAACAACTCCGTCAGCCCAAGGCCGTCCCGCCAGAAGCGCAGCGAGCGTCCGACATCGGCGGTACAGATGGCGGCGTGATGAACACCCAGCACGAATTCCCCTTCCGGTCGCGCAATCAGTATTACCGCCCCCGTGGCAAGAGCCGGACAGCGACCCTAGCTACGGGACAGAGCGGCCAGCGTGCGATCCCAGAGTTCGCCGGCCAGCACGGGGTCGTACGCCGCGCGGTTGGCCTTGGAGACCTTGTGCGCGGAGTAGTACTCGCCCGGCTGCCAGTCGACGCCGGGGGTGCTCGACGCCAGCCAGACCAGTTGTTCGGCACCCTCGTCCACGGTGGCGGTGAACCGGGCCGTCACCGGGACGTGATACTTCATGAATCGCAGGAACCGCGATCCCGAGGCCTCGCCGAAGTTGGAGTTGACATAGCCGGGATGGAAGGTGGCCGCCGACACCCCGCTGTCGTGATAGCGCCGGTGTAATTCCTTGGTGAACAACACGATTGCGAGTTTGGTGAGCGCGTAGGCGATGCCGGGCCGGCGCTGGGCGGTGTGCTCGAGATCGGAGATGGTGACTTTCGGTAGCAGCCTTTGCGACGAACTGGTGGTGTTGACGACCGTCGCGCGGGAGTCGACCAGCATGTCCAGCAACTGCGTGGTGAGCAGAAACGGTGCCAGGTAGTTGACCTGATAGGTCTTTTCCAGGCCGTCGGCGGTCATCTCGAGTTCCCGGCACATGCCGCCCGCGTTATTGGCCAGCACATCGATGCGCGAGTACTCACTGCGGATCTTGTCCGCCAGCGCCCGCACCTGGGTCAGGTCGGCGAAATCGGCCACGTAATAGTCCGCGCCGAGTTCCTGTGCCACCGCGGTGGTCTTGGCCTGCGAGCGGCCCACCACGACAACCTTTGCGCCGCTACGAGTCAGCTGCCGCGCGGCCGCGGCGCCGATGCCGTCACTGGCACCCGTGATCAAAATCGTCCTGCGCGTCATATCGATTGCATCCTACGAGAGCGAGTACCGGACCGGCAGGTGCTTCAATCCCCCCACGAACGTCGCGGCGACCAGTTGCGGGTCGCCCGCCAACTCGATGGACTTCAGCCGGGGCAGCAACTCGGTGAAGAAGCTGGCGACCTCCATCCGGGCCAGCGCGGCGCCCATGCAGAAGTGCACGCCATATCCGAAGGCCACGTGTTTGTTGGGCTCGCGTCCGACGTCGAAGCGGAACGGATCGTCGAACACGTCCTCGTCCCGATTGGCCGAGACGTACGACAGCAACACCGATTCGCCGGCGGCAATAGGAACGCCGCGCACCGTCGTGTCACTGGCAGCGGTGCGCATGAAATGCCGGACCGGGGTGACCCAGCGGATCATTTCCTCGGTCGCGCGCGGCATCAGGCTGAGGTCGTCACTTAGTCGCCTCAGCTGGTCCGGGCTTTCCAGCAGCGCGTGCAGTCCACCGGAGATGGTGGCGCTGGTGGTGTCGTGACCGGCGGTGGCGACGATCAAGTAGTAGGACACCGTCTCGATATCCGACAGGGGTTCCCCGTCGACGCGGGCGTTGGCGATGGCGGAGGCGAGGTCTTCGGTCGGGTGCTCGCGGCGCGCGGCAGTCACGCCGTTGAAGTAGCCGAACATGTCCAGCAGCGCCGGTAGTTGATCCTCGGCCGTGGTGCCGCGCTTGTATTCGCTGTCGTCGCTGCCGAACAGTTCCTGGGTCAGCTTGAGCATGCGCGGGAAGTCCGCCTCGGGTATGCCCAGCAGCGACATGATCACGTAGAGCGGGAAATTGACCGCGACCTCTTGCACGAAGTCGCATTCCGGGCCGACCCGCATCATCTTGTCGACGTAGATCCTGGCCAACTCATCCACCCGGATCTTGAGCGCCCGCATCGCTTTTGGCCGAAACCAGTCCGAACCGATGGCGCGCACCACCCGGTGTTGTGGGTCGTCGAGATGGATCAGGGTGCGCACGCCGGAGGCGGTCTGCAGCTCGTCGCCCTCGATGGTCGCCAGCACCGGCCGCGGCCAGTTGGTGAACAGCGCGTTGTTGCGCTCGATGTCCATCACGTCCGCGTACTTGGTGATCGCCCAGAACGGCCGGTAACCCGGCACCTCGACCCGGCACACCGGCGCATTGGCCCGCAGGTGGGTGAGCGCCGCGTGCAGCCGTTGTTCATCGGTGTAGGCCTGCGGATCGGCCAGTAATCTGGCGGCCTCATCCATCGTCGGCGCGCTCATTGGCGAAAATCCTTCAGCGCCAGTCGAACACAGTCTTGCGAGGCGGCATAGAAGATGGGTAGCACCCGGTCGGTCACACCTTCGCAGCGGGCGCGCAGGGCGCTGCCTACTTCGTCGGCCGGGCCGACCACCGCGAAAGTACCGAGGATCTCGTCGTCGATCAGTGATCCCATGGCGTCCCACTCGCCTTCCTTGGAGAGGCGGTGCAACTCGTCGTGCAGATCGCCCCAACCGTGCAATTCGAGCACCTTGCGGTACGCGGGCGTGGACCCGTAAAACGCGATCTGCTTGCGGGTGGCCGCCATCGCGGTCTTGAGCTCGTCCTCGTTGGTGCCGGTGGCGACCATCACCTCGGCTGACACTTCGAAGTCGCCGCGGTCACGACCGGAACGCTCGATGCCGCGCTGCAGGATGGGCAGGGTTACGTCGGTCAGGTAGCGCTTCGAGACCATCGGGTGGCCGAGATGCCCGTCGCCGACCTCGCCGCACATTTCCGTCATCGCTTCACCGACCGCCGCCAGAAAGATCTTCGGTGGCGGATACGGATGCGGCTCCGGGGTGAACATCGGCGTCATGATCTTGTGGGTGTAGAAGTCGCCCTCGAATCGAAGCTTGGTGCCGTCCGTCCACGACGCCCAGATCGCGTGCAGCGCTTCCACGAATTCGCGCATCCGCCGTGCCGGATGGCTCCACGGCATGCTGAACCGCTTCTCGATGTGAGCCTGAATCTGGGTGCCGAGTCCCAGGATGAAACGACCTTGCGAGTACGCCTGCAGGTCCCAGCCCAGGTTCGCGACCGTCATCGGGTTGCGGGCGAACGCGACCGCGATATTGGTGCCCAGCTCGATGCGCGAGGTGTGCTCGGCGGCCAGGACCAGCGGCATAAACGGGTCGTGGCTCGTCTCGGCGGTCCAGCCGCCGTCGTATCCCTGGTCTTCCAGGGCGCCGGCCGCCTCGACCACCCGGTCCAGTCTGTTGGGTATGCCACCGTCGATCTTGAGGCCCCCGCGCACCATGAGGCAAAAGCTACAGTAAGCGATTCGGTAGGGTCAACGTCAACGCGGCGCTACAGTGAGCACTTCGACAGAAACTCTTCAGCGCCCGGTAGCGAGTGAGGACCACAGGCATGGCCAACTCCCAGGACTGGCAGGCGACGCTCGACGATCTCGACCGGCGCCGCCGGCACTCGCGCGGGATGGGTGGGACCGAGCGCCTCGACAAGCACCGCGGCAAAGGCAAGCTGGACGCGCGGGCACGCGTGGAGCGACTCGTCGATCCGGGCACGTTCCGGGAGATCGGCACCCTGGTCGGCGGTGACGTGGCCGCCGACGCGATCATCACGGGGTCGGGCCTGGTCCACGGAAAGCCGGTCCTGGTGGGCGCGGAGGATTTCACGACGCTGGCCGGAAGCATCGGGCCCGGAGGTAATTCCAAGCGTTACCGGATCGCCGAACTTGCGGTGCGCGACCGCGTCCCGCTGGTGATGCTGCTCGACGGCGCGGGCTTCCGGCCCACCGGGGGGCACTACGGGCGCACCCCCACCGACCTGCTGGCCCAGACGCAGTGTTCGGGGCGGGTGCCGACGGTGGCCGCGGTGCTGGGGCCCTCGGCCGGACACGGCGCCCTGGTGGCCCCGGTCTGCGACTTCCGGATCATGAGCCGTCACGGCACTATCTTCACGGCCGGCCCACCGGTGGTGAAAGAATCGACCGGAGAGGACATTTCGAAAGAGGACCTGGGCGGGCCGGACGTCGCGCTGCCCAGCGGGGTTATTCACAATGTCGCCGAGGACGACGAAACCGTGCTCGACGAGATCCGCCGCTACCTGTCCTATTTCCCGGCGAGCGCCTGGTCCTACCCTGCCGTCCTGCCCGCCGACGAGACCACGGGGCCACGCCCGACCCCGGAGTTGCTGAACATCGTCTCCCGCGACAATCGCCGCGTCTACGACATGCGCGCGGTGCTCGACGTGGTCTTCGACCGCCCCGACTGGTTCGAAGTGCAGCCGTCGTTCGGCAAGGCGATCATCTGCGCACTGGCGCATCTGGGCGGGCATCCGGTCGCCGTCGTTGCCAACCAGCCGCAGGTGCTGGCCGGTTCGATCGACGCCAGTGCCGCTGACAAGGCGGCGCATTTCATCCTGGTCGCCGACTCCTTCCATCTGCCCATCGTCTTTCTCGCCGACAACCCGGGAATGCTGCCCGGCAGCCGCTCCGAGCGCACCGGCGTATTGCGTAGCGGCGGGCGGATGTTCGCGGCGCAGACCGCCGCGACCACGATCAAGCTGCATCTGACGTTGCGCAAGGCCTACGGCTTCGGCTCCATGGTGATGTCGCTGCTCGGCTTCGACCACCAGTCGGCCACCTTCGCCTATCCGGGCGCCACGATGGGTGCGATGAGTGCCGCCGCACTCAGCCGCGCCTCCCACGCCGGCGAGGACCTGACCGCCAAGCTGCGCGACGCCGAGTTGCAGGCTTCCTTCCGCTCGGCCGAGGGCTTCGGATTCGACGAACTCATCGACCCGCGGGAGACCCGGGACGCGCTGCTGGCCTCGCTGCAGCGCGCGCTATACGCGCGGCAGGCGGTCCCGGAGCCGGTGACCCGCACCGTGATTCTGCCCTAGCGTCGGGTTGCGCTGGCCTACGTGCGGTAGGCGGCGACCACGGGTTCCAGTTCGTCGGGCGTGGCGCCGTGCAGAATCACCGCGTCGGCGCCGTAGTCGAATTCGCGACGAATCCGTTCGGCGCACTGCTGGGCCGATCCCGTCGCCGACGGCTCCAGCCATTCGGCGGGGATCAGCGTCGCGATGTGCTCGATCTGCTCCGGCGTGGCTTTGTGATCGATTCCCCCGGCGATGGACGTGACCACTGAATCTTCGCGGAATCGTTGCAGCACCGCAGGATCCCAGTTGTTGGTCTTCACCATCAGATCGCCGTACCCCTGCAGGTAGGTGGCCAGCCGGGCGACGGTCTTCTTCAGTCGCAACGGCTCCGGCAGGTGATCCCCCACCGTGGCGAAGCACGACCACACCCGCACGCTGTCCGGGTCACGGCCGGCTTTCTCCGCCGCGGACTTCACCGTGGTCACGCAGCGCTGCAACGTCTCCGGCGTGAAGTAGGTGTGCAGGATGACGTCGTCGAAGGCGCGCCCGCCCAGGGCCAGCGTGTTGGGGCCGAAGGCCACCAGGGCCAGGCGGATGTCTTCGTCGAAGTCCCGGTCCAGGAAGAGGATGGGGTACTTGCCCATCGGTCCGTCGTGATTGAAGATCACTTCGCCGTGCCACAACCGGCGCATGACCCCCGCCCAGTCCTCCATCTGCGCCGTTGTCACCGCCGGTATGCCGAACGCCCCGTAGATCGCCGCGATGCCACGACCGATACCCAGCGTGAACCGTCCACCGGACAGCCGGTGCATGGTGGTCGCCCACGACCCGGTGATCAGTGGATGACGGGTGTTGTGATTGGTTGCGGCAGTGGCGATCTGCATGCGGGTGGTCACCGCGCACGCCGCCCCGACCAGCGACGAGGCCTCCTTGACGTTCCAGCGTTCGGAGATGAACGCGGTGCCGAAGCCGAGTTCTTCGCCGCGGCGCGCCTCGTCCATCAGCGTGGCCGGCCCCTCACCGCCCGCCCCGGCCAGCAGATAGTAGCCCAGTTCGTCGAGCAACCGTTCACTCACTTCCAAACCCCTTGCTGGTAGCCGCAATTCCAGACCTCGGTGATCCGGCCGTCGACGACCCGGAACACCTCGATGCTGGCCACGTTGGTTTCGGCGCCGTCGGCCACGACGGCCGAGTCGTAGACGATGGCGACGTGCTCGCCGTCATCACCCGCAATGACGATATTGAGTTCGAAGCGCAGCGAATCACACACCTGCCACATTTCGGCGACGCGTTGCACCGCCTGGCGGTGGGTCAGGGTGTGAGCCGCGCCGACACCGTGCCGAATGACGTTGTCGGCGAACAACTCCTCGGCCAGTCGCAGATCGTGCTTGTTCCACACCACCAGGTTGTAGAGCTCGACGACCTCGCGTGCGGTGCGCACCGCGCCCATCAATCGGCCGCTCGCAGCGCCATGTCGTCTCGGACCTCACGCAGGAACCGCTCGGAGATGGCCTGCACACGGCGGGAGAAGACGTGGCTGACGTGGCCGCCGCCATACCAGTGCAATTGACCGCCCCACTTCTCCTGCAGGACCAGGGCCGGCTCGAGCATCGCCATCCTGTCGTGGCGCGCGGCGACGATCAGCCGACGGTGCGGCGGTGGTGCCGGGTCGGCCATCAGCGGGTCGATCACGGTGGTGAGTTGGGAGACCACTTCCGACTGCAGCAGCCGCCGGTATTCGCGGTGCGCCGATCCTGAGCGCCCGAGGTGTCGCGCGATCATCGCGTTAAGTCCCAGGATCGGCGTGTACAGCGCCACCGCGTCAACCTCCCGCTCGAGGTGCGATACCAGCGCGGACACCGGGCTGCCCATCGAAACCCCGGCCACCACAACGGTGCTCGCCTGCCGCTGGGCCCAGCGCACCACCGCCCGGATCTCCGACACCGACCGCATCATGCCGGCGACGTTGCCCAGCGGATCCATGTCCGGATAGGTCGGCCAATAGCCCCGGCGGCTTCCGTGGCCGGGCTGGATCGGCATCGCGACGTTGAACCCCAGCTCCCGGTAAATCCGGTCGATGCGCGACATCAGCATGTCTTCGGCGCCACCCTGGCCGGCACCGTGAATCCAGATCAGCCACGGCCGCTGGCCATTCGGACCGGGTGAGCGGTGGCGGCACAGGTGTACCGCGGCCCGCGACGGACCGCCGAATCCTTCGTCGACCAACGTCTGCGGCAGCGCAGGATCGTGCTCGAAGGACATCCGCTCGTAGTGCAGCCCGGCGATCCGATGGCGCTTGATGGCCCGCACCCGCAGCGGAGCCGGGTCGGCGTGCGCGCCGTCGATGCCCAGCGCCGCCAACTCCTGCGCCGCCGGGGCGCAGGCCTCCAGCGATCGGACGTTGCGCGGCCCGCTGCCCCCGAGCACCGAAAAACCGGTCAGCACAAGCTCATCGAGAAAGACTTCGCCGAACTGACGCACCCCCCGCGGGGCCGTAGGGCCCGATCGGGTCGACTCGTTGAATCCGGCCACCGTCCTGGGCAGCACCATGCCCAATTCCCGGCCGATACCGAGTCCACGCTGTGCCCACGACATGACCAATCACCTACCTCAGCTTGAAACCGGTGTAGCCGGTCGCCGCGATTTCTTCACAGCGCCGGCGGTATTCGGGAATTCCGCCGGTATAGCCCATGTACATCCGCTTCTTGCCGGGCACGTTGCCGCCGTTGTACCAGGAGTTGCAGGACGGGTGAACAAGCACCGTCGGCGCCACCAGCGCCGTGGTGTGCTCGACCCAATCCTGTTGCGCGCTCTCCAGCGCCTCGATGGTGCGGATGCCGTTGGCGCGCAGATATGCGATGCAGTCGCCGATCCACTCGACATGCTGCTCCAGCGCCGCAACGAAGTTCGTCGCCGCGCTCGGACTGCCGGGACCTTGGATGGTGAACAGGTTCGGGAACCCGGCAACCGCCAGGCCGAGGTAGGACAACGGGCCCGCGTCCGCCCAGAACCGGCCCAGCTCCATACCGTCGCGCCCGCGGATGTTGATGCGGCTCAGCGCCCCGGTCATGGCGTCGAACCCGGTGGCGTAGATCAGCACGTCGAGTTCGTACTCGCGGCCTCCGGCGCGGATCCCGGCCGGGGTCACCGCGTCGATCGGATTCGCGCGCAGATCGACGAGGGTCACGTTGTCTCGGTTGAACGTTTCGTAGTAGCCCTGGTCGATGATGGGCCGCTTGCAGGCGAAGGGGTGCGTGGGCACCAGCGCGGCGGCGGTCTGCGGGTCCCGCACGATGCGGGCCACTGCCTCGCCGTACAGTTCGGCGGCCATCCGGTTGGCGTCGATGTCGAAGAAGACGTCACTCCAGTTCAGCGCGCCCAGCACGCCCTTTTCGTCGACGGCACGGAGTTGCTCCGCTCGGGTGGCGGCTTTCACGGGCGGACTGCCCAGCATCTCGAGCAGCACAGAGAACGCGCTCAGCCGGGCCGCCCCGATCGGGTGGGCGCGCTGCGCCGCCCGGATCTCGCCGTACCGGGCCTTCATCGCATCCAGTTCACCGGGCTCGAACCGGTGCACCCGCCAAGGCAGCGTGTAGGGCGCCGAACGCTGAAAGACGAACAGCTGCTCCACTTCTCGCGCTATGACGGGGATGAGTTGCACGCCGGTCGACCCGGTACCGACCACCCCGACCCGCCGGCCGGCCAGATCCACGCCTTCACGCGGCCAGCGGCTGGTGTACAGGGACATTCCGCCGAATGACGTCATGCCGGGTATGTCCGGCTCCAGGGGTACGGACAGGATCCCGGTCGCCGCGACGACGAACGCAGCGGTGATCGTTTCGCCCGCCTCGGTGCGCAGCTGCCAGGTTGCCGTCTGCTCGTCGAACGTCAGGGCCACGACGGTGGTGTCGAACGCGATGTCGCGACGCAGGTCGAGGCGATCGGCGACGAAGTTCAGGTAGGCCTCGATCTCGGGCTGGGCCGGCATCGACTCGGTCCACACCCAGTCCTGCTGAATCTCCTCGGAGAAGCTGTAGGAGTACTCGATGCTCTCGATGTCGCAGCGCGCACCCGGGTACCGGTTGAACAACCAAGTGCCGCCAACGTTTTCGGCCGCCTCCAACACCCGGACCCGCATACCGAGCTCGCGCAGGCGATGCAGCATGTACAGCCCGGAGAAGCCCGCGCCGATCACCACGACGTCGGCGTCGGACGGCGCCGCGGTGCCGGCAACCGCTTCAGTCATCTCGCTCCTCGCGACACCGGATGGGTGGTGCCGAACTGCTGAAATCTATACTGTAACGAATTTAGTATCAGACGGCAGGAGGTGTCCGGCATGAGGGTTCCGTTCACCTGGAAGGTCACCGGCTGGTTCATGATCGGCTGGTCGCCGGAGTTTCCGGTCGGCGAGGTCCGGCCCTTGCGCTACTTCGGCGAGGACCTGGTTGCCTACCGAGACGAGTCCGGTGAACTGCACGTTCTGGAAGCGCACTGCAAGCATCTCGGCGCCCACATCGGCCACGGCGGCACTGTGGTCGGCGACTGCGTGCAGTGTCCGTTCCACGGCTGGCGCTGGGGGCCGGACGGCACCAACCGCTACATCCCCTACCAACCGGACCGGCCCAACAAGGCGTTGACGCTGCGGGCCTACCCGGTCACCGAGCAGTACGACTGCGTGTTCCTGTGGCACCACCCGCACGGGGAGCAGCCACACTGGACGATGCCGGACATCTTCGGCAAGTTCCCGCAATTCGAGACCGATCCGGCGGCCTACTACCGTGCGTACCCCGAGTTCTCCCGGCGCGCCGAGCGGGAACCGGTGCACCCACAGATCGTGGCGGAGAACGCTCCGGACAGCGCCCATTTCGAGTACGTGCACCACGCCACGGTGACGCCACGGGTACTGGACTGGAAGATCGTCGACCAGGAATGGCAGTTCGTGGCCGGCTGGCCGGATGCGCGCAGCGACAACCCCGACGATCTCGCGTTACGGTTCCACAGCCACCTGTTCGGCCTCGGCGGGGCGATCAGCGTTTTCGAGGGTGCGCAGAATCATCGGCTGATCTTCACCTGCACGCCGGTCGACGACGAGTGTTCGGATCTCTTCTACTCGATCTGGTGGCCGCGGACCCCCGGGGACAACCGCGAGGTGCCCGAGGGCAGGCTGCGTGAGCTGATCGAAAAGCAGTTCCTGTCCACCGTCTTCGACGATCTGGAGATCTGGCGCTACCAGAAGTACGTGGAGCATCCGGCGCTTTCCAAGGCCGACGCGAAAGGGTATATGGCCCTGCGGAAGTGGGCCCAACAGTTCTACGACGTACCGGCGGCCGGCAACGTGACCGCGTCCGCATGAAGCCCGCGCTTGCTCCGCTGGTGTCGCCCGGGCACACGGCCGTCGTCACCCAGGAATGCCAGGGTGCGGTGATGGGCCCGGATGCCGGGCTGGCCCTGCTGGCGGCGGAAGCCCGGCGCGTCGCGTTACCCAATATCGTGCGCCTGCTGCCCGCCGCCCGAAAGGCCGGCGTCCACGTCGTGCACTGCCTGGTAAGGCGCCGGCCCGACGGTCTCGGTTCGAACCACAACGCCAGGATCTTCGCCATGAGCGGCGCCGGCGTCGACATCGCACCCGGCACACCGGGTGCGGCCCTGTTGCCCGAGTTGGGCCCGGAGCCAACGGATTTGACACTGAACCGGTGGCACGGGGTGGGGCCGATGGGCGGTACCGATCTCGACGCGGTGCTGCGCAATATGGGTGTGACCACCATCGTGGTGGTCGGCGTCTCGCTCAACATCGCGATTCCCAACCTGGTGATGGACGCGGTCAACAAGGCGTACCGGGTCGTCGTGCCGCGTGACGCCGTCGCCGGCATCCCCGCCGACTACGGCGACGCCGTCCTGACCAACACGCTGTCGCTACTCGCCACCATCACCACCACCGACCAGTTGCTCGAGGCCTGGGCTGAAGGGACACGATGACACACACAGCCAGGACAGACACAGCCAGCGAAATCCGGGGCGGTTTCCCCGACGTGCGGCCACTGGACGCACCGCCCGGGCTGGAGCGCTACATCACCGCGCTGCGCCGCCTGCAGGACCTGACCGTGTCCACCAAACCGGATGCCGCGGCGTGGGATGCGGCCAGTGAGCAACTCGAAAGTGCTTGTGCCTTATTGGAAACCCATCGGGCTCCGGAGATCGAGGTGCCGGCCGGGCGCGTCCTGGAGATTCCCGGACTGGGCCATCCGCTGATGCCGCCATGGACCCTCACCGAGATGAAGTCCGACGGCGTCAGCATGCACGGACACTTCACCGCGTCCCACGTCGGCGGAAATCATGCCGTGCACGGCGGCATGATCCCGTTGTTCTACGACTGGCTGTTCGGCATGGTGGTCACCGGCGCGGACATCCGTCCCACCCGCACGGCCTACCTGCACGTCGACTATCGCAAGATCACGCCGATCGACGCGCCGCTGACCGCCCACGGCCGCGTCGACCGAATCGAGGGCCGCAAGGTGTTCATCACCGCGAGCATGACAAGCTCCGATGGTGCGGTACTCACTGAAGCGAGCGGGCTGATGGTCCGCCTGCTCCCCCACCAACCGTGATGTCGCGAGCAGACGCAAACTCGCACCCGTCGGGACTCCCGCGTGCGATTGTGCGACTGCTCGGCAGGAAGGAACCACGTGCCTGAATTCACTGTGCCGGCTGTTGCGGCGGCCGTGGCCGCCGCGATACCCGACCGCGAACTGGTGGTCCAGGGTGACAAACGCTTCACCTACGCGCAGATTGTCGAGCGATCGAACAGGCTGGCCGCCTACCTGCACTCCCGGGGGCTGGGCTGCCACACCGAGCGCGCCGACCTGCCCGGTCATGAAGCGGGCCAGGATCTGCTCGGCCTGTACGCCTACAACGGGAACGAATTCGTCGAGGCGTTGTTCGGCAGCTTCGCGGCGCGCGTCGCTCCGTTCAACGTCAACTACCGCTATGTCAAGAGCGAACTGCAGTACCTGTTGGCAGATTCCGGAGCGAGCGCATTGCTCTATCACGCGGCGTTCGCGCCGCGGGTGGCCGAAGTGCTGCCCGACCTGCCGAACCTGCGCGTACTTATTCAGATCGCGGATGACTCGGGCAACGACTTGGTTTACGGGGCAGTCGATTACGAGAGCATCGTGTCCAAGCCCGCCGAGCCGCCGCCGGTCCAGCACTCCCCCGACGACCTCTACGTGCTCTACACCGGCGGCACCACCGGCATGCCCAAGGGCGTGCTGTGGCGCCAGCACGACATCTTCATGACCTCGTTCGGCGGTCGCGACCTGATGACAGGGCAGTTCGTGAGTTCTGTCGAGGAAGTCGTGGCGCGGGTGACCGCCGGTCCCGGGACCAAGGTCATGGTGTTGCCGCCGCTGATCCACGGCGCCGCGCAGTGGACGGTGATGATGGCGGTGACCACCGGACAGACCATCGTCTTCCCCACGGTGGTCGACCATCTGGACGCCGAAGACGTGGTGCGCACCATCGAGCGCGAAGGCGTGGCCGTCGTGTCGGTGGTCGGCGACGCCATCGCCCGCCCGTTGGTGGCCGCGATCGAGAAGGGGATCGCCGATGTGTCGTCGTTGTTCGTGGTCGCCAACGGCGGCGCCCTGCTGACGCCGTACGTCAAGCAACGCCTGATCGACGCCCTGCCCAACGCCATGATCGTCGACGGAGTCGGGTCCTCGGAGACCGGCGCGCAAATGCACCACATGTCGACTTCGGGCGCGGTGTCGACCGGCACCTTCAATGCCGGACCGGACACTTTCGTTGCTGCCGAGGACTTTTCGACGATCCTCACACCGGGCCACGACGGCATCGGCTGGCTCGCCCAACGCGGCTACGTCCCGTTGGGCTACAAGGGAGACGCCGCCAAGACCGCCGCGACCTTCCCGGTGATCGAGGGCGTGCGCTACGCCGTTCCCGGTGACCGCGCCCGCCACCACGAGGGCGGGCACATCGAGTTGCTGGGACGTGACTCGGTGACCATCAACTCCGGTGGCGAGAAGATTTTCGCCGAGGAGGTCGAGACGGCTATCGCGTCGCATCCCGCGGTGGCCGACGTGGTGGTGGCCGGCCGGCCCAGCGAGCGGTGGGGCCAGGAGGTGGTCGCGGTGGTCGCAGTCGCCGAGGGCGCCAGCGTCGAGGCGGCGGAGCTGGTGGCTCACGCCGGTCAGTCCCTGGCCCGCTACAAGCTGCCCAAGGCCGTCGTGTTCCGCAGCGTGATCGAACGCAGCCCGTCGGGCAAGGCCGACTACCGATGGGCGCGCGAGCAGGCGCTGAATCCGTGACCCTGCGACAGGCGTTGCCCGGCGGTTGGCTGCTGGAGTCCTTCGTCTCCCGACGTCACGACGGCCCGGTCCGCCGCCCGTTCGGTGACCAACCCTCCGGTCTCATCCTCTACACCACCGACGGCCATATGTCGGCGCAGTTGACCCCCGGCCCCGGTCGCGAATTCGTCTCCTACGGAGGACGATTCGAGATCGACGAGGCGGCGGGAACGGTCACTCACCACGTGCTGATCGCGACGATGCCGGAGTTGTTGCTAGAGCCTCAGATTCGGTCCGCGCACATCGCGGGCGACCGGTTGACGTTGTTGGCGCGGCAAACCTCCGCCGACGGCACCACGCACAGCACACTGGTCTGGCGCCGCGACCGCTAACCCAACACCCGGACCGGCACGTTGCTCCAGCCGGCCACGTTCTGCATGTTGACCCGTTTGCAGCCGGCCCAATCGACCTCGTAGCGGGGCATGAAGTCGAGCATCCGGTCCAGCGCGATCGCGCTTTCCAGCCGCGCCAGCGCGGCGCCGAGGCAGCTGTGGATGCCGTAGCCGAGTCCGAGGTTCTGCGCTTGCGTGCGGTCGCGATCCATCTCGAACGTGTCGGGATCGCTCCACGCCAACGGATCTCGGTTGGCCGAAGCGCCCACCAGAAATACCGGTTTGCCGGTCGGGATGGTGGCACCGTGCAACGAGACCTCGCGCGTCGAGCGCCGGACGTTGTACTGCGCGGGCGCCTCGTAACGCAGCAGCTCCTCCACCGCGAGCGGGATCTTGCTGCGATCATCGAGCAGCTTCTGCCACTGGTCCGGATACTTGGCGAACACCACCGCCGCATTGCCGATCAGCTTGGTGACGGTCTCCGCGCCGGCACCGCCCAACAGCGTTGCGAATTCCGTGATTTCGACGTTGTCCAACGGACCCATTTCGCCGTTGTCGCGTTCGATCTCCGCTTCGATCAACCGGCTCAGCAGGTCGTCACCGAGATTTTCGCGCCGCCGTTTGATGAGCCGGTAGTAGTAGATGGCCATGTCGATGGCCGACTTCTGCCCGGTCTCACCCATTTCGACCTCACCAGGCCCGCGGTGTAAGAGGTCGTCGATCCACAACCGGATCTGCTGACGGTCTCGTTCCGGCACACCTTGCAAGGTGGTCATCACGTCTACGGGAAATAGCGCCGAGAAATCCTGGACGAAGTCGAAGTGCGCCGGATCCACGGCGGCCAGGTACTTGTCGACCACGCGCGTCACCAGCGGCCGCAGCGCCTGGATAGCCCGTGGGGTGAAGACCTTGTTGAGCAGCCCCCGCATCCGGCGGTGGGCGGGTGGATCCATCGCGATGATCGAGCCGTGCTCGGTCACGCAGCCTTTGCGCACCTGAGCGAGATCCACCCCGTATGCCGACGAATAGGTCTCGTAGTCCTTGAACGCGGCGGCCACGTCTGCATGGCGGGTCAGCGCGTAGAAGTCGTACTGCCGGCTGTAGTAGACGGGAGCCTCGTCGCGCATCCGCCGGTACGTCTCGTAGGGACTATTGAAGAAGTCCTCGGAGAACGGATCGAAAACCACCATGGCAGTGGTCATTAACTCGTCATCTCCCGCCTGGCCCGGTTACGGTAATCATTACAGTAATACAGACAAGTGCCGGTCGGAAGCCGACCAGACACAAACTCGCACCGAAATGGGCGCTGGAGTGCGACTTTGCGACTGCTCGGCGGAAATCCGGCGGTTTACCTGCCGGAAGGGCGAGAAATTTACCCTTGTGAGTGACCTCCCGGATCACCGGACTCGCCGATCGCGGGACGGTGCGGGTGGACCAGGCGATCGCTGACGCGCTCGACGGATATCCCAATTCCAGGTGACGCAACGCGAATGCACCGATGTTCGCGGCTATCTGCAACTGCCTAGTTACCTGCTGCGGGCTGCGGTGCGCCCTCGGTGATCGCGGCGCCGGCGTGGCGGTTCTGCAGCAGATAGGCACTGCCCAGAGCCAGGCAGACCGCGGCGGGAATCAGCAGCGCGTATCCGCCGAATTGCGCGCCGGCCAGTATCCCCACCACCCCTCCGCCCAGGAACAGCAGCAGCGTCACCGCGAGGATCGCGGCCTTCTCCCGGTCGATGCCGTGCGTGCGGCTGCGACCGATCATGAGACCGAGATCGGTGATGGTGCCGGTGAAATGCGTAGTGCGCACGGCCATTCCGCGGAAGCTTGAGGTCAGGCCATTTTGCAGACCGAGCGCGGCCGCGGCCAGTAACGCCTGTGCCCCGGTGCCGAGCGCGGTTTCCTCCACCCCGGCGGCGGCCGACAACAGCAGTGTCGCCTGCATCGTCAGTACGGTGGCGTGGCGCGCGCCGAGTGGGACTCGGCTGGAGGTCACCAGCGCGCCGGCGACGGCTGAGCCGACCAGGAACCCCAACAAGATGGCGATCAGCACGTGGCTCTCGTATCGCCACGGGTTGGCGGTGTCCATGCCGAGCTGAGTGGTCACGCCGGTGAGGTTGCCGACCGGCACGGCCAGGATCATGATCGCCACCGCGTTCACCAAACCGGCGTTGAACGCCAATGCCGCGCAGTAACCGAGCAGTCGCCGGTGCGGAGTCGGTGGGCTGTCTTGCGCGACGTCGGCGGACATTCGTTTTTTCCCCTGTTGGACCGTGATGAACGCTGCCTCAGCGCTGCCAGTGACCTCCATCCTGGGCCGGGGGTCTTGGAGGATTCTTGGGCGATACTTGGCGCGGCGCGGGGAGACGCGGCCCCGCGCGGCGAAATCGCCCGCCGGAGTGTGGACCGGCTCCCCGGCGGGAATCGGATGGTATGGCCCGATCCGATGCCCACGACGCCCCCAGGACGGAGCGCAAACACGCGCCCGATCCCGATGACCCGAGCAAACCGGATTCCCCGGACGACCTGACCAGGGCGTCCTGGTTGTTCGTGCTGCGCAAGACCGCGTATGAGTTCAACAAAGACCAGTGCCTCGACCTGGCCGCCGGGCTCACGTATTACGCGGTGCTGTCGCTCTTTCCGGCACTCCTGGTGCTGGTTTCGCTGCTCGGCGTCTTCGGAGAGGGTCGCCGTACCACCGACGCCCTGCTCGAGGTGGTGGCCGGGGTGGCTCCGGCGTCGGCGGTCGACATGCTGCGTCAGCCGATCCAGCAGGTGGTCGAGAATCCTTCGGCCGGCCTGGCGCTGGTGTTCAGCGCGCTGGCCGCGCTGTGGTCGGCGTCCGGATATGTCGGCGCGTTCGGGCGGGCGATGAACCGGATTTACGAGATCGGCGAGGGCCGCCCGGTGTGGAAGTTACGGCCGCTGCAGTTGGTGCTGACGCTGGCCGGCCTGGTGCTGGCCGCCGCAGTGGCTTTCATGCTGGTGATCAGTGGCCCGGTCACCGAAGCGGTCGGTCGCGCCGTGCGAGTGGGAAGCGCCGCCCAGACTGCGTGGGCCATCGCCAAGTGGCCGGCCATACTGGCGATCGTCACGCTGGTGGTGGCGATTCTCTACTACGCCACCCCCAACGTCCGGCAGCCGAAATTTCGCTGGCTCAGCATCGGTGCCGGCGTCGCGATCGTGGTGTGGGCCGCCGCCTCAGTCGGGTTCGGTTTCTACGTAAGCCACTTCGGCAGTTACAACAAAACCTATGGCGCACTCAGCGGCGTCATCGTGTTCCTGCTGTGGCTGTGGATCACCAATCTGGCGTTGTTGTTCGGTGCCGAACTCGACGCCGAACTCGAACGGGGACGGCAGCTGCAGGCCGGAATCGAGGCCGAACACGAATTGCAGCTGCCGCCCAAGGACACTCGTGTCCTGGAGAAGAACGAGGTCGCCGAGCGAAAAGACATCAGGCGCGGACGGTGGTTGCGCCGCACCCGCGGCCGCCGCGAATGACAGTGCAAAGTCCGCACCAGACCGAAAAAAGTCGCAGCTTCAGAACGCGTATCGCACCCGGCAAGTCGGCAATTTCACCGCAAGCAGATCGGTCAGCTGCTGCACCCACCGCCCCTTCCACGGGGTCTTGTAGCGGACATTCCACTGGCCGCTCTGACTGCGCTTGAGCTGCTGTAGGTCCGGACGCCACAACAGCTCTTCGCCCTTGGGATGCCAGCCGAGGTTGACGTCGTGCAGGCCCTCGTTATGGGTCAGGAAAATGATCTCGGCGGCGAGTTGTCGTCGGGTGCGCTCGTTGGCGCCCTCGGCGATCTGGTCGAGCAGTTCCGCCCAGTCGTCCAGCCAGCCTTCGTACACAATCACCGGGCTGAAGTTCAGGTGGACCTCGTAACCGGCCTCGACGAAATCGTCCAGCGCTGCGATCCGGTCGGCCACCTTCGAAGTACGGATGTCGACGACGCGAGATGTCTCCTGCGGCATCAAGCTGAACCGCACCCGGGTGCCACCACGCGGCTCGAAATCGAGCAGTTCGCGGTTGACGAGCTTGGTCGCAAAGCTCGCCTTGGCGTTGGGAATCCGGCCGAACAGGTCGACCAGATCCCGGACATTGTCGGAGACCAGGGCGTCGGCCGAGCAGTCGCTGTTCTCACCGATGTCGTAAACCCAGTCGACGGGGTCGCACTGGTTCGGCACCGACTTGATCCCCTGGCGCGCGGCGTGTCGCTCCAGGTAGCCGATGATCTTCTCGATGTTGGCGAACACCGTGATGGGGTTCGCATAACCCTTGCGGCGCGGCACATAGCAGTACGAGCAGGACATCGCACAGCCGTTGGACGTCGACGGCGCGATCCAGTCGCTGGAGCGCTCGTTGCGGCGCGCGGACAAGCTCTTCTTCTCTCCGAGGACCAGCACTTCGCGTTTGATGCGCACCCAGTCGTCGACGTTGCCCTCATTGCCGTAGAGACCCGGGATCGACTGGTGCGTAGGCACCTCGATGCGTGCGGCATCGGGGAACCGGTCGAGGACCTCGCGAGCACGGGCGAAGCGCTCGATGCCGGGTTCGTGGTAGATCCGTCGGATATCCAGAAGGCGATCGGCCAGCGCAACAGAAGTCATTGCGTGGTGCAACGCCGGTGCCACCGTCGCTGTTCCCGTCGTCTAACGTCGGAGGCATGGCCGAAATCTCCGGAAAAGATCGAATCGACGACGTCGCCCCGGGCGACGTCATCGCCGTCGACCGCGGATCGGGTGAGAAGTCCTACAAGGTCGTGTTCAAGGACTCCACCGACTCGGGGTATGTGGTCACGCTCGAAGGCGACAATGGCGAAACGTTCCAGGTCGACCTGGCGGCCGGCACCACAGTCAAAAGGTCATTGGAGTCGAAGTGGGAGTCCGCCCAGAGCCCCACGTCGCGCACCTAGCTCACGGGGGCTGAGTAGGCCGGCTTGCCGAGGCCCAGCACGTGCTGGGCGATCATGTTGCGGAACACCTCGAGCGTGCCGCCGTAGATCCCGGCCAGCGGGGCAAAGCGGTAGAGGTATTCCGAGGTCCCGTGGTCGGCGGCACCGTCGGTCTCGATGGGCAGCACCGACGCCGGCCCGGCGATATCCATCAGGTCCGGGCCGATGTCGCGCATGGTCTGCGCCTGCGCGACGCGACCGAAGATGCTCGGAGTCGACAGAGCAGCCTCCAGGCGAGCGGCGCTGCGGCCCAGCCGATATGCCACCGATCCGTCGTCGATCGGGCACCTCCCGCTCGCATCGGGTTGTCCGGCGCGGGCGGCCACGGCGTCCAGCGCCGCGGACATGAACCCGGTCTGGTGCTGCATGATCGCGACGTCCTGCAACCCGTCCGAAGCGGCGGAGACGGCGCCGTGCTCGGCATCCAGCGGCCCGCGCAGCACCGTCCACCCGCCGTTGACCTCACCGAGCAGAAACTTGTCGTCGACCCGCACGTCGCTGTAGTACACGATGTTCGTCCGGTCGCCGTCGACGGTGCGGATGCCCTGGATCTCGATGCCGGGCAGGTCGAGGGGAACCAGGAACATGGTCAGGCTCTTGTGCTTTCGCGCACCCGGATCGGTGTTGGTGATCAGGAAGACGTACTGACAGTTGTGCGCGCCCGTGGTGAACATCTTCGAGCCGTTTATCACCCATTGATCACCGTCCCGCACCGCACGCGTCTTACAGGTCGCAATGTCTGAGCCGCCTTCGGGTTCGGTGTAGCCCAGGCACATTCGGACCTCACCGGTGAAGACCTTCGGCATCACCTCTTCGACGAGTTCGGGTTTGCCGAACGCGGCGACGGCGCGTGCCACCATCGCCGTGGTCCCCCACGTCACCCAGGGGGTGTGGACGCGGCGCTTCTCCAGCTCCCAGATACGGCGACGGACGCGGGTGAAACCGTCGTCGGACAACGGCTTCCACTCTTTTTCCAGGTACCCGGCCGCGCCGAAAGCCAGGTGCACGCCTTCGTCGAAGTTGTCGCCGGTTTCCCGGTCACGCCGTCGGACTTCGTCGGTGACGTGTTCGGCGAGGAAGGCGCGGGCTTCGCCGAGAAAGGCCCGGTCGTCGGCGTTGAGCTCAACGAGGCTGAAATCCATTGTGGCTACGCGCTTTCCCGCTCGGCGACAACCCTACCGACCTGCCTGGCCGTCAGGCCCGGATCGCCTCCGGCCAGCGCCCAGCCCCGGGCCCGGACCAGATAGGCCGTCGCGGCGGCCTCCACGGAGACTCCGAGGCCGCCCTGGATGTGGACGGCCATGGTGGCCGCCTTGGGCGCCTCCTCGGCCATGAACACGAACGCACACCCCGGCAATTCGGGTCGCTCGTCTAGTTCGTTGTCGAGAAACCACGCGGCGCGACGGGCGAGGTTGCGGCCACCTTGAACGGCGATCGCCATGTTGGCCAGCGGATGCGAAATCGCTTGCAGCGTCGAGATCGGCACTCCGAGTGTGTAACGCGACTTGGCGAACTCGGCCGCGATGGTCATCGTCTGCTCGACCAGGCCGGTCAGCGCGGCGGCGGTCAGCACACGCCATTCGTCGACGGCACGACCGTACGCCGCGACGGCCTGCGGGCCCGAACCCAGGACCGTGCGGGAATCGGCTGTGCCGGGATCCACCCAGGCCATCGGCAGCTGGCCGAGGTTGGGCACCCGCTCGGGCCGGGTTGCGAAACTCAGCAGCACGATATCCGCACCGTCGCGCACGATCAGACCATCGGCAATCGCAGCGGTCGGGACCAGGCGCCGGCCCACCACAGGTTCCGGGGCGATATCCAGGCCGAGAATCCTGTTGCCTTCTACCGCATCCGAAGTCACTGCACCGAGCCGCTCGGCGAGGCGCGTCGCACAGACGTGGTCGATCCAGGGCACCGGCGCGAGCGCCCGCCCCACTTCCTCGGCGACCAGCGCCAGATCCACCAGCGTCGCCCCGTCACCGCCGGCGTGCTCCCCCACTGCCATCGAGGTGGCGCCCATGGCGCACAACCGCTCCCAGAGACTCTTGTCGAACCCGGTCTCCTGCGCCGCCCAGACCGTCTCGATCGGGCAATGGGTGTCCAGCAACTGACGGTAGGCGGACTGCAGAGCCTTGTGATCCTCGGTCAGGCTGTAGTCGATTCGGCGTAATTCGTAGCGATCCATGCGTTAGCGCTCCTGATTTGTGTCGGCGCCGAAAAAGAACTCGTTGGCGTTGTTGTAGAGGTAGTTGTCCAGGACATCCGCGGGTAGGTCGAGGGCTTGAGCCTCCGGCACCACACGGTGCTGGCGCAGCACCGGCCAATCGGAGGCGAAGATGACCTTGTCCGGACCGCGGGTGCGCATGAAGTGAATCAGGCTGTCGGGCAACCGCTTCGGCGACCACGCCGAGGTCATCAGCCGGAGGTTGCGGTATTTGATCAGCATCCGGATCGCGATGTCCCACCACGGGTCGGCGCCGTGGATCATGCACAACCTCAGCTCCGGGAACCGCACGCACACCCGGTCGAGGTGGATCGGGTTCTGCACCTCGCCGGGGATCGGCGGTCCGGGCAGGCCGGTGTTGACGCACAGCGGCAGTTCGATCTCCGCGCACTTGGCGTACAGCGGGTAGTACACCGCGTCGCTCGGCGGGTACTGGCCGTCAGCCCAGAAGCTGGGACCGATCACCGCGTAGGCCACCGGCAGGTCGGCCGCCACCGCGGTCAACTCCCGCAGCGACTTCACCGGACGCAGCAGGTTCATCCCGCCCATGGCCAGCGCGAACCGGTCGGGTCGTTCGTCTACGAATTTGCGCGCGGTGACCGACGGTTTGGCCAGGTTGTCCATCAGGATGGCCTTGCGCACCCCGCGTTCGTCCATCTCGTCGAGCAGCGCGGCAAGGTCGACGGGGTCGAACATCGACTGCGGGCCCTTGAAGTAGTCGTCGCGCACCTTGGTCATGAACTCGGGCTGGGTCTCTGTCTCACCGAAATGCACGTTGACGAGGCAGTCGATGACTGGCCGGGCGGCAGCTGTCATTACTGCACCGTCCTTGCGCTGCTGGCGGTTTCGGCGTGGCAGGTGGCCCACCGGTAGTCGGCCTTGCCGTTGCCGAGCCGACGTACCCGGTCTACCACGATGAAAGCCTTCGGCACCTTGAAGCCCGCCAACTCCGTCGCGCAGTGCGCCCGTAGCGCGTCGAGGTCGGGTTCGCCGCCGTCGCGCGGTTCGACCAACGCGACCACTTCCTGTCCCCACCGCTCGCTGGCGCGGCCCACCACCAGGGCATCGGCGACGGCGGGGTGCGCCCGCAGCACCTCTTCCACCTCTTCGACGAACACCTTCTCGCCGCCGGTGTTGACCACCAGCGAATCCCGGCCGAACAGGCGGAGCGTCCCGTCGGCCTCCAATGAGGCCCGGTCGCCCGAGATCACCACCCGCTGGCCACCGACGACCGGGAACGTCTTGGCGGTCGCGGCCTCATCGGCGAAGTAGCCCAATGGAATACGGCCGGTGCGGGCCACCCAGCCGATCTGCGGTTCGCCCGGTTCGAGGAACCGGCTGTAGTCCTCGGCCAGCACCAGTCCGCCGGTCCGGATCGTGAAGGTGTCGGTTTGAGAACCGTGCCGGCTGTGCCCGAAACCCATGTTGCCTGTCTCCGACGAACCGTAGCCGTTGATCACCGTGATATGCGGCAGGTAGTTCAGCAGCGCCTGCTGGTGACGGACGTTGGTGGCCGCTCCGCCGGTGCCGATCGCGAACAAGGCGGACAGGTCATAGCTGCGCCGCCCGAGTTGGTCGACCAGGGGACCCGCATACGCGTCGCCCACCATTGTCATCAGGCCGACCTTCTCACGTTCGGCGATCTCGAGCACGGCCGCCGGGTCGAACTTGCGCTGCGTGTCGTACAGGACGGCCGTCTGCCCGGACAGGATCGCCGAGAAAGCGGTCCACATGCCGGCGGCGTGCATCAGCGGGGACACCGCGAACCATGGCGCTCCGGCGCGTTGCGCCCGCTGGTGAATCTCACCCACTTCCTCATGGTCGTCACCGTTCATCGATGCGACGTACATGTCGGCCTGCCGCCACAGCACGCCCTTGGGCCGGCCGGTGGTGCCACCGGTGCAGATCATCAGCAGATCGTCCGGGGACGGCGTATCGGGATGATCGGAATCACCCTGTGCCAGAGCCTCTTCGAGGCTGACGGCGCCGTCGAGTTGGGGAGCGTCGCTGCGGTCGTCAATGGAGATGAGCAGTTCGACGTCTGCTCCGGCGATCTTGGCGCCCAGGGAGCGGTGGTAGATGACGCCGCGCGGCCTGACGTAAGCCAGCAGCTCGGCCACTTCGCGCGGCGTGTAGTAGTGGTTGACGTTGACGGGCACCACCCGCGCTTTGAGGCAGGCAATGACCATGTCGGGGTACAGGTCGTTGTGCATGACGAGCGCCACCCGGTCCTGGCCACATTCCCAGTTGCCCAGCGCGTCGCGCTCGGTGTGCGCGCCGAATCCCCGACCGGCCAGATAGTTGGCGAGTCGACGGGTCCGGTCTGCCGATTCGGCGAATGTGCTTCGCCGAGTGCCACAGACAGTCATCACCCGATCGGGCACAGCGTCGGCAACCGCGTCCAGTACCGCTCCGATGGTCCACTCGCTCATCGGGGTTGTTACACCGACGCGCGCCGCGAGTGGGAATCCGGCGACGCCGGTTCGGCGTGTCCCGTCGCAGTATTGACAGTCGCGCCCGGTCCGGCCCCGCCCAGCAGGTCAAGGGCGTTGTCGCGCATGACTTTCCGGGTGTCTTCGGCGCTGAACTCGGGGAACTGCGGAATGTCGGCGGTGAACGCCATGGGATCGGCCAGGCCCTCGCCGTGCGGCCAGTCCGAGCCGAACAGGATCTTCTCCACGCCGATCGTCTCGGCGAGCAACTTCACGTCGTCCTCGTAGTACGGCGCGATCCAGACGTTGTTCTTCAGCTGCTCCACCGGGTCCGCTTTGAAATGGTAGGGCGCGGTGTTGGCCGCCTTCTTCAGCCGCTTGATCAAGCGGTAGACGAAGTAGGAACCGTTCTCGATGCTGGCGACCTTCAGTGTCGGGTGCCGCGTGAAGACCTGGTGCACGATCATCGACGCCATGGTGTCGTGAATCGCCCGGTCATCCAGCAGCACCTGGTCGAGCGGGTCCTTCTTGCCGAACCCCTCGAAGGTGGCCTTGCCGCCCCACAGCGCGTTGATCGCCAGGTAGCCACTGTCGCTCAGATGGAAACCGACCGGAACACCGGCTTCGGCCAGCCGGGCCCAGACCGGGTCGTGCACCGGATCACCCAGCGACCGCGGCTTCACCCGGCCCGGAACGGGGGCCGGCCGCACCAGCACCATTCGGGCTCCCCGTCCGAGTACGAACTCGACCTCCTGCACCGCCTGCTGCGGATCGGCCAGCGAGATGATCGGTGCGGAGATGATGCGGTGATCGGGCCGATCGAATCCCCAGTCCTCATCGAGCCATTGATTGAACGCGTGCACCGAGGCCACGGTGGCCTCGATGTCGTCTTTGAGGGCTTCCTCGACGCCACACGCGAAGGTCGGCAGCATGAAAACCGTCTCGAGATTCTGGGTGTCCATCACCCGCACCCGGGCATCGCGATTCTGGTATTCGGGATGGTTTTCCAACCGGTCGACCTTCATCAGCGAGGCCGGGTCGACGCCGTCGGGAATCTCGCCGCGAAAGAGCAGATCCAGACAACCCGGCTCGATGATCGGGTCGAAGGTCGGGTTCGGGATGAACTGATTGATCCGCTCCCCGATCACCGCCCAGGTGCGCTTGCCGTCGCGCAGCATCTGCACCCCCCGCCGCTTGAATTCCTTGGGCAGATGACGGGTGAACGAGTCGATCGGTTCGTAGTAGTGATTGTCGACGTCGATCGCCCGGTAGCCCAGCGTTGCCATCGTGGACGTCCTCCCAATCCCTGTTCGTGCTGCTGCGCGGCCCGCCGAGGGACGGGCGCACAGTACATACTGTATACCTATCGGTACTGCTTTCTGCAATGTTCCCCGAGGTCGCCGCGAGGCCCCAAATCGCGGCCCAAACCGCCTGCTCATGAGCACTTTCGGCGGCTGGCCCGACAGGATCCACCCAGCGCAACCCGCATACGTTCGTACTGTGGTAATTACAGTAGGGGACTTGGGTGACCGCTCGACGAAAGCAGGCCGGCAGATGATCAAAGTGATGGAGGGCATTCGGGTCCTCGAGGTTGCGCAGTTCACCTTCGTCCCCGCGGCGGGAGCCATCCTCGCCGACTGGGGAGCTGACGTCATCAAGGTCGAGCACCCCGCGCGGGGGGACACCCAGCGCGGGTTTCTCAACATGGGTGGCATTCAGATCAATCCGGATCGCCATCCCCTGATGGAGCATCCCAACCGGGGCAAACGGAGCGTCGGTGTCGACGTGTCCACGCCCGGCGGTCAGGACGTGCTTTACGAACTGGCCAAGGTTTCCGACGTCTTCCTCACCAATTACCTGCCGGCGCAGCGGCAGAAGAACAAGTTCGACGTCGAACACATCCGTGCGGCCAATCCCGACATCGTCTATGCGCGCGGGTCGGCGTACGGCGACAAGGGCCCTGAGCGGCACACCGGCGGATACGACGGAACCGCGTTCTGGACCCGCAGCGGCGTCGGCTACGCGCTGACTCCCGCGGAACTCGGCGGCGCACTGGGACAAGGCATTCCCGCGTTCGGCGACTCTATCGGCGGCATGTTCATCGCCGGTGGCATCTCGGCCGCTCTGCTGCACCGCGAACGCACCGGTGAAGCCGTCGAACTCGACGTGTCGCTGCTGAGCACCGCCTGGTGGGCGGCGGGCGCGAGCGTCACCCAGGGCATGGAGACCGGCGAGGTAATGCGCACACCCATGCCAGGTTCGCTGGCGCCGTCGGTGAACCCGTTCATGGGCAACTACCTGACCTCCGACGGCGGCACCATCAATCTCTGCATCATCAGCCCGACCGGGTTGATCCGGGACACCTTCGAGCACCTGGGGATTCCGGATGCCGCCGACGATCCCCGCTTCTCCGATGTGCTACCCCTGATTCAGAACGCCGACGCGGCCGCCAAGCTCATCGCTGATGCGTTCGCCGGCAAGTCATTTGACTACTGGCGACAGCACCTGAAGACCATGAAGGGTCAGTGGGCGCCGTTCCAGAGTCTGCTGGACCTGGCCGAGGACGAGCAGGCGGTCGCCAACGACATGATCTCCGAAGTCGAAGTGGCCAGCGGCGGAGCGCCTTTCAAGGTGGTGCGCGGGCCGGTCCAGTTCAACCACGAACCGTTGCAGACGACGCGGGCGCCCCAGGCCTCCGAGCACACCGAGATCGTTCTGATGGAAATCGGCATGGACTGGGACCGTATCGCCGAGCTGAAGGATGCGGGCGCCATCGCCTGACGCCGCCTGACGCAGGGCTATGCGGTGGCGGCGGCCTTGCGCTCGGCGATCTTTGCGCGCACCGCATCCATGTCCAGGCCCTTGACCTTGCCGACCAAGTCTTCCAAGACCGCGGGGGGCATCGCTCCGGCCTGGCTGTAGACGAGGATGCCGTCCCGGAACGCCATGATGGTGGGCACCGAGCGGATACCGATCGTCGCGGCGAGTTCCCGCTCGGTGTCGGTGTCAACCTTGGCGTGCACGACGTCGGAGTGCTGCTGCGCGGACCGCTCGAAAACCGGCGCGAAGCCTCGACACGGACCGCACCACGGGGCCCAGAAGTCAACCAGCACAATCGGGTTAGCCAGGATTGTTGCTTCGAAATCGTCGGCGGTGAGGGATTTGACGGTCATTGTTGCTCCTTCGGACTGTAGGTACTTATGCGGCAGTTGCCGCTCCTACTTATGTCAACCCTTATACCCCTATGGGTATTCCCGCATTCGACGCTAGACGCCCACTCCCACCGGATCCCGGCGCTCGACGGGTTTCGCCACGTCGGTCTCTTCACCCAGTAGCAGGGAGCGCACCAGCCGGCGCGGTCCGAAGGGCCGCAGCATGGAGCTGGCCGGGCGGGGCCGCACCTTGAGCGGCCACCAGAACCACCTGCCGAGCAACGCGGCGATCGAGGGTGTCATCAGGGAACGCACGATGAGCGTGTCGAACAGCAGGCCGAGCCCGATCGTGCTGCCGGCCTGGCCGATCGAGCTCAAGTCGCTGGCCGCCATGGACATCATCGTGAACGCGAACACCAGACCCGCGGCGGTGACGACACCGCCGGTTTCCCCCATCGAGCGGATGATCCCGGTCCGCAGCCCCGCACCGATCTCCTCCTGGAATCTCGACACGAGCAGCAGGTTGTAGTCGGACCCGACGGCCAACAGGATGATCAGGCCGAACACCGGCGCGATCCAGTTGAGCTCCAGCCCGAGGATGTGCTGCCACACCAGCACCGACAGGCCGAAGGCCGCGCCCAGCGACAACAACACCGTGCCGACGATCACCAGCGAGGCGACCAGCGCCCGGGTGATGACCAGCATCACCACGAATATCAGTGTCAGCGCTGCGATTCCGACGATCAAGAGGTCAAACTGCGAGCCCGTTTGAATATCGTTGTAGACCGCGGCGGTGCCGGCGAGATAGAACTTGGCGTTGGCCAGTGGCGTGCCCTTCACGGCTTCGTGCGCCGCATTGAGTTCCGGCTTCACTGCCGCAATACCTTTGGGCGTCGCCGGATCAGTGTCATGGGTGATGATGAACCGCGCCGCCTTGCCGTCCGGCGACAGGAACAGCTTCAGGCCCCGCTGAAAGTCCGGGTTGTCGAACGCCTCCGGTGGTAGGTAGAAGTAGTCGTCGGCTTTGGAAGAGTCGAACGCCTGACCCATGGCACTCGCGGTGTCGGTCATCCGCGACATCTGCGTGACCAGACCGGAGAAGCTGCTGTGCAGAGTCAACAACGTTCCTTGCATCGACTGTGCCACCGCGATTATCGGGGGGAATTCCGCCAGCATCCGGGGCAGCAGAGCGTCGATATTGGTCATGTCGCCGATCAGCGTGGTCATGTCCGCACTGAACTTGTCCACCCCGTCAATCGCCTCGAAGACCGACTTCGCCGCCCAGCAGGCGGGAATGTTGAAACAGTGCTCCTCCCAGTACAAGTAGCTCCGGAATGGCCGGGCGAAGTCGTCGAAGTCAGCCAGGTGGTCACGCATCTCGTCCAGGGTGGCTTTCATCGCACCCATGTCGCCGACCATGTGGTGAGTCGTGCCGCTCATCTGTTTCATCAGGCCCTGCATGCGTTGCATCGAGCCGATCATGACGCCGAGATCGTCACTCATGGTGAGCATGTCGGCCATGCGGTCCTTCATGAACTGCAGGTTCTGCTGGATCGGCAGCGATTGCATGCTGACCTGGAACGGGATCGAACTGTGCTCGATGGGGCCGCCCAATGGCCTGGTGATGCTCTGCACGCGGGCGATTCCGGGCGTCCGGAAGATGTCCTTGGCGATCCGGTCCAGGATGATCATGTCGCTCGAGTTCCGCATGTCATGGTCGCCCTCGATCATGAGGATGTCGGGATTGAGCCGGGCAGCGCTGAAATGCTTTTCCGCGGCGTTGTATCCGACGTTCGACGGCAGATTCGACGGGATGTAGTAGCGGTCGTTGTAGCTGATCGACATGGTCGGCACGATGAGCAGCCCGACCAGTGCGATGAGCAGTGACGCAACGAAAATCGGTCCCGGCCAACGAACCGTCGCGGTCCCCATCCGCCGCCATCCGCGGGTCTTGATCATCCGCTTGGGATCGAGCAGGCCGAATCGGGTTGCCACGGCCACGATCGCCGGCGCCGCGGTCAGCGCCCCGGCGATCACGATGAGCAGGCCCAGCGCCGACGGGATGCCGAGTGCCTTGAAGTACGACAGGCGCGCGAAGTGCAGACAGAAGGACGCACCGGCGATGGTCAGCCCGGATCCGAGGATCACGTGGTAGGTACCGCGAAACATGCTGTAGTAGGCCGATTCCCGGTCCTCGCCGTTCTGACGCGCCTCTTGATAACGTCCGATCAAGAAGATCGCATAGTCCGTGCCCGCCGCGATGGCCAGCGATGAGAGCATGGCCACCACGAACGTCGAAAAGCCCAACAGGTCATAGCGGCCGAGAAGCGCGATCACTCCCCTGGCCGTGCCCATCTCGAAGCCAACCATGACCAGGACCAGCAGCACCGTGGCGACGGAGCGGTAGACCACGAAGAGCATGATCATGATGACCACACCGGTCACGCCCATCATCTTGAACATGCTCTTGTCGGCGGCCTCGTTCATGTCCGTCGTCAGCGCGGCCGGGCCGGTCACGTAAGTCTTGAGCCCGGGCGGCGGTTTCGACTCATCGACGATCTTGCGGACCGCGTCGACGGACTGGTTTCCCAGCGTGCTGCCCTGGTTGCCGGCCACGTTGAGCTGAACATAGGCCGCCTTGCCGTCCCCACTCTGGGAACCCGCGGCGGTGATCCGGTCGCCCCACAGATTTTGCACGTGCTGCACGTGTTTGGTGTCCGCGGCCAGCTTCTTGATCAGTCCGTCGTAGTAGGCGTGTGCCTGGTCACCGAGGTCCTTGTCGCTTTCCAGGACGATCATGACGATGCTGTCCGAGTCGGACTCGTGGAACGTCGCGCCGATGCGTTTCGCGGCGATCATCGCGGGCGCATCCTGCGGCGACATCGTCACCGCATGGGTGCGGGCGACCGATTCGATCGGCGGGACAAGGAGATTCAGCGCAAGCGTCAACAGCAGCCACACCAGGATGATCGGAATGGCGAACGCCCTGACGAAGCGCATGAAGCGTGGACGACTGTCCGTGTCGGTACTCATGCGGCTTTCACCAGACAGAAGGTTTGGGCGTGATGCCCGGTGGATGACTGCTCATCCCGGACATCGCCGTTGACGGTGATTCGGCAGCCGATACGGTCGCCATCTCCCTGCGCCACGACGTTGGCGATGACGGCCGGGTTGGTCGTCGAAATCGTGTATGTCCAGGGCAGACCGTTGAACTTCGCTTCCTCGGGAACCGCATCCTTATTCAGGTAGCTCAGGCTCCCCCTGGTGTCACTCGGCCCAAAAACCTCGTAGGTCACGGTCTTTGGATTAAAGGGCACGATGGTTTCGGCGGCACTTCCGGTCGTCGAGAACAGCTTGTCCGAGCCGAAGACGCCACGCAGTCGCTGGACGGCGATGCCACCCAAGGCGACAGCGACAACGACGACAAGCGGTATCCAGGCTCGCTTGATGAAGGTGAGCATGACGGTTCCCCTGGTCTTTCTGCCTTGCCTGCTGTGAGTCTCGCGCCGGTACCGAAGCGCCGGAAGGGTCGTTCGACCCTCGTTACGACGGACTTCGGTCGTACACTCGCTAAATATACCCTACCGGGTATGGCATAAGCCAATAGGTGGCGCTGCCCGCCGCAGGCTGGCGGTGCGTCGCAGAGAGGCCGCACGCGGCAGACGGCCGCGCGGACGGCTACAAAAAGGCGGGAAGCTCTAAATGTCGGTGAGCGAAGGGAAATGCGGTGGCCGCTTCTGCAAGAAGCTAACGATGCCTTCCACGACATCGGGCCGCGGAAGCGCCTCCCACATCAGCGCTTCGGCGTCCGCCGTCGCGGTGACGACGTCGCGTGTGGCGTCGCCGTAAGCTTGCCGCTTGATCACCGCCATCGCTGTCGGAGAACAGTATTGGGCGATGTCCTCGGCGTATTCCAGCACCCGCGCCATCAGGTGTTCGGGCGGTACGACTTCCTTGACCAGACCCAGACGAAGCGCCTCGTCGGCCAAAAATGTGCGGCCACTCAGCAAGAGATCGAGCGCGACACCCCAGCCCACCAGTCGCGGCAGGATCCAGGAGATGCCGAACTCGGCGATCAGGCCGCGGCGCGCGAACACCGCGCCGAATTTCGCACCATCCGCGGCGAATCGGACATCGCACATCAGCGCCTGCGTCAGTCCGATTCCGACACAAGGTCCGTTGACGGCCGCGATGACCGGCTTGCGCAGTTCGGTCACGAAGTGCGGCGGCCGCTCGCCCACCAGGTCCGCGACGGACTTGCCGCCGGCGCTTTCCAGCGAATCGCCGACGCGGCCCGCCGATCCCGGTGCGCCCAAGTGCGCGCCGGCACAGAACGCGCGACCCCGGCCCGTCACCACGATCACCTTGACCGTTGGATCGTCTTCGGCGCGATCTACCGCCGCATAAAACGGGCCGGCCATGTCGGGACCCCACGCGTTGAGCCGGTCCGGACGATTGAGCGTGACGATCGCGACGCCAGTCGGGGTGGCCTCATAGAGCACCGCGTCTTCGGCGTCTGCTGCGCTCATGAGTGACTCCTCGCGGGATACAGGCGGATTGTTCACCCATACCGTATACCTTTCGATATCTGTCGGCGTTGGGTTCCGCGAGTGGCGGCAGGAGCCCGAAGTCGCTGCGAACAGCGTGTGTGCCGGGCTAGCGGGACACTCGGCGGCCAGTGACGAGCTTGACGATCGCCAGCAGGATGACGGCTCCCAGCAGACAGGTGAGGAATGAGAACAGCAGACCGCCGCCGGCGACGTTCACTCCGAAGCCGCGCAGCAGAAAGCCGCCCAGCAGCCCTCCCACGACACCGACCACGATGTTGAGGACGAGACCCATCTGCCCATCGGTTTTCATGATCTTGCTGCCGATCCAGCCGGCCAGGCCGCCGATGACGATCCACCCGATAACGCCGAGAGTGAGCATTTTTCAGTCCTTTCGATCGCGACGATTGTCGTCGCCTTGATCCGCACGGGTATGCCCGCCTTTCCGGGGCGGTAATCCAGAGCGGTAGTCCGGGGTTTGGCAGACGACGGACGGGGTTACCGATTAGCAGAAACTCGCCTACGGGAGGACTTCATGACCACGACGAAAGCAGTCGCTCATCGCGTCGGGCAGGCGCGCGGGTTGGCGGTACGCGCCCAACTTGCGTGGATGCTCACTCAGCTCGCCTTCTGGCTGTCATTGATCGGTGGGGTCGTCGCGGTAGCGCTGTGGGCCCGCCGCCGACTCACCGCCGGCGCACAGACGGCGGCCGCCTCGACGACACCGTCGGCACCGCCGGATGACGTCGTGATGAGCGACACATCGCCAACTCGTTTGCACTGACCCTCCAACCGGGAAAAAGACCGGCAGCGTCAACAAACGAAAAGGAGAGCGCAATGGCGAACGAGAACAGCGGTCCGGCCGAGGCCATCAAGGGTGTCGTCGAGGACGTCAAGGGCAAGGCCAAAGAGGTCGTCGGCACGGTGACCGGCCGCAACGACCTGGTCGACGAGGGCAAGGCCCAGCAGGACAAGGCCGAGGCCCAGCGTGACGCCGCCAAGTACGAGGCTCAGGCCGAGGCCGCCCGTGGCGAGGCCAAGGTCCAAGAGGCGCGCCAAGAGGCACACCAGTAAGTAGACGAGGCGCATGCGGGAGGCCCGGTCATCTGACCGGGCCTTCAGCATGAAACGAACTGTGGCGCAGGATGGTTGGAGCTACTCGAGCAGTCCAAGCCGACGGTACGCAGCCTCGATCCGCGATTTGGCCTCGGCCGGCAACTGCGCCTGCGGTGGCCGCGAATGCGGATACGATCCGATCGGCAGCCCCAGCAGCGACGCCGCGTATTTGAATGCACCGCCCCAGTGCGTGAAGTAGTCGGGCCGCCCGGGATAACAGGTCCACCACGAGCCGAGGTCCAGATCGAACTGGTCCAGGCCCGACTCCCGGCCATAGTCCATCGCCTCGAGCAATTTGTCTGCCATCACGAGATCCCAGTACTCGGAAAACAACCGGCGCTGCGGCGTTTCGAAGAGGTAGCCGGCGGTGCCCAATTGCGCCGGACAGACGATGCCGGCGCGCAGCCAGCCGGCCCGGTAGACCGTGCGGTCGCACTCCCAGAGCACCAGGCCGGGCGCCAGTTCGTGCAGGCGCCGACTGCTCTCCGGCCGGAAGGCGCCCTCCTTGGTGGCGCACACCGCCGGCACCTCGTTATAGATCCGCGCGCTTTCGGCCGCGGTCAGCACGTATCCCGACGACGGGGAATTGAACATGCCCAACGCGATATCCGTTCGGGCAGCGATGTAGGAGAAGAAGCGCAGCACCCCTTCGCCACCGTGCGCTTCCATCATCGGCGTCTGAATGTAAGCGATGTCGGCGCCCGCCTGCTGGGCGTGCAGCGTCAGTTCCAGACAATCCTTGGCACTCATGGCGGCGGTGCACGCCTGGATCACCACGTCGGGATTCGCCCGACGGCCCTCCTCGATCGCCACTTCCAGCAAGCGCATTCGTTCATCGATGGTCAGAGCCCAGAATTCGGCGAGCCCGCTGGTGCACCACAACATCGGGTGCCCCAGATCGCCGGCGCAGTACCGCACCAGCGTGCGGTAAGCGTCCCAGTCGATATCGTCGCCGTCGGTGCCACAGAACGGCGTATACAGGGAGTCGCCGATGCCCCGCAAAGCACCGCGTGCCCAGGCTCGCGCCTCACTCGCGGTCGCCACGAAGTGACCTTTCAGCCGGCGTGCGTGACGGCATTCGCCAGGCCGGGCTCCATGGCCTAGCCTGTGGCACATTCGATGGCTGCAGCACGTTCCTGTCCGCCCGCCCGGCGATCTATATCAAAAAGCCTACGATAGGTATTACAGTAGCAGACAGAAAACCCGTGAGCGGGGCAGATATCAGTGGAGGTACCCGGGAGTGGCAAAGCAGGCGACTGCGGAGAAGCGGCAGCGGCGCGAACGCGGCTCCATCAATCCCGATGACATCATCAGCGGCGCTTTCGAACTGGCAGAACAGGTTTCGATCGACAACCTGAGCATGCCACTGCTCGGCAAACACCTCGGCGTCGGAGTAACCAGTATCTACTGGTACTTCCGCAAAAAGGACGATCTGCTCAACGCGATGACCGACCGCGCCCTGAGCAAGTATGTGTTCGCCACCCCATACGTCGAAGCCAAAGACTGGCGCGAGACACTGCGCAACCATGCCCGGCTGATGCGGAAGACGTTCATGGGCAACCCCATTCTCTGCGACCTGATCCTGATCCGGGCGGCGCTGAGCCCGAAGGCAGCCCGCGTCGGAGCCCAGGAGATGGAGAAGGCGATCGCCAATCTGGTCGAGGCGGGACTGTCGCCCGAGGATGCGTTCGACACGTATTCCGCAATCTCGCTGCACGTCCGCGGATCCGTGGTGCTGCATAGGCTGCACGAGAAGAACCAGTCATCGGAGGACGGGACGCGCTCCATCGAAGAAGCGGTGGCCGTCGACCCGCAGACCACGCCCCTGATCGCTCAGGTCACCGGCAAGGGCCACCGGATCGCCGCTCCCGACGAAACGAACTTCGAGTACGGCCTCGAGTGCATTCTCGACCACGCGGGTCAATTGATCGAGGCGGGCAAGACGTCGTCGAAGGCCGCCAAGTCCGCACCGCGTCGCGCCAGGGCCACGACTACTCGCTGAACGGTTCTCACGCTTCGGGTTCCGGAACGTGAAAGTGTTCGTCGCGCAACCGGAACGCCTCCTTGGTGCCGTGCTGCGCCCGCGTCTTGACGAAGTTGAACTCGCCCGGTGCGAACTGCAGGTTGGTGCCGAACGCGTGGAACAGGTAACTCGCGACTTCCTCGCCCTGGTAAACCTGGCTCTGTTCCACCAGCCGGAACGCTTCCTTGGCGATGACGACGCCGTCGGCCGGCATCTTGGCCGCCTTCTCCGCCCAGTACCGGGCACGGGCCGTCACCGACGCGGAATCGCATGTCTCCGTGAAGATTCCGAGATGCGCGAGGTCACCGGCCTCGATCACATCACCGGTCAGCAGCAGGCGCCGGGCGAGTACCGGTCCCAACCGGTGGAAGAACATGTGCAGACTGCCCAGCGCGGGCCCGAGGAAACGGGTGGCCGGCATGCCGATCTTGGTGTCGCCGGCGATCACCGAGATGTCGGTCATCAGCGCCATCTCGAATCCCCCGCCGAGGGCGTAGCCGGCGATCTCTCCCACGGTGACCTTGGGGAAGCCCATGAGGTTGTGATAGAAGCCAAATGACTTGCGGTCCACGGTGAGTCGACGACGCTGGCTGGGCTTCTTCGGTGCCGCCGCGTCCCCGCCGGCGGCCTCGCCGTACCAGCCGTAGGCGTTGTTCATATCCGCCCCGGTGCTGAAGGTGCCATCCGCGCCGCGCAACAACACCACGGTGAGGTCGTCGTCTTCGGCGACCTGATCCAGACAGCGTGCCATGGCGTCGCGCATGGCCGGGTCATATGTGTTGTGCCGCCCGGGGTTGTTCAGGGTGATCGTGGCGATGCGCTGGTCGTGGTCGACGTCGAACAGGACCCGGTCGTCAGCAGTGTCCGCGGCCGTCATGAGTCGGGCTCCTCTCGGCGTCTGCCGAATTGGGTGGTGGAAAGCTGATCCGGTCGCGAGGCCACGGTGTGCACCTCGCCGACGCACAACACCTCGTCGTCGAGCAGCAACCGGGCCGTCGAGGTGATGGCTCGCTCGGCCTGTGACCGCGTGATGTCGAACCGCAATTCGGTCAGCACCGGCGTCGGGCGCCGGAATGTGACGGTCAGCGACCGCGTCTTGCCGGAAAGCCCCGTGACACAGTTGTGGTGTTGCATGATGCAGTCGAAGAAGACACCGAGGAAGCCGCCGTGCACCAAACCGGGTGGCCCCTCGTAGGCCAGTGGGAACGCGACGGTCCCGGTGGCATGCCCGGCATCGAGGTGCTGAAACGAATATTCGGGAAAGCACGGGTTGTACGCACCGATGTCGGTCGCGTGGTCGAGGTAAACCCGGCGCTCGTCATCGGCCTGAATACCGATGCGGGGAGCAGGATCTGCCGGCACCGCGACGGCCAGTTCGCGTTCCCATTCTTCGAACTGTCCAAGCATGGTTTCCACGGTGGGGTGCGGATGTTCCAGGGACAGCAGCAGCGAGGTGAGGCGCCGGATGGCACCGGCCGCGGCGGTGGTCTGGGCGAGCGGCGCTTCACCAAACCTGGCGTTACCGGGGGCTGCCTCGCCTGTGCCGTCGGTCATGCGTCCTCAACGTTCCCGGGTTGCCCGGTTTCCAGTCGTTCCCACGGCGGTGTTTTCGCCGGTAGGGTTTCCTTGCTAACTTATACACCGTAGCAATCGTATTGCCTACTGTATGGGTAACCGTATGGATCGGGCACTGGGCGGAAAGGCCGGATTCGAGGGTGAGCCACGACGCCGACGCGGGTACGGTGGCAGCCTCGCGCGACGGCGGGGTGCTGCGGATCGTCATCGATCGAGCCGCATCTCGTAATTCGTTGACGCCGTACATGATCGGCCAGCTCATCGAGTTACTCACTGACGCCGCCACGGACGATTCCTTGCGAGTGATCCACATCAGCGGCGCCGGACACGACTTCTGCTCGGGTGCCGACTGGGTGGCCACCAACAACTCCCGTGACGAGCGGCCACGCGCCGGCGCCCTGGTGCGACGGGTGCCGCACGCGGCGCACCGGGTCATCGAGTTGGTCCACACGATCCAGTTACCGGTGGTATGCAGCGTGCGTGGCTGGGCCGTCGGCATGGGCTGCAATCTCGCTCTGGCGGCCGACTTCACCGTGGCGGCCGACGATGCCACATTCTGGGAACCGTTCGTGGACCGCGGATTCAGTCCGGATTCCGGCGCGACCTGGCTGCTCCCCCGCCTCATCGGCCTCGCCCGCGCCCGGCGAATGCTGCTGCTGGGCGAAAAGGTTCGCGCCACGGATGCGGCCGACTGGGGTCTGATTCATCAAGCCGTCGCTCCGCCCGAACTCGACGACACCGTCGACGCCTTGCTGGCGCGGCTGGCCGGTGGCCCTACCGCTGCCATCGGGCTGGCCAAGCAGGCCATCAACTACGCCACACACGCAACGCTGAGTCAATCGATGACGCAAGAGCTTTTCAACCTCGAATTATCATGCCGGACCGGAGATTTCAAAGAAGGTCTGGACGCCTTCCGGCAACGACGCGGGCCGGAATTCCGGGGCCGTTGAGTGGCCTCCGCAGAGCTGAGAAGGGAAGCCATGCCTGCGTTCGACAACATCGTCTACGAGATCGACGGACACACGGCCATCATCACGCTGAACCGCCCGGAGGCGCTGAACGCCCTGAACCCGCACATGATCACCGAGCTGCGGGCCGCCTACGACGAGGCCGAAAACGACGACCGGGTCTGGCTGACCATCGTCACCGGCACCGGCCGCGCCTTCTGCACGGGAGCCGACGTCAAAGCCATTCCCGAAGACGGCAAGGTGATCTACGAGCGGCCGTACCTGTCGACCTACGACCAGTGGGAGGCGCCGCAGGAAGGGACCCCGCCGTTTCGCAGCACCGCCAAACCGGTGGTGACCGCGGTCAACGGCCTGTGCTGCGGGGCAGGCATGGATTGGGTGACGACATCTGACATCGTCATCGCCTCCGAGCGGGCGACTTTCTTCGATCCGCATGTCAGCATCGGACTGGTGGCGGGACGGGAGATGGTTCGCGTATCGCGGGTGCTGCCCCGCTCGATCGCGCTGCGAATGGCGTTGATGGGCAAGCACGAACGGATGGACGCGCAGCGGGCCTATCAGCTCGGGCTGGTCAGCGAGATCGTCGAGCACGATCGCCTGCTGGACCGGGCGCGCGAGATCGCCGGCATCGTCAACTCCAACGCTCCGCTGGCGGTCCGGGGCACCAGATTGGCAATCCTCAAAGGCCTGAACGTCCCGCTGCACGAGGCCGAGATAATGGCCGAGACGTTCCGTGAGCGGGTGCTGCGCACCGACGACGCGCAGGAGGGGCCCAGGGCCTTCGTCGAGAAGCGGAAACCGGATTGGCAGTGCCGCTGATGAACTTTGAAACCATTCTGCTCGAGGTCGACGCCGCCGACCACGTCGCGACCATCACGCTGAACAGGCCCGGCCGGCTCAACGCGTTCAACCGCACCATGTGTATGGAGATGGCCGAAGCCTGGCGGGTGGTCAAGCTCGACGATGCCGTGCACGCGGTGGTGTTGCGGGCCGCCGGCGCAAGGGCTTTCAGTGCCGGACTGGACATCAAGACACCCTACGGTCAACCCGACAACATCTGGAACCACGAGGATCCCGGCGAATTCCTGAGCCCCAAGTGGCAGAAGATGTGGAAACCGGTGGTGTGCGCGATACAGGGGATGTGCACAGCGGGCGCGTTCTATTTTGTGAACGAATCCGACGTCGTCATCTGCTCAACGGAGGCATCGTTTTTCGATTCGCATGTGTCTGCCGGACTGGTGTGCGCGCTGGAGCCGATCGGGCTGATGCGACGGATCGGCCTCGGCGAGACGCTGCGAATGGCGTTGATGGGCAACGACGAACGCGTCAGCGCCGACACCGCGCTGCGTATCGGGCTGGTATCGGAAGTCGTCGAGCCCGAACAGCTGTGGCCGAGGGCGCATGAAATCGCGGCGACCATCGCGGCGAAACCGCCGTCGGCCACCCAGGGCACCGTCAAGGCGATCTGGGAGTCGCTCGACAAACCCTACCGGGCGGCGATGGAACAGGGTCTGATCTACACCCGGCTGGGCAACCCGGTCGGCACGGCGGAACTGGCCGCCGGCGATGCCGGGCAGCGAAAGCCACAGATCCGCTAGTGACTGATCATCCGCTCAGCCGGCGCATCGCCGATGTGCTGACGTTGCAACCGGATGCGCCGGCCATCGAGTTCGACGGCCGATGGATTTCCTGGGGTCAGCTCGGGACCGCGGCCCGCCGGGTCGGCTCGTCGCTGCGGGGCGCCGACGTCGGGATGTTGTTACGTAACCGGCCCGCACACGTGGCGGCTCTGCTCGGTGTGCTGATGAGCGGCGCAACCGTGGTGACCATCAACCCGTCCCGCGGGGACGAGCGCACCCGGGCCGACATCGAGGGGTTACGGCTGCCCCTGGTGCTGGGTGAGCCCGACGACCTGACCACCCTGGTCAACGGAAATCCCTCCACCGCAACGGTTTCCCTGGACGGCATCTTCGACGGGCCTGGCGGCCGCCCCGAAGTAGCGCGGCAGCGTTCCGACGTCGCGGTGCGGATGCTGACCAGCGGCACCACCGGCCCACCCAAACGCATCGACCTGAGTTACGACACGCTGGCACACAGCGTGATCGGCCCGGACTACCGCACCGCACCCCCGCCTGGTGAGGTGCGGCGCAGCGTCGCGATCGTCAATTCGCCGCTGGTTCACATCGGCGGGGTGTTCCGGGTACTGCAATGTGTCGTCGCCGCAAGGCCATTCGTTCTGTTGGAGCGCTTCGAACTGACCAGCTGGGCGGCGGCGGTACGCAAGCACCGGCCGCGCACGGTGTCGCTGGTACCTGCCGCCCTGCGGACGGTGTTGCACTCCGGCCTGACCCGCGACGACCTGGCCGGCATCCGCACCGTCACCTGCGGCACGGCGCCGTTGTCGGCCGACGACGCCGATGCGTTCACCGCGAGGTACGGCATCCCGGTCCTCACCTCTTATGCCGCAACCGAATTCGGTGGGGGTGTCGCCGGTTGGACACTGCCCGACCACCAGCGGTACTGGGCTGCCAAGCGCGGCAGTGTGGGTCGTGCGAATCCCGGTGCACAGCTACGCGTGGTTGACGACGCCGGCTCTGTGGTGGGCCCCGACCAGGTCGGCCGGCTCGAAGTCAAGCCCGCACAACATGGCTCGGCGCGGTGGATGCAGACCACGGACCTGGCCCGCATCGACGCGGATGGGTTCGTCTGGATTGTGGGGCGGGCGGACCAGGCCATCATCCGCGGCGGATTCAAGGTGATGCCCGACGACGTGCGCAACGCGCTGGAGAGCCACCCGGCGGTGGCCGGTGCGGCGGTCATCGCCCGCGCCGACGCGCGGCTCGGTGAGACTCCGGTGGCCGTGGTGGAGCTGCGGGCGCCCGCCACCACCGACGACCTGGTGACGCACTTGCGAAAGCGCCTGGCGCGATATGAGATTCCCAGCGAGATCGTCGTCGTTGACGAGATCCCCCGCACGCCGTCGGGCAAAACCGACCTGGGCGCGGTCCGTGAGTTCTTCCAGCGTGATCATGCCCGGTGAACCCTTCACGATCGCGCGGCTGCTGCGACAACAGTCCCAGTCGCGCCGTGGCCACCCGATGCTGGTGTGCGACGCTGACCGCATCAGCTATACCGACGCCGAGCGGCGCTCGGCGCTTCTCGCCCGGGGATTGATCGCGCTGGGAGCGGGCAAGGGCACCCACGTGGGCCTGCTCTATCCGAACGGTCCCGACTTCGTGATCGGAATGCTGGCCGCGACCCGAATCGGCGCGGTCTTGGTGCCGTTCTCGACCTTCGCTACCGCTCGTGAACTGCGTGAACAACTGGTGCACGCCGATGTGGCGATCCTGATGAGCGCCGGCTCTTTTCGATCGCATGACTATGCGCAGCGCCTCGGCGAGGCTTTCGGCGGCGCGAACCTCGATGGTGAGCTCTTCATCAGCGGTGCTCCGCTGCTGCGTCATGTCACCGACATCGAGCGGGTGTCGCAGCTCAGCGAGAACGTCCCCGCTGAGTTGCTGCGCGCGACGGAAGACGACGTCGACGGTTGTGACGTGTTGGACATCGTCTACACGTCCGGCTCGACCAGCGCCCCCAAGGGGGTGGTGCACACTCATGCCGCTCTGATCGGCCATCAGCGCAACCTCAATGCGATTCGCGGGTTGACCCCGGATGACAAACTGTTCTGCAACTCGCCGCTCTTCTGGATCGGGGGGCTCGCGTTCGCCCTCCTCGCGACGTTGGTTGCCGGATCGACGCTGGTGTGCTCCAACTCGACCGACGCGGGTGCGGTGCTCGATCTGATCGAAGCCGAAAAGCCGACGATGACCAACGGTTTCGTGGCCGGTGTGGCGCACCTGACCGATCATCCGAGTTATCTCGACCGGGATCTGTCGACACTGCGCCGAGGAAATCTGTATCCGATCATGGCCCCGGAGGCCCGCCCCGTGGATCCGGAATTGCGGCACAACATGCTGGGGATGACCGAAGCCGGAAGCGTCCTGCTGATCAGCGAGGACGAATCCGATCAACCCGAACAGCGGCGGGGTTCCTACGGCAGACCGGCGCCGGGGTTCGAGACGTTGATCGTCGATCCGGATACCGGCACTCCGGTGCGACCGGGCGAGGTAGGTGAACTATGGGTCCGCGGACCCTATGTCATGCAGGGCTATTACAAGCGGAGCAGAGAAGAGTGCTTCGACGTCGACGGCTGGTTCCACACGGGTGATCTGGTCCGCGCTGACGACGACGGATTCCTGTATTTCGCCGGCCGACTGGGCGGAATGATCAAGACGGCCGGCGCCAATGTCTCTGCCGTCGAGGTGGAAAAGGCCATGGCCGGCATCGGCGTTACTGCGCACGTCGTCGGCGTACCCGACGCGACCCGCGGGCAGGTGGTGGCCGCGGTGGTCGTTCTACCGGACGGATCCGAGGACTTCGACGAGGCGGCACTGCGTCTGCGTCTTCGAACGGAACTCTCTGCCTACAAGATCCCGCGGCGCATTCTTGCCCTGCCCCGCACCGCGATACCGCTGCTGTCGAGCGGAAAAATCGATGCGCAGCGACTCAAGAAGCTGTTCGATGACTGACACCATCGATCGTCTGGTGCGACTGCAGGCCGCCGCTCATGACGCCAAAGCCATGGTCATCGATCCCGCGGGTCGACTCAGCTATCGCCAAATCGATTCCAGCACAGTTGATCTGGCCGCCGTGCTGATTGCGGCCGGGGTGCGTAAAGGCACCCGGATCGGGTTGATCATGCCCAATTGCACCCGCTGGGTGCAGATCGCCGTCGCGGCGACCCGCATCGGCGCGGTGCTGGTACCGCTGAGCACGCTCTTGCAGCCCGCCGAGCTCATCGCCCAGCTCCG
The DNA here is from genome assembly GCF_003614435.1 of Mycobacterium paragordonae. Classification (NCBI taxonomy): domain Bacteria; kingdom Bacillati; phylum Actinomycetota; class Actinomycetes; order Mycobacteriales; family Mycobacteriaceae; genus Mycobacterium; species Mycobacterium paragordonae. The sequence continues at coordinate 4,950,087 of NZ_CP025546.1, forward strand.
GGCGGCCGCCGTGCAGGTCCTGGTAAGCGTCGAGGAGTTCCGCGGGCATCGGTACCTCGACGCCATCAGTTCGGTGTCGAATACCGAACTTCCTGCGCTACAACGCGTCTGGCCAGTAGAAGGGCTGCAGCATGTCACCGCGAACGGACCGGCCCACCGGATCGTTGACGCCATGGCCGGGACGGTAACCCCGGCTGACCCGCTCGTCATCATCTTCACCTCGGGCAGCAGCGGCGCGCCCAAGGGCGTCATCCATTCGCATGGCAGTGCTTTGGGCGCGGTGCGCTCCGGCTTAGCGGCCCGCTGCATCACCCCGGACAGCCGCCTGTATTTGCCGATGCCGTTCTTCTGGGTAGGCGGCTTCGGCAGCGGAGTCCTGTCCGCGCTGCTCGCCGGCGCCACCCTGGTGACCGAGGAACGCCCGGCGCCCGCTGCCACCCTGCGGCTGCTGGAGCGTGAGCGTGTCACGCTGTTCCGCGGCTGGCCCGACCAGGCCGAAGCGCTGGCACGCCACCCGGATCGGGCCGATGTCGACCTGTCCGCGCTACGACCCGGCAGCTTGGAGGCGCTGCTGCCCGTCGAGCAGCGTGCACCGGCCGGCGCGCGAGCCAGATTGTTCGGCATGACCGAGGCATTCGGACCGTACTGCGGCTATCCCGCCGACACCGACCTGCCCGCATCCACGTGGGGCAGCTGCGGAAAGCCGTTTCCCGGCATGGAGATTCGCATTGTCGACCTGGACTCAGGCCAACCGGCCGCAGCGGGGACCGTGGGCATGATCCAACTCCGGGGACCGCACACGCTGCGCGGGATCTGCCGGTGCAGCCGCGAAGAAGTGTTCACCGTCGACGGCTACTACCCCACCGGCGACCTGGGCCGACTCGACGCGGACGGCTTCCTCTACTACCACGGCAGATCCGACGACATGTTCAAGGTCAGCGGCGCCACCGTCTATCCCGCCGAAGTCGAACGGGCGCTGCGCAGCTTCGACGGCGTCCAGAATGCCTTCGTCACCGACGTGGACGGCCAGGTGGGGGCCGCGGTGCTCTGCGCGGGCCTCGACGCCCGCCAGTTGCGCGATGCTGCCCGAGAAGTGCTGAGCACGTTCAAGATACCGACGGTGTGGCTGCTGTTGGACTCCGATGACGACGTGCCCCGGGGCGGTACCGGTAAGGTCGATATTCCCCGGCTACGTGAGCTGTTGAAAACTCAGGGCACCCGCGTCCAAGGTTGACAATTCTGCGACTCGAACGCCTTGACCGAGGTGTTGATGTTGGCGAACATCGGGCCCACGGAGATGTTCGTCTGCAGCACATGCTCCTTGTTGGCGTCTGGCGTGCTGTAGGTGAACCATGCGCACATCGAGTCCTGGGTCGGCACGTTGTTGATCCACACCCCGAACGTCGATGCCGAGCCTGCCGTGCGGTAGAGACCGGGCGCGATGTCAGGCCCGACCACGAAGACACCATTGCCGGGTATCGGATCCAATGGCTCGGCGGCGGCCGGCGGCGCCGACACGATCGCCGACACGCAGGCCATCAGCACCGCTGTGGTAGGCAACACGCGCATTTCATTCCCCTGTCCTGCGACCCGTAGGGGCAGCGTATGTCCCCGGTCACGCCGGGACAAGGCGTCAGTGTTCGCCTCGAACCACCACGCCACGCTCGATGAGATGATCAATCAGCGGAATCGCGCTGGCGGCCAGATGTTCCGACATCGCGGCACGGGCCTGCTCCTCGTCGTGCTTGCCCAGCGCGTCCAGCACCCGCCGATGGTCCCGGATGGCCTGATCCGGCCAGTGCTCGATCATCGGGAACACCGATTCGGGTGCGTAGCGGGTGATCTGCGACATCAACTGAGCCAGTTTCGCCGAGTCCGCGGCGATGTTGATGGCCCGATGGAATTCGTGGTTCAGGCGCACCGTGCGCTCGTCGTCATCTGCGGCGTAGGCGGCTTCGAGCTGAGTCTGAATTTTCTGGAGTTCGCGAAGCTGGTCGTCGGTGATGTTCAGCGCGGCACGCGCGGCGAGTTGCCCGCCGACATGGGCCTGAACGTTGGCGACATCGGCGAGGTCGCGCTGGGTCAGCGGCAGCACCACGAAACCACGTCGGGGTTGTTGAGCGACCAGGCCTTCGGCGCGCAGCGCGAACAGTGCCTCACGCACCGGGGTGACGCTGACACCCAGTTCCATAGCCAGCTGGTCCAGTCGGACGTACTGGCCGGCGGCGTAGGTGCCCTCGAAGATGCGCTTCCGGACGAAACTCGCGACATCCTCGGACAGCTGAGGACGCGCGCCGAAGTCGGGAACCGTCATGGCTTCACACCCGGTACTCGTCGAGCAGGCGCTTGCTGATGATCGACTTCTGGATCTCGCTGGTGCCTTCCCCGATGAGGAGGAACGGCGCATCGCGCATCAGCCGTTCGATCTCGTACTCCTTGGAGTAGCCGTAACCCCCGTGGATTCGGAAGCTCTGCTGGGTCACCTCGGAGCAGAACTCGCTGGCTAGGTATTTGGCCATCCCCGCGGCCACGTCGTTGCGTTCCCCGGAGTCCTTCAGCCGGGCCGCGTTCACCATCATCAGATGGGCGGCTTCGACTTTCGTCGCCATCTCGGCCAGCTGGAACGCGATGGCCTGGTGGTCGGCGATCGGCTTGCCGAAGGTATGCCGTTGTTGGGCGTAGCGCGCGGCCAGTTCGAAGGCCCGAAGCGCGATTCCGCAGGCGCGGGCCGATACGTTCACCCTGCCGACTTCGATGCCGTCCATCATCTGGAAGAAGCCCTGCCCGGGCTTGCCACCGAGGATGTCATCGGCGCTCGCGCCGTAGCCGTCGAAGATGAGTTCGGTGGTGTCGATGCCCTTGTATCCGAGCTTGTCGATCTTGCCGGGGATGACCAGGCCCGGCACGACTTCACCGAAACCCGTTGGCTTTTCCACCAGGAACGCCGTCAGGTTGCGGTGCGGCTTGTCGGCGCCTTCGTCGGTGCGCACCAGCACCGCCACCAGCGTCGAGCTGCCGCCGTTGGTCAGCCACATCTTCTGGCCGTCGATGGTGTACGTGCCGTCGGAATTGCGGGTGGCCCGGGTGCGGATCGCGGCCACGTCCGAACCCAGTTCCGGTTCCGACATCGAAAAGGCGCCACGGGTTTCGCCGATGGCCATCCGAGGGAGGAACCGTTGTTTCTGCTCGTCGGTGCCGTGCTGACGCAGCATGTACGCGACGATGAAGTGGGTGTTCAGAACACCCGATACGCTCATCCAGCCGCGGGCCAGCTCTTCGACGCACAACGCGTAGGTCAACAGCGACTCCCCCAGCCCGCCGTACTCCTCCGGGATCATCAGCCCGAACAGGCCCATGTCGCGCAATCCGTCGACGATCGCCTGGGGATAGGTGTCGCTGTGTTCGAGTTCCTGGGCGTTGGGAATGACTTCCTTATCGACGAATTGGCGCACCGTTGCCACGATCTCGGTCTGGATGTCGGTGAGACCGAGTGTCTGGGCGAGTTTGGTCATGCGCGGGATTCCTCTCAGCCTGCGATGGTTTTCGCGCCGGCCAGCCGGGTGATGTCGTCGGCCGTCAGACCCAGGTACTCGGCCAGCACGTCGGCGGTGTCGGCCCCGAGCGCCGGTGCGGGTGCACTGGCGGGGTGGACACCATCGAAGGCGGCCGGCATTGCCGGGGCCAGATAGTCGCCGACGCCCGGCTGGTGCAGCCGGGAAAAGAGCGGATTTGCAGTGACTTTCGGGTCCTCGGCCACCTCGGCGAAGGTGCGGTAGCGCTCGTGCAGCACCGTGGTAGCGGCCAGTGCCGCGCTGATCGGCTCGGCGTCGTGGTCGGCGAACCAGGTGGCGAACAGGCCCGAGAGCACGTCGCGGTACCGGTAGCGATCTCCCTCGGCGCCGAAGTCCACGTTCAACGCCTCGGCCAGCGCCGACACGGCCGCACCGGTCCCGGTGACCTCGACCAGGTCACGAAAATGCCGTCGCGTCAACAGCACAACCATGAACCTGGTGCCGTCCCGGCTGACGAAGTCCTGACCGTACTGGCCGAAAATGGAATTGCCCACCCGTGGCCGCTGGGTCCCGAGTACCTGGGGCTCGGTCAGCAGGCCCAGGTTTCCCGCCGTGGCCAGCGCTACGTCTTCGAGCGCGATGCTGACGCGGGCTCCCTGTCCGGACTGGTCCCGGCGGCGCACCGCCGACACCACGGCGAGCGCGGCATACAAGCCGCAGCTGACATCCCAGGCCGGCAGCACATGATTGATCGGACCGGCGTGCTCGGCCGGGCCGGTGACGAGCGGAAAGCCGACGGCGGCGTTCACGGTGTAGTCCACCCCGGTGGACCCGTCGCCGCGCCCGAGCAGCTGGACGTGAATGATGTCGGTACGCCTGGCGGCCAATGCCTCATGACCCAGCCATGTCATGCCGGCGGCGTTGGTGACGATGATCCCGTCGGATTCCACGACCAGTCGCTGGACCAGCTCCCGTCCCTCTTCTGAACGCAGATCGACGGTGACCGAACGCTTTCCCTTGTTCAGCCCGGTCCAGTAGATCGAGGTGCCGTCCTCGGACAATGGCCAGCGCTGCGCGTCCGCCGCGCCGCCGATCGGATCGATCCGAATCACTTTGGCGCCCAGCTGATTCAGCGTCATACCGCACAGTGGTGCGGCGACGAAGCTCGACACCTCGATGACGGTGAGACCGTCCAGCGGCAGTGCGGGAGCGCTCATGGCACCCGCTCGAACACGGCCGCCAGCCCCTGGCCGCCGCCGATACACATGGTCTCCAGCCCGAAGCGTGCCTGGCGGCGGTGCAGTTCGCGTGCCAGGGTGGCCAGCATCCGTCCACCGGTGGCTCCCACCGGATGACCCAGCGAGATTCCCGAGCCGTGCACGTTGGTGCGGTCGTGGTCGGTGGCACCGAACTTCCACTCCCGCATCACCGCGAGAGCCTGGGCCGCAAAGGCTTCGTTGAGTTCGATCAGGTCGATATCGCTGAGTTGAAGCCCGGCTTTGGCCAGCGCAACTTCGGTGGCGGGCACCGGCCCAATGCCCATGATGTGGGGCGCCACTCCGGCCTGACCCCACGACACCAGCCGCACCAGCGGCGTCAAACCCAGGTCGGCCGCCTTGTCGGGCGTCGTCACCACACACATCGAAGCTGCGTCGTTCTGGCCGCTGGCATTGCCCGCGGTGACGGTGGACTCCGGATCTTCCTTGACGAGAACGGGTTTCAGTTTGCTCAGCGACTCCACCGTGGTGTCGGCGCGCGGATGTTCGTCGGTGTCGACCACTTCGTCGCCCTGGCGGGTGCTCACCGTCACCGGGATGATCTCGTCGTTGAGGATGCCGTCCTTCTGTGCCGCGACGGCGCGCTGGTGTGAGCGCACCGCCAACTCGTCTTGTTCACGACGCGAGATGCCGTACTGCCGCCGCAGATTCTCGGCGGTCTCCAGCACGCCGCCCGGCACCGGGTAGTGACGGCCGCCGGCGGTGATGCGTCCGCGGGCCAGCCCGTCGTGCACCCGGACACCGGAACGGGCTCCGCCCCAACGCATATCGGTGGAGTAGAACGGCACGTTGCTCATGCTTTCGCAGCCGCCGGCGATCACCAGGTCGTTGTCGCCGTTGGCGACCTGCAGGCAGGCTTGAATGACCGCCTGCAGTCCGGATCCACACCGCCTGTCGACCTGCATTCCCGGAACCGTCACGGGCAGGCCGGCGTCCAGGGCCACCACCCGCCCGACCGCGGGTGCCTCGCTGCTCGGATAGCAGTGGCCGAGAATGACATCCTGGACGGCGTCGGGGGCAAGGCCGGTGCGCTGCAGCAGACCCTTGAGCGCGGCGACCCCGAGGTCAACCGCGCTCAGCGACTTGAACATTCCGCCGTAGCGGCCGATGGGAGTCCGGACGGGCTCGCAGATCACCGCCTCGCGGCGGGCCGTCTCTTGCCGAGCGCCGGTCGTCACAGGTGCCGGCCCCCGGTGATCTCCATGACCGTGCCGGTCATGTACGAGGACAGATCCGAGGCCAGGAACAGAGCGACGCTTGCCACCTCGCTGGGCTCACCCGCGCGGCCCATCGGAACCTCGGCCACCTTCGAGTCCCAGATGCGCTGCGGCATGGCCTCCGTCATCGCCGAGCGGATCAGCCCGGGGGCAATCGCATTCACCCGAACACCCAGGTAGGCAAGCTCTTTGGCGGCGGCTTTGGTCATCCCGACGATCCCGGCCTTGGCAGCCGAATAGTTGGTCTGGCCGATCATCCCGACCTTGCCCGAGACCGACGACATGTTGATGATGGCGCCGCGCTTGTTCTCCCGCATGATCGCCGCGGCCAGCCGGATGCCGTTCCACGTGCCCTTGAGGTGGACGTTGATGACCTGATCGAACTGCTCCTCGGTCATCTTGCGCATGGTCGCGTCACGGGTTATCCCGGCGTTGTTGACCATGATGTCCAGTCCGCCGAAGCGCGACAGAGCGGTGTCCAGAAGCGCTTGCACCTCATCGGATTTCGTCACATCACATCGCACGGCAACCGCCACGTCGTCGCCACCGAGCTTTTCGGCCGCCGCCTGGGTCGCTTCCAGGTTCACATCGCCGAGCACTACGCGGGCGCCCTCCGCGACGAACTGTTCGGCGATTGCGAACCCGAGTCCTTGCGCTGCGCCCGTGATCACCGCGGTTTGACCGTCCAGCAACGACACCTGAATCACGCACCCCTTCGTCATGGCCCACAACCCAGGCCCGCATCAACCAATATCGTATTTCATATATGATATTGCCTTGTCGTGCCAATCCTGCCAGAAGGAGCCACCTCACATGACTTCAGAGGTCCCCGAAGTCTCTGACCAGGATTTTCGCGAAATCCTGGCGCAGACCCGCCACTTCATCCGGACCGCCGTCGTGCCGCGTGAGCAGGAGATCCTCGATGACGACCGGGTGCCCGACGATCTGCGTGACCAGGCCAAGAAGATGGGCCTGTTCGGCTATGCGATTCCGCAGGAGTTCGGGGGGCTCGGCCTGAACCTGGTGCAGGACGTCGAGATGGCCATGGAACTGGGCTACACCTCGTTGGCACTGCGGTCGATGTTCGGCACCAACAACGGCATCGCCGGTCAGGTCCTGGTCGGCTTCGGCACCGACGAGCAGAAGGGCCGCTGGCTCGAGTCAATCGCGTCCGGCGACACCGTCGCCTCCTTCGCCCTGACCGAGCCGGGCGCGGGTTCCAACCCGGCCGGCTTGAAGACGAAAGCCGTTCGTGATCAGCAACACTGGGTCATCGACGGGCAGAAGCGGTTCATCACCAACGCCCCCGTTGCCGACCTGTTCATCGTCTTCGCCCGCACCCGGCCCGCCGACGACAAGGGTCCCGGCATCGCCGTGTTCCTGGTCCCGGCCGACGCGCCCGGTGTGGAGGTCGGCGTCAAGGACGCCAAGATGGGTCAGGAGGGCGCCTGGACGTCCGACGTCAGCTTCAGCGAAGTACGCGTCGACGACACCGCACTCATCGGCGGCAATGAAGACATCGGCTACCGCGCCGCCATGACCTCCCTGGCGCGCGGACGGGTTCACATCGCCGCAATTGCCGTGGGCGCGGCGCAACGCGCGCTCGACGAATCTGTGGCTTACGCCGCAACCGCAACCCAGGGCGGCACACCGATCGGCAACTTTCAGTTGGTGCAGGCAATGCTGGCCGAGCAGCAGACCGGCGTGCTGGCCGGACGCGCGCTGGTGCGTGACACGGCACGGCAGTGGGTCGACAATTCCGACCGGCGGATCGCGCCGTCGGCGGCCAAGCTGTTCTGCACCGAAATGGCAGGCAAGGTCGCCGATCTCGCCGTGCAGGTGCACGGGGGCAGTGGCTACATGCGCGGTGTTCCCGTCGAACGCATCTATCGGGATGTGCGCCTGCTACGACTGTATGAGGGCACCAGCGAGATTCAGCAACTGATCATCGGGTCCAACCTCGTCAAGGCGGCACAGCGCTAACGGACGCTACGCCCGCCCGGAAAACCACTCCCCCGTCGACTGCCGGGTGACGCCCGCCCAACCTGACAAGAGATCGACTTCTTCGGTGTCTCAGCGTAGATCTACGCGCATGCGCCGATGTTCTTCTCCCGTGTCTCCCACATGCTGGCTAACATGAACGAACGCAATCCTCGGGCACAGGCCAGGTCTGTGGAGTGGAGCGGTACGGACATGAACGAGCCGTTGCCGACCGGCACCGTCACCCTGCTACTGGCCGATGTCGAGGGCTCGACGCAGTTGTGGCAGTCGAGTCCGGACGACATGACCGCCGCGATCGCCAACCTTGATCGCACGCTGGACCGGCTGGTGTCAGCGCACCACGGCGTTCGTCCCGTCGAACAGGGCGAAGGCGACAGCTTCGTGGTCGCGTTCGACCGCGCGTCGAGCGCGGTAGCCTGCGCACTCGCGCTGCAGCGGGCCGCCCTGGCGCCGCTGCGGCTGCGCATCGGAGTGCACACCGGCGAGGTGCAGTTGCGTGACGAGAACAACTACGTCGGACCCGCGATCAATCGGACTGCCCGGCTGCGCGAACTGGCACACGGCGGCCAGACCGTACTGTCCGGCGTCACCAGCGACCTCATCGCGGACTGCCCTCCAACAGATGCGTGGCTGACCGACTTGGGCAGTCACCCGCTGCGCGACCTGTCCCGCCCGGAACGCGTTGTCCAGCTGTGTCATCCCGACCTGTGCAACGATTTTGCACCGCTGCGGCTGCGGGAAACGGTTGTCGCCCAACATCTCCCACCTCAGCTGACCAGCTTCGTAGGGCGGACCGCGGAGATAGCCGAGGTGCGTGCGGTTCTGGCGGACAACCGCCTGGTGACGCTGACCGGCGCGGGCGGCGTCGGCAAGACCCGACTGGCCCTGCAGGTTGCGACACTGGCCGTGGCTGACTTCGGCGACGGGACCTGGTGGGCCGACCTGGCGCCGGTCACCGACCCAGACCTGGTCGCCGCGACGGTCGCACGCGCGCTCGGCCTGCCGGATCAGCCGGGACGCTCACCGCAGCACAGCCTGCTGCAGCACATCGGAAATCGGAATGTGCTTGTCGTGTTGGACAATTGCGAGCACCTGCTCGATTCCACCGCAACGCTGCTCACCTCGTTGGCGGGCGGCTGTCCGCGACTGCGGGTGCTGTGCACCAGCCGCGAGCCGATCGGTTTGACCGGCGAGGTGACATGGCGGGTGCCGTCGTTATCGCTGTCCGACGACGCCGTCCGTCTGTTCGCCGATCGGGCAGCACAAGCCCGCCCAGGCTTCGCTATCGACGACGACAACGCGGCGGCGGTAGTCGAGATATGCCGCCGCTTAGACGGTATGCCGCTGGCCATCGAATTGGCTGCGGCGCGGGTGCGCGCCCTGACGCCGCACGACATCCTGAACGGACTGCAGGACCGGTTCCGATTGCTCACCGGTGGCTCTCGAACCGCCGTGCGCCGCCAGCAGACCCTGCAAGCCTCGGTGGACTGGTCGCACAATCTGCTGACTCAGCCGGAGCGCGTCCTGTTCCGCAGGTTGGCGGTTTTTCTGGGCGGCTTCGACCTCGAGACCGCCCAGGAGGTCGTCAGCGACGGCGATCTGGCCCGCCACCAAGTGCTGGACATCTTGGCGCTGCTGGTCGACAAGTCATTGGTGGTAGCCGAAACAGCCGGCGACGCAACCCGATACCGGTTACTGGAAACGATCCGCCAGTATGCACAGGAGAAGCTCACCGAATCGGTTGACGCCGCTGCTCTCCGGGACCGACACCGCGACCACTACACCAGGCTGGCTGCGGCCCTGGACATGCCGGACGCCATCGACCTGCCGATGCTGCTCGATCGCGCAGAGATCGAGATCGACAATCTGCGCGCGGCGTACGCATGGAGTCGAGAAACCGGCGACGCCGAAAGCGCGCTGGGGCTGGCCACGTCCTTACAACCGCTCTGGTTGACCCGCGGCTACATCAACGAAGGATCTGCCTGGCTCGATGCGGCTTTGGCGGACGCTGATTCCGGGTCTGCGGACGTGACGCCCGCCGCAAAGGCTCGGGCCCTGTCCGACAAGGCGTTCCTGTGCAATATGCGCGAGGCTGAAAGCCTCACATGGGCCCAGGACGCGCTGGAAATCGCACGCGGACTCGACGATCCGGCACTCCTGGCGCGGACGCTGACCACCTGCGGCCGCCTCGCCGCGCGGGATCGCGAGGCGGCGGAGCCCTATCTGACAGAGGCTGAGGAACTCATCAGAAACCTCGGGGATCGCAGGCGACTCAGCCAACTCCTCTACAGCAAGGCGTTCAACGCAATAGTCGGCACAGGTGACCTGGCCACCGCCGTGTCAGCGGGCACGGAAGGCCGTGATCTCGCAGACGCGATAGGCGACCGGAATTACTCGCGCGGCTGTCGCTGGTGTCTGTCCAACGCGCTCCTCACTCGCGGGCTGACCGCCGAGGCAGAAGCGCGGCACCGCGAGGTGATGACCGAGGCCGACGCCGAGCACGCGCTGATCTGGCAGGTGAGCGCTCGGGCAACCCTGGCCCACGTCCTGGCCTATCGAGGAAAGCCCGACGAGGCGCGCAGGGTCGCGCTCGAAGCGCTCGACGGCGCTGCAGAGATCGGGCGGTACCAGCAGGGCGTGGTTTATTCAGCGCTCGTCGTGGCTGCACTGGCCGGGGGCGACGTGGATGCGGCATGGACCGCGTGCGAGGAGGCCCGCAAGCACCTGGACGGGTTCTGGCTCAAGATTGCTGCCACACCCAGCAAGCCGGCCGCCCAGGTCGCACTGGCACGCGGTGAGCTGGCATCTGCGCGCAGCTTCGCCGACGCAGACGTCGCCGCCGGGGTTGGTTGCTTCTCGGCGCACGCACTCACCACCCGGGCGCGAGTTGCGTTTGCGCAGAGGGAATTCGGGCAAGCCGAGCGCGACGCACACGATGCTTTGGCCCGGGCGGTCGAGCTGGGAGCACACCTCTTCGTGCCAGACCTTATGGAAACGCTCGCCCAATTGGCCGTTGCCGCAGGAAGTCACCTCGACGCGGTCCGCCTGTTCGGCGCAACCCAGGCCATGCGGCAACAACTCGAAATCATTCGCTTCCGGGTTTATGACGCCGGCTATCTCGCTTCCCTGGATGAAGCGCGTATTGCCTTAAGCGACGACGAATTCCGTATTGCCTGGCAGGCCGGTTCCAAGCTGTCCGCCGACGAGGCGGTCGCCTATGCGCAACGGGGCCGCGGGGAACGCAAACGACCCGCCAGCGGATGGGATTCCCTGACACCGACCGAACTCGAGGTGGTTCGCCTGGCTCAGGAAGGTCACAGCAACAAAGAGATCGGCGTCCGCCTCTTCATTTCTCCGCGCACCGTGCAGACTCATCTCACGCACGTCTACAGCAAGCTCGGGCTGACTTCCCGCATGCAATTGGTTCACGAAGCAGGTCGTCGGGAATAACCTACTCGCGATTTTTAGACCACTGGCCTAAAATTAGACCAGTGGTCTAACTGGGGACGGACGAGCCGCCACCGCCACGAGGACACGGAGTCGAGGCATGAGCACTACTGTCACCACGATCGACCGATCACAGCGCACCCGCTCATTCGCCCGGGTGCTCGGGCCGTTCATTGCCGTGGTTCCCGCGATCGTCGCCATCCGGGCCGCGAGCATCAGAGGTTTGCTGTCCACCTTCTCGACCGACCCGATGTGGCCATGGATGACGGGTGCACTGCTGTTCATCGGCGGCCTGTTCATCATTGCGTTTCACCAGTTTTGGCGCAGCATCGCCGCCGTGATCATCTCCCTGTTCGGTTGGTTCCTACTGCTGCGGGGCTTCGTCTTGCTCGCGATGCCACAGCTGATCGTCAATGCGGCCGCATCCTCCGCGCAGCCGTCTGGCCCTGCCCTCGTTGGTGTGCGCGTCGGATTCGGGCTGCTGGCCCTGTGCGGTCTCTACCTCGCCTACGTGGGGTGGGCGATAAAGTCCGACTGAGTCGCCACCGCAATGGCACGCGTCATCAAGCAGAAAAATGTCCGCCAAGCCGAAGTGCTGGACCAGGCTCTTGCGCTCTTTCTCGAACACGGATACGAAAACGTCAGCCTGAACGATCTGCTCGCCACCGCAGGTACGTCCAAAGGCGCCTTCTATCACTACTTCCCGTCCAAGGAGGCACTGGTCGAAGCACTTGCGCAGCGCAGCGCCGGGCAGGCATTCGAGGCGCTGCGTCCGGTTTTCGCCCAGCCGGGCAAGAATGCGTTGGAGCGCCTCAACGCCGGCCTCGCGGCGAGCTATCAGGTCAAAATGGCCATGGGGGCACCGGAACAGATCGCGGCGATGACCTCACTGCTGAAACCGCAGAACCGGCCACTGTTTCAGCGCATCGTCACTATCTGGGAGGATCTTTTCCGGCCAGTGCTGACCGAACTGATCACCGAGGGAGTGCGGCAGGGCGTGTTCGACACCTTCGATCCCGAGGGTGTCGGTGACATGATTCAGGGGTTCGCCGCCAGCATGGACACACAGGTGGTCCGCATCATGAACGCACCGGACGCGCGGGCTCGCCGCAAAGTCGTCGACGCCGCAGTCAAACGCCTGAAGCTGTATGGCGTTGCGACGGACCGGATCCTAGGTCTACCCGACGGGTCGACGGTGGTGCTCACCCGCAAGCAGGTGGAGAAGATGGTGGCGCTTCTCCCGAGCGGGTGATCAACCAATCAGGTCCAGGGTCCCCAGGTCGCGAATCGCCTGACATCCGCGAGTGAGCATGGTCAGCACCATGTCGTCGCCGCGGTCGGTTGAGGAGGCGAACGCGAACCCCAACGCCGAGATCAGCGGCGCCTGAACAACTCCCAGGCGATAGTCACGCCAGCAGGTGTCGCGGTCGTATCCGGTGACGCCGTGGCCGAGCAGCGCTTGGTAGTAGTCGTCGACCAGGCTTGCCTCGACGGCGGCACGAAGTTGTGAGTCAAGGCTGGTGGCCGTGAAATACGCCAGGTCCCTAGTCGGGAGTCCGATGCCGAGCGTCTGCCAGTCCACCACGCTCACCCGGGTGCGCTCGGGATCGAACAACAGGTTGTCCAGGCGGTAATCCCCGTGCAGCAGGGCGTACCGGTCATGCTCGGACAATAACCACGGCGTCACCATACGCATTGTGGCACCGAAGGTTTCGCGGTCCTGCTCAGTCATCCGGTCGCCCAGCTTTTCCAGCGTGATGTCGGCACTCATCTGTGCGACGTCACCGAGCCCCTTCGCCGATTCCTCATCGGGACGCCCGAACGCGATGCCGGGCAGATCCAGCCAGATGGGATCACACCAGGTCGGTCCGTGCAGGCCGGCCAACGCGGTCACCGACAGCCGCGCCTCCCGCTCGCCGCAACCCGCGATCTGATCGCCCTGCACCGCGGGTGCCTGGTCGGCCAGCAGCAGCGCATATTCCATTGCATCATCGGTGATCTCGCAGTAGTAGCACTCCGGCACCGGCACCCGCACCCGATCGGCCACCGAGCTGTAGAAGGAGCATTCGCTGCGGTAACCGAAGACCACCCGATCCCGCACGGCGTCATCCTGAGCGGGCAGTTTGATCACGAACGTCTGGGGCAGCCCGGCGGGATCGGACCCGTAGGTGGCCGTGACCCGGTAAGTGGCTCCGGTCTGCCCGGTACCGATAGCGACCACCTCAGCGTCGGCAACCTCAGCCGATGTGCCGCGGCGGCTGAGCACCATTGACAACCACTCGGCAGTGACGTCGGTGGGGTAGCGCGGGATTGAAGACACGGCACTCACCACACGCCTCCAGCCAGGTTACGAGCCACGTAGGAGACTGTAAGGCATACGGCATCGGCTTCCGTACACGCGGCCCTAAGAGGCCTAGAAGCCCTTCGGCGCTTCCCGGACGGCCTGCACCGCCGACTCGTCACCGTCGAAATCGACCCGGGCCGCTCGGCCCACGGCGAACAGCAGCAGTTCCTCGGGCTCACCAGTGACCGTGACAGCCGGCCCGTTCCCGGCGGTCAGCAGCGTCTTGCCGCCAGCGGTGCGCAGCGCAACCCGCCCGGGGACCTTCGCCAAGGTGAGCCGCCCCATCAGCGGCACCGTCCGTGCCAGTCTGTTTTTCAGGCCGGGCTCGAGCTCGCGGGGCTCCCAGCTTGCGGCTGCGCGGCGAACATCCTCGTGGTGGATGAACATCTCCGCCACGTTGATCAGCGGGTCGAGCACCTTGAACGGCGAGTAGACGGGAGGACCGGAGGCGACCTTGTCCACCAGCTCGTCCCATCCGGTGTGCTGGGCGACCTCGGTCTGCACCTTCTCGGTGTGTCTTGCGAAGAACGGGATGAGGATGCCGGGGGCGGCGTCCAGCCGATACTCCCTGATCACCAGATGAGCCGCCAAATCGCGGGTTTTCCACCCTTCACACAGCGTGGGCGCCTCGGGCCCCGCGGCCCGGATGGTCTCCACCAGCGCGGCCCGCTCGCGTTGTGCAATCGACACGTGATCTCCCGTCAGTTCAAGGGCATTACGCCGACACCGATGGTATCGATTCACCGCCGGTCCGCAGGTTTCGAAAGTTTGTGCGATGGCTATCCGGGTGTGCGGAGGTGACAAACATGACGAACAACGAAGCACTGCAGGCGCCGCAGGAGAATCCGGAGAAGGATCCCGCCGACTGGGTCACCGGCGACGAACCGATGACCGGCCCCCAACGCAGTTATGTGCAAACCTTGGCTCAGGAGGCCGGCGCCGACGTCCCGGACGACCTGACCAAAGCCCAGGCGTCCGCACTGATCGACGAGCTGCAGCAGAAGACTGGCCGCGGCACCGGTTAGGCTGCGGTCGAACGCAATTCGCGCAATGCGGTGCGCAAACCGCGGCGTCGGCCTGTCTCGGGATCAACGAAGCTCTCCTTCAGGCCGGCGCGCACGCGAAACTTCAGTTCCGAGCGCGTTTCCGGCGCGTCGTCGGATGTCGCCTTGAGCATGCGGTCCGGCAACGCCAGCTTCAAAATCGTCCAGAACGACTGAAAATACTGGCGGCCAAGGGATCCCGTTGTATAGGGCAGATCGTACTTGTCGCACAGCTCACGGACACGCACCGAGATCTCGGCATAGCGGTTGCTGGGCAGGTCCGGGAACAGATGATGTTCGATCTGATAGCACAGGTTGCCGCTGATAAAAGCCATCACCGGTCCGGCGTTGAAATTCGCCGATCCCAGCATCTGGCGTAGGTACCACTCCCCCTGCGTCTCGTTCTCGAACTCCTCGACGGTGAATTTCTCTGCGCCGTCGGGGAAGTGGCCGCAGAAGATGACCATGTAGGACCAGTAGTTGCGGATCAGGTTGGCCACGAAATTGGCCTTCATGGTCTGCTTCCAATTGCGGCCCGTCAGCGCCGGGAACACCAAATAGTCCTTACCGGCCTGCTTGGCGACCTTCGTGCCGATCACGCGCAGGTCCTTGCGCGCCTCCGCCCAGGTCTTCTCCTTCTTCCGAAGCTTCTTCGACTCGATGTGGTGCAACGCGACGCCCCACTCGAACAGCGTGCCGAGCAGGATGTTGTAGATCGGGTTGCCCAGATAATAAGGCTCCCAAGGCTCGTCGCGCGTGACCCGCATGATGCCGTAACCGACGTCGGCGTCGAGGTCGACGACGTTGGTATACTTGTGGTGCACGAAATTGTGCGAGTGCTTCCACTGCACGCTCGGGCAGGTGGTGTCCCACTCCCACTCGGTGGAATGGATCTCCGGGTCGTTCATCCAGTCCCACTGCCCGTGGGTGATGTTGTGGCCGAGCTCCATGTTCTCGATGATCTTGGCCATTCCGAGCATGCCGGTTCCGGCCAGCCAGGCGACCTTATTCTTACTGGCGAACAACGCAATTCGACCACCGGCCGCCAGCGCGCGCTGCAGCTGGATGGAGCGGCGAATGTACCGCGCGTCACGCTCGCCGCGGGACTCTTCTACCTCGGCACGGATCGCGTCCAGCTCCTGCGCGAGTTGCTCGACGTCTTCGGTGGTCAGGTGGGCGTATTCCTTGATGTCGGTGATGGCCATCTAATACTCCTTCAGATTTTGAGCGTGCAGTCGCCGGAGGCGGTGGAGATGCAAGTTTGAATGCGGTCACCTTCGCGATGTTCGGTTCCTGACCTGAAGTCGCGGACATGTCCCGCTTCCAATGGCAGTACGCAGGTCTGGCAGATACCCATCCGGCAACCGAACGGCATCTGGATACCGACCTTCTCGCCGGCGTCCAGAAGCGAAGTCGCACCGTCGATCTCGATCGTCTTGTCCGAGATTGAGAAGGTGACAGTCCCACCTTCGCCGCCTTTGTCGGTAGCGGCGATGGTGAAGCGCTCCATATGCAGCTGATCGCTGAGATCGGCCTTTTCCCAGAGCTTTTCAGCATCGTCCAGCAGAGCGGACGGGCCGCAGACCCACGCCGGGCGGTCTTTCCAGTCTTCCGCGATGTCAGCCAGCTTGCCGAACTCGAGGTGACCTGCAGTTTCGGTGAGCTGCAGATGAAGTCGATAACCGGGCTGGGATTTCTCGAGTTCGCGTAGCTCGTCGCCGAAGATCACGTCCCCTTCGCTGGGCGCGGAGTGGATGTGGACGATATCCGCCTTCTGACCCCGTGATTGAAAGGTTCGCAGCATTGCCATCACCGGGGTGATACCGCTTCCGGCCGTGATGAACAGGATCTTCTCCGGCGGTGGTTCGGGCAGCGCGAAATCCCCCTTCGGAGCGGCCAGCCGCACGATGGTCCCGGGTTTCACTCCCTCCACCAGGTGCGTGGACAGGAAACCCTCGGGAGTGGCCTTGACGGTGATGGTGATGTTCTTGTTGTCCCGCCGCGGAACCGAGGTCAGCGAGTACGAACGCCAGTGCCAGCGACCGTCGATGCGCAGACCGATGCCGACATACTGTCCGGCCTTGTAGTCACCGGAGAAGCCCCACCCCGGCTTGATCGTGACGGTGGCGGAGTCTTCAGTTTCCGGTTGTACACCGACAATCAGCCCTCGCAGTTCGCGCGCCGACCAGAGCGGATTGAGAAACTTCAGGTAATCATCGGGAAGCAGCGGCGTGGTCGCTCGGGCAGCCAGCCCCCGTGCCACGTTCGCCCAGTGCGTCGACGCTGTTGAAACGCCTTCCGCGGGCGCTTTGCTCCATTGCAAGACACTGCGAAGTGTCGAACCCATAGTTCTTCCCCAAGGGTTGTCGGAAACTTCCGTGAGACGGTTGAAGCACGGTAGGTATCCACTTCCCGATCCGGGCTTTCGATAAACACCCGTTCGCTGAAATGAGCGAAACGCTTAGTGTGTTTGGGTGCGGGCGGTGGGACTCGAACCCACACGCTCTCACGAGCACCGGCACCTAAAGCCGGCATGTATGCCAATTTCATCACGCCCGCTGCGTTGCCTGATCGTACCGCTCTGCTTGCTGGCGAGAGTGTCAGTGGCCCCCCATAGGGTGTGCATTCAGCGTTACCCGACCAGAAGGGCTCGCCAGTGCGATCAGCTGAGGAGTTCGACGCCGTGCAGCGTCTAATCGCCGCGGGTATGAACGATTGCGCTATTGCGAGACACACTGGCATTCCCCGCAGGACAGTGCACGACTGGCGTTTCTGCGGGCTTCAAGTGCGTCGAAGGGTTCACGCTGGTTCGGCGGATTGTCGTATGGACCACGATCTAGCCACGCTGCCGCCCATGCACTACTGCTACCTGCTCGGTCTGTACCTCGGTGATGGTTGTATTTCAAAGAGCACCCGTGTATGGCGTCTCAGGATCACCCTGGATAAGAAGTACCCGCGCATCATTGATCGCTGTCGTGCCGCAATCGATGCTCTCTTCCCAGGACAACACGCCTCGATCCATCCACGCAGCTATGGGTGCGTGGACGTTTCGCACTACTCCCGCCATTGGCCCTGTCTCTTGCCGCAACATGGCCCTGGCATGAAGCATCTTCGGCCAATTCGGCTGGAGCCTTGGCAGCAAGTCCTCGTCAGTCAAGCGCCAGAACAATTCGTTCGAGGTCTGATCGATAGTGACGGCTGTCGCGTCGTCGCCAACGACCGTGGTGTGCTAAGCATTCGATACCACTTCTCTAATCGATCCGACGATATCCGCGCGCTCTTCTGTGGAGCCCTCGACCAGCTCGATATTCCGTGGACGCGGCCAAGTCAGTACTGCATCGCGGTCTACCGCAAGGCCGCGGTGGCGCGCCTGGACGAGTTCGTCGGTCCCAAGTCATGAGCGCCCGCTCAGGGCCGCCGGAGAACTCCCACGCGGTACCGTCGTAAGGTGTCCACCCCGGTCCGCACGAGACGCCGCCGACCCGCAGCGATAGCGCTGGTCGTCTTTGCGGCGTGCGGATGCCTGGCGCTGGGCTGGTGGCAGTGGACCCGATTCCAGTCGGTGTCGGGCGACTACCAGAACCTCGGCTACGCCCTGCAATGGCCCATGTTCGCCGCGTTCTGCGTCTATGCGTACCGTAAATTCGTCCGCTACGAAGACGTCGCGCCCGCCCCGCGCGACACCGTCACCGAGATTCCTCCCGGCCTGCTTCCCGAACGGCCGAAACCCGAACCGCAACAACCCGACGATCCCGCGCTGCGCGAGTACAACGCCTACCTGGCCGAGCTCGCCAAAGACGATGCTGCACAGCAGAAAAGGACGACCGCATGAGCACACCCGAGACGCCCGAGCGCAGCGCTTCGGCGTTCCCCGCCGACAAGATCCGCACTGCGTTGCTGGCGTATCGGGTGATGGCGTGGACGACGGGTATCTGGCTGATCGTGCTGTGCGGAGAGGTCGTCTCGCACTTGGTCTACCACCGCGAAATCCGGTGGATCGAAGTCGTGCACGGTTGGGTGTACTTCGTGTACGTGCTGGCCGCGTTCAACCTTGCGATCAAGGTCCGGTGGCCGATCGGCAAGACCATTGGCGTACTGCTCGCCGGCACCATCCCGCTGCTCGGCCTCATCGTGGAACACCGGCAGACCAAAGAGGTCAAGGCCAGCTTCCCGGTCTGATTTACAGCGCCCGCAGCGCCGGCAACAACAGGGCCAGCGCGCGACCGCGGTGCGACACCGCGTCTTTCTCCGCCGGGCTGAGTTGCGCGGCCGTCCGGCCGTCGGCGTCGGCTTCGGCGGGAAGAAAGACCGGGTCGTAGCCGAACCCGCCGTCGCCGTGCGGCTCGTGGGCGATCGTCCCGGGCCACTCGCCGCGCACCACCACCTCATGGGCATCGGAGACCAGCGCGCAGGCCGAGACGAACGCCGCGCCGCGCCGCTCGTCGGGCACGTCGCGCAACTGGGCCAATAGCAGCGCGGTGTTGGCGGCGTCGTCGCCGTGCCTGCCCGACCAGCGCGCGGACAGCACGCCGGGCATGCCGTTCAACGCGGCGACCTCCAAACCGGAGTCGTCGGCGACGCTGGGCAATCCGGTTGCGGCGAACGCGTCACGCGCCTTGGCCAGGGCGTTGTCCTCGAACGTCGCGCCGGTCTCCGGCGCCTCGTCGAAGGGCGCGACGTCATCCAGCGACACCAGCGTCACACCTGACAGGCCAGCGCCGTCCAGCACCCGCTGCAACTCGGCCAGCTTCTTGCGGTTGCGGCTAGCCACCAAGACTCGTGATGATCGCAAGCCCGGCGCAGCCGGGCGATGCGGGTCATCACCGTCCGGCACCGATGATCGCAAGCCCGGCGCAGCCGGGCGATGCGGGTCATCACCCTCGGACACGGTCAGCTTCCGAACGCTTTCTGCCCCTTCGGCCCCTCGGGCAGCACGCCCGGGTACGGCAGCGCCAACGCTTCGCGCTGGGCGGCGAACAACTTCTCGCAGGCCCCCAGCGCCATGTCGAGCAGCTTGTCCAGGGTCGACCGCGGGAAGGTCGCGCCCTCGCCGGTGCCTTGCACCTCGACCAGCGTGCCGGTGTCCGTGGCGACGACGTTCATGTCGACCTCGGCGCGCGAGTCCTCCTCGTAGGGCAGATCGACGCGGACCCGTCCGTCCACCACACCAACGCTCACCGCCGCGATCGCGCACGAGAGCGGCCGGGGATCGGACAGCTTGCCGGCTGCCGACAGGTACGTGACGGCGTCAGCCAGCGCGACGTAGGCGCCGGTGATCGCGGCCGTGCGGGTACCGCCGTCGGCCTGCAGCACGTCGCAGTCGACGGCAATGGTGTTCTCACCCAGCGCAGCCAGATCGATGCACGCCCGCAGCGACCGACCGACCAACCGGCTGATCTCCTGCGTGCGCCCGCCGACGCGGCCCTTGACGGACTCCCGGTCCGACCGGGTGTGGGTGGCCGACGGCAGCATCGCGTACTCCGCGGTGAGCCAACCCAGGCCAGATCCCCTGCGCCAGCGCGGCACCCCTTCGGTGACGCTGGCGGTGCACATGACCTTCGTGCCGCCGAATTCGATAAGCACCGAACCCGCCGGATGGTCGGTGAAACCGCGGGTGATGGTTACCGGGCGAAGCTCGTCGTCGAGGCGGCCGTCTTCTCTTTTGGACACGACACCTACCCTATCGCCGGGCAGCCAACGCGCACCGAACGGCATTGAGTGTGCGACGACTGCTTTCGGTGTGCGATCACTGCGGCGATCCGCCGGAAATCGCGCGGCCACCGCGCACTCGAAACAGTGTGCGCAGCCTCAGCCAGCCCGCCGGACTTCGATGGTCTCGCCGGGCACGACCGCGTGCACGGGCCCGTCGAACTCGGCCTTGGCCTCGCTGATGACGTCCTCGCGAGAAGTCCACGGCGGAATGTGTGTCAACAGCAGTTCCCGCACGCCGGCCCGTGCCGCTGCCCGACCAGCTTCGGTGCCAGACAGATGCAGGGCGGGCGGATGCTTCGGCGAGTCGGTCCACGAGGCCTCGCACAGGAAGACGTCCGCGCCGCGGGCCAATTCCACGAGTTGGTCGCATTCACCGGTATCCCCGCTGTAGACCAGCGAGGCTCCACTCGGATCGGTGAAACGCAGTCCGAACGATTCAGTGGGATGCGCGACGACCCGGGGCAGCACGCTCAGCGCGCCGATGTCCACCGCTTCGCCGTCGACCCAGTGCCGCACATCGAAGATGTCCGAGCAATCGTCGATCTCGCCGCCGTACGGAGACGAGGCCGCGCCCAGCCGCGACCAGGTGTCGCTCGGGCCGTACAGCAAAGCCTTACCGTTCGGCTTCGCGGTCGGGTGGTATCGCCGCCAGACGAACAAGCCCGGCACGTCCAGGCAGTGGTCGGCGTGCAGATGCGACAGCAACACATGGACCGAACCGGGATCGGCATGACGTTGCAGCGCCCCCAGCACACCCCCGCCGAAGTCGATCACAAGCGGCGGAGTGTCCGGTGCCCGAAGCAGATAACCCGACGCGGGCGAATCCGGACCCACGACGCTGCCGGAGCATCCGAGCACGGTTAGTCGCACGGACACCACTGTGCCATGCCGCTTACCACGATGGGGAAAACATCGCCGCATTGGACCATCAGAATCGTCGGCTTTTTCACAAGACGGGAACCTGGCGAGCGGGGCCCACGCCGACGACCGCGGGCCCGAGGAATCGGGAGGCGAGTTTGGTGAACGCCTCGGGGTCGCCGGTGGCCTCGAACACCCTGGACGGCGGGGCGGCGCCGGGATCGTCCGGGTGGGGGTGCAGCAGGTCGCGTTCGGTGAGGACGCGCAGGAGCTGCTTGGCGGTCTCCTCAGCGCTGGAGACCAGCGTGACGTCCTCGCCCATCACGAGCTGGATCAGTCCGGACAGCAACGGGTAGTGCGTGCAACCCAGCACCAGGGTGTCCACCTCGGCGCGCTGCAGCGGCTCCAGGTACCCCTCGGCCAGACCCAGCACCTGCCTTCCGCTGGTGACGCCGCGCTCGACGAAGTCGACGAACCGGGGGCAGGCCACCGCGGTGATCTCGGTGTCGCGCGCGGCGGCGAACGCGTCCTGGTAGGCGTGCGAGGTGATGGTCGCCCGCGTGCCGATCACCCCGATGCGACCGTTGCGGGTTGCAGCAACCGCGCGGCGGACCGCCGGCAGGATCACTTCGACGACCGGCACGTCGTACCGTTCGCGCGCATCCCGCAGGCAAGCCGCGGAAGCGGAGTTGCACGCGATCACCAATGCCTTGACGCCGCGGCTGACCAGATCGTCGCCGATGGCCAGCGCGTGGGCGCGGATCTCCGGTATGGCCAGCGGACCGTACGGGCCGTTGCCCGTGTCGCCGACGTAGATGATGTCCTCGTCGGGCAGTTGGTCGATGATCGCCCGCGCGACCGTGAGCCCTCCGACGCCGGAATCGAACACTCCGATGGGAGCCAGCGGCGAACTCATGTCTTCAGGTGCGGCGAGCGGTGAGCCTTTTTCCGCTCACGGGCTTTGCGCTCGGGCGCCGACAACAGATACGCGGCCACCACGCCGGCGATCGCACCACACAAGTGGCCCTGCCAGGACACGCCCCCGCAGACACCGAGGACGGGCAGGGCGCCGAGCAGCACGCCCCCGTAGACGAACAGCACGACCAGGCCGATGATGATGTCCCACGCGTGACGGACGAAAATGCCGAACACCAGTAGGAAGGCGAGCCAGCCGAAGATCAGCCCCGACGCGCCGATGTGGTCGGTCGGGCCGCAGCTGCTGCCGACGTTGCCGATCAGCCAGGTCCCGAAGCCGCCCAGGATCCAGATGATCGCGGTCGCCCAGACGAACCGCGACAAACCCGCCAGCGTCATCAGGAAGCCCAGCACCAGCATCGGCACGGTGTTGGCGATCAGGTGTTGCCAGTTCGCATGCAGGACCGGGGCGAAGACGATGCCCCACAAGCCATCGGTGGTCAGGGGACGGATGCCGTTGCGGTCCAGCCGGCCGCCGCTGAGTTGATCGATCAGCTCGACGACGTACAACAGAGCGACGAAGGTGATGATCGTCGTCGCGCCGATCACCCAGCCCGGCTTCTTGTCCGACTGGGTCGCCGGAACGCGCTTATTCATCTGCGCCGCTGCTCCTCATCCCTTGCCCCAAACGTCCAGGCTACCGGTAGTTAACGCCGCTACCCGCCCGCGACCGCGGGCAGGATCGTGACCGAGTCGCCGTCGGCGACAGCAGTGTCCAAGCCGCCCGAGAACCGGACATCCTCGTCGTTCACATAGATGTTCACGAACCGGTGCAACCGGCCGTTATCGATGAGTCGATCGGAGATGCCCGAGTAGTTGGCCTCCAGGTCTTTGATGACGTCACCCACCGTGTCGCCGCTGGCCGAGACGCGCTTCTCGCCACCGGTGTGGGGTCGCAGGATGGTCGGAATGGACACGGTGACGGTCATGCTGGCCTTTCTATGGCGGCTCAGTACTGCTCGACGATGTCAACAGGTTCCTCGCTTACGGCACCGTTGACAATGCGGTAGCTGCGCAGCTCGTGCCGGTGCGGATCGCGGGTGGACACAACCACGTAGTGCGCATCCGGTTCGGCCGCCAACTCGATATCCGTGCGACTCGGATACGCCTCGGACCCCGGATGCGAGTGATAGATGACGACAGGCACCTCGCGCGCACGTTCCATGGCCCGCCACACGGAGAGTTGCTCGCTCGAATCGAAGCGGTAGAACGTCGGGCAGCGTTCCGCGTTGGCCATCGGAATGTGCCGCTCCGGCCGATCGGAGCCATCCGGGCCGGCGAGCACACCGCAGGCTTCGTCGGGGTGGTCGCGGCGGGCATGGGCGACCATCGCCTCAACCAGGTCGGCGCGGATCACCAGCACCGCAGCGCCTTCACGGCCCGAACGCACCCGGCAGCACATCCCGGTATGCCGGTATCGCGGCCACCGACTCCGCGGCGATGACTCCGTCGAGCACCGCCCGGGCCAGGCAGTCGGCCGCGGCCGCGCCGATCACGGTGAGCAACCCGGTCTCGGGCGACAGCGCCGCCGGGGTCTTGGCCGAAGGGGGCACCTCGATGGCACCGGTGGCCAGAGCGAACACGGTGTCGCCGTCCAGCGGAGTGTGAGCGGGCCGCAGCGTCCGGGCCAGACCATCGTGTGCGGCGATTGCGACCCGCCGGCACGCCGCCGGGCTCAGCGCCGCATCCGTCGCCACCACCGCGATGGTGGTGTTCAGCTCGCTCAACGGGGACGGCAATTGCGCCAGCGCCTCGATCTGCTCGAACGGTGGTGGTGCAAGGGCGAATTCATTGATCAGCTCGGCCATCCAGGGCAACCCGGCGGCCGTGTCGATGGCTTCGCCGGCGGCGTTGACCACGGCCAGCGCGCCGACGGTCACGCCGGAGGGCAGGGTGACCGACGCCGTCCCCACGCCGCCTTTGAGCACCCCGACGCGCGCCCCGACCCCGGCACCGACCGTCCCGACGGACACCGGCGCCGCGTCGCCGGACGCGTCGGCCGCCGCGCAGGCCGCGTAACCGAACTCGGCCGTCGGCCGGCAATCCCAGCCGCCGACCGGAAGGTCGAAGATCACCGCACCCGGCACGATCGGCACTACACCGTCACCCATGGCCACGCCGCGCTGCTGTTCCTCGAGCCAGCGCATCACGCCGTCAGCCGCGGCAAGACCGAACGCGCTGCCGCCGGCCAGCAACACGGCGTCTACGTAGCGCACGCTGTTGACCGGGTCCAGCAGATCGGTCTCCCGGGTCCCCGGCGCACCGCCGCGGCAATCCACCGCACCGACGGTGCCCGGCGGCGGCAGCACTACGGTGACGCCGCAAGCCCATCCACCGCCGAGGGACGCATCCGGATCCAACCGCTGGTGATGGCCGACCCGGATACCGGCGACGTCGGTGATGGAACTCATCCGGCCGTCCTGCCTTTTTCTTCAGGGATCATCGTGGCCCCATCAGCACCAGCACGAGGTATTCCTGCAACACCGTCAACCATTGATAGACATCGAAATGCGCGGCCAACGGGTGGTCGGCAGGCAACCGCTCCGGGCCCTGTGGCCCGATCTCGAGCATGACTCCCAACGTCAGCCGCAGGTCGTTGACGGCCGAGATCCAGGCGTTGGCGCTGTCCTCCGTCAGTTCGAACCGTCCGCCGTTGGCCGGCAAGGTATCTAGCAACTGTTGCGCCGCAACGCGTTTGGCGTCGATGATTTCCGGCTCGTGCAGGCTGCGCAGCGCGGAGTTGAGGGCTTCCGAAGCCTCGAGAGTCAGCGGATCGCCCTCGTCGTTGCGGTAGAAGTCCGGCAGCAGCCGGCCGAGCGTCGTGTCGGCCGGGCGCTCGGAATGCCCGGTCTTGATGCCGGTGATCTCCTCGAGTTCGTCGGACGGCGACGTTGCCTGCCGCTCGTCGAGCAAACCGACCATCGCACTCACCAGGTTCTGGAGCAGAGCCGCCTCATGCGGGGCCAGCGACGACCGGAAACGAGGTCCGTTGCGGGTTTCGACGCGCTTCCATTTGCGCACTATCAGGACTCAGCGGTCCTGCTGCATGGTCGCCCACAACCCGGCGGCATGCAGCTTGGACACGTCGACCTCCATCGACTCCCGACTGCCCGAGGACACCACGGCCTTTCCTTCGTTGTGCACCTGCAGCATCAGTTTGGTGGCATGCGGCTCGCTGTAACCGAACAACTTCTGAAAGACGTACGTCACGTAGGTCATCAAGTTCACGGGGTCGTCCCAGACGATGGTCACCCACGGACTCGTCGTAGCTTCGACCGGAGCGGATTCCCGTTGTCCGGTGCTGCCTGGCTTGGCCGGCGCGATCGCTACAACCATGGCGCTAAGGATACCGAGCCAGGCTTACATTGCAGCCAGCCGATACCTTTGCGATGTGAACGACTCGGTACTTGCTGGGCTGCTGACCGACAAATACGAGTTGACCATGCTGGCCGCGGCCCTGCGCGACGGCACGGCGCACCGTCGCACCAGCTGGGAAGTGTTCGCGCGGCGGCTTCCGCCGGGCCGGCGCTACGGGGTGGTCGCCGGAACCGGACGACTGCTGGAAACCCTGCCGCAGTTCAGGTTTGACGACGGCGCCTGTGACTTGTTGTCGGAGTTCCTCGACGCCGACACGGTGCAGTATCTACGGGAATTCCGCTTCCGCGGCGACATCGACGGCTACGCCGAGGGCGAGCTGTACTTCCCGCATTCGCCGGTGTTGTCGGTGCACGGCAGCTTCGCGGAGTGCGTGCTGCTCGAGACCCTGATCCTGTCGATCTTCAACCACGACACGGCGATCGCGTCGGCGGCGGCACGCATGGTCAGCGCGGCCGGGGATCGCCCGGTGATCGAGATGGGCTCGCGGCGCACCCATGAGCAGGCCGCGGTCGCGGCCGCGCGAGCCGCCTACATCGCCGGTTTCGCCGGCACATCCAATCTCGAGGCCCAACGCCGGTACGGGGTGCCGTCGGTGGGCACCGCCGCGCACGCGTTCACCATGGTGCACACCACCGATCAGGGGCCCGACGAGTTGGCGGCATTCCGCGCGCAAGTCGCAGCGCTGGGGCCCGGCACCACGCTGTTGGTCGATACTTACGACGTGACCACGGGAGTGGCCAACGCGGTGGCGGCCGCAGGTCCGGACCTGGGTGCCGTCCGGATCGACTCCGGCGACCTCGCGGTGTTGGCCCACCAGGTGCGCGCCCAGCTCGACGAACTGGGTGCGCCCAACACGCGCATCGTGCTGTCCAGCGATCTCGACGAGTTCGCCATCGCCGGGCTACTGGCCGCACCCGTGGACAGTTACGGCGTCGGTACCTCGTTGGTCACCGGCTCGGGCGCACCGACGGCGAGCATGGTCTACAAACTGGTGGAGGTGGATGGAATCGCGGTGCAGAAGCGCAGTAGCCAGAAGGGGTCGCACGGCGGCCGCAAAGCGGCGCTGCGGCTGTCCCGGCCCACCGGCACCGTCACCGAGGAGGTCGTGCATCCCTTCGGGCGGCCACCGTCGGTCACCGGGCCGCACCGGGCGCTGACGACGTCGCTCGTCCGCGGCGGCGAGATCCTGGTCGACAATGACTTGACGATGGCGCGGGAGTTGGTGGCGTCGGGGTTGCGCAGCCTGCCGTGGGAGGGGCTGGCGCTGTCCCCCGGCGATCCGGCGATCCCGACGCAAACCATTCCGGTCTGAGCCGTGAGCGAGTCTGTCCCCGAGTTGCTGGCGATCGCGGTAGCCGCGCTCGGCGGTAGCGAACGCCCCGGTCAGGTGGACATGGCCACCGAGGTGGCGCGGGCGTTTGAAACGGGTGAGCACCTGGTCGTGCAAGCGGGCACCGGCACCGGAAAGTCGTTGGCGTACCTGGTTCCCTCGATCGTCCGGGCGGTCGAGGACGACGCACCGGTGGTCGTGTCGACCGCCACGATCGCACTGCAGCGCCAACTCGTCGACCGCGACCTGCCCCGGCTCGCCGATTCGCTGGCCGGCGCCTTGCCCCGCAGGCCGACCTTCGCGTTGCTGAAGGGGCGTCGAAATTACCTGTGCTTGAACAAGATTCACAACGGCAGCGCGGCCGACGACACCGACGATCGGCCGCAGGAGGAATTGTTCAACCCGATGGCGGTCACGGCGCTGGGCCGCGACGTGCAACGTCTCACCGAATGGTCGGCCGAAACCGAGACCGGCGACCGTGACGACCTGAAGCCCGGTGTGCAGGACCGGTCCTGGTCTCAGGTCAGCGTTTCGGCGCGCGAATGTATCGGGGTGGCACGCTGTTCGTTCGGCTCGGAGTGTTTCTCGGAGCGGGCCCGGGCGCGCGCCGGAACCGCCGATGTCGTCGTCACCAACCACGCGCTGCTGGCAATCGACGCGGTGTCTGACTCCGCGGTGCTGCCCGAACACTCCTTGCTGGTGGTCGACGAAGCGCACGAACTGGCCGACCGGGTGACCTCGGTGGCTACCGCCGAGCTGACGTCGGCGGCGCTGGGAGTGGCCGCCCGGCGGCTGGGCAGGCTGGTGGGTCCGGAACTGGTCGATCGCCTGGAGGCAGCCTCGGCCACCTTCTCCTCCGCGATCCACGACGCGCAGCCCGGCCGCATCGACCACCTCGACGACGAGCTGGCGACGTACCTGGCAGCGTTGCGCGATGCCGCCAACGCGGCCCGGTCGGCGATCGAAAGCACCAGCGACGCGCGGGCGGCCGCGGCGCGCGCGGAAGCTGCCTCGGCGCTGATCGAGATCTCCGACACCGCGGCGCGGATCCTCGATTCGTTCGGACCGGCCATCCCCGACCGCACCGACATCGTGTGGCTGGATCACGAAGAGAACCGGGGTTCGCCGCGCGCCGTGCTGCGGGTGGCGCCGCTGTCGGTCGCCGAACTGCTTGCCAGCAAGGTGTTCTCGCGTGCCACGACGGTGCTGACCTCGGCGACCCTGACGGTCGGTGGAGCCTTCGACGCGATGGCCCAGGCGTGGGGCCTGACCGGCGCGGAAGCGGCGTGGCGCGGCGTCGATGTGGGGTCGCCGTTCAGCCACGCCAAGTCAGGCATCCTCTACGTCGCCGCGCACCTGCCGCCACCGGGCCGCGAGGGCACCGGCACGGCCGAACAACTGACCGAGATCGCGGAGCTGGTCACCGCCGCGGGCGGGCGCACCCTGGGCCTCTTCTCGTCGATGCGCGCGGCCCGGGCGGCGGCCGAGGCGATGCGCGAGCGGCTGTCCACCCCGGTGTTGTGTCAGGGCGACGACAGCACCTCGGCACTGGTCGAGCAATTCGCCGACGACCCCGAGACATCGCTGTTCGGGACGTTGTCACTGTGGCAAGGCGTCGACGTCCCGGGTCCGTCGCTGTCCCTGGTGCTGATCGATCGCATCCCGTTCCCCCGTCCCGACGACCCACTGCTGAGCGCGCGCCAGCGTGCGGTGGCCGCGCGCGGCGGCAACGGGTTCATGGCGGTGGCGGCCAGCCATGCGGCGCTGTTGCTGGCGCAGGGTTCTGGCCGGCTGCTGCGCCGGGTGTCTGACCGCGGTGTGGTCGCGGTGCTGGACTCGCGCATGGTGACGGCGCGGTACGGCGACTACCTGCGGGCGTCGCTGCCACCGTTCTGGCAGACCACCAACACCGAGCAGGTCCGCGCCGCGCTGCGCCGACTGCGCGACTCCCCCGCGCTGGCGCGAGCAGACGCGAAGTCGCACGATTCTCCGTGAGAACGTGCGACTTCGCGTCTGCTCGCGGGGTTGTCAGGCCAGCGTGACGAGGCCGAGCTCGTTGCTGTTCGCCAGCAACGGATGACGCGGCAGTACCCGCACCGTGTAGCCCAGCGCCCCGGCCAGCGGCAGCGGCGTCGTCGTGGAGAAGACCTGGTTGCCGCCCTCGGCGCTGCCGGTGTACGTCATCTCGACGGTGTGTGGGTCCAGTAGCTCATCGCCACTGTCGACCCGGCCCAGCACCGCTTGCACGGTCACCTCGTCGGGTGCCAGCCCGGCCAACTGGACCGTGGCGGTCAACGTCAGCTTCGACCCGAGCAGTGGAGTGTCGGGCAGTCCGGTGCTGTCGACATCGGTGACGACGATCCGCGGCCACGCCTCCTCGGCCCGCCGCCGGTACGCGGTCAGTTCGCGAGCCGGTTCGAACGTGCCCTCGGCGATGGTTTTGCGCCGCGACTGCGTCGCCGGGGTGTAGTAGTGCTCGACGTAGTCAGTGACCATCCGCGAAGCGAGCACCTTGGGACCCAGCGTCTGCAGGGTGTGGCGCACCATCTCGATCCAGCGCGGCGGCACCCCGTGCTCGTCGCGCTCGTAGAACTTCGGCGCCACCGCCTGCTCCAGCAGGTTGTAGAGCGCGGTGGCCTCCAGGTCGTCGCGCCGGTCCTCATCGATGACGCCATCGGCAGACGGTATCTCCCAACCGTTTTCGCCGTCGTACCATTCGTCCCACCAGCCGTCGCGGATGGACAGGTTCAGCCCGCCGTTGAGCGCGCTCTTCATGCCGGAGGTGCCGCACGCCTCCAGCGGCCGCAGCGGGTTGTTCAGCCACACGTCGCAGCCCCAGTACAGCAACCGCGCCATCGACATGTCGTAGTTCGGCAGGAAGGCGATGCGATGCCGCACCTCTGGCCGGTCCGCGAATCGCACCACCTGCTGGATCAGCGCTTTGCCGCCGTCGTCGGCCGGGTGCGACTTGCCGGCGACGATCAGCTGAACCGGGCGTTCCTCGTCGAGCAGGAGGCGTTCCAGCCGGCTGGGATCGCGCAGCATCAATGTCAGCCGCTTGTACGTCGGGACTCGCCGGGCGAAGCCGACCGTGAGCACATTCGGATCGAAAGCCTTTGCAATCCAACCTAATTCGGCTTCGGATGCGCCCCGCTCCAGCCACGACTGGCGGAGCCGGGCCCGGACGTCCTCGACCAGCAGCTCGCGCAGCTGGGACCGGATCCACCACAGATGCCCGGCGTCGACCTGCTGCAGCCGCAACCACACCGCCGGCTCGCTGAATGAGTCCGATCCGGCCAGCTCGCGGCCCAGCTGCAGCCACTGCGGGGCGGCCCAGGTGCGCGCATGCACGCCGTTGGTGATCGACCCGATCGGCACCTCCTCGGGGTCGAAACCCGGCCAGAGCTCGTTGAACATCGCCCGGCTCACCTCGCCGTGCAGCAACGACACCCCGTTGGCCCGCTGCGCCAACCGCAGGCCCATATGGGCCATGTTGAATTTCGTCGGGTCGTCCTCAGCGCCCAGTGCGAGGATCCGCTGGGTCGGTACGCCCGGCAGCAGCGTGGTCACGCGGCTGCCTTCGTCGTCGAAATACCGCTGCACCATCTCCACCGGGAACCGGTCGATGCCGGCGGGGACCGGGGTGTGGGTGGTGAAGACCGTGCTGGATCGCACCACCGTCAGTGCGGTGTCGTAATCGAGGCCCGCGTCGGTGACCAACTCCCGGATGCGTTCGGCGCCGAGGAACCCGGCGTGGCCTTCGTTCATGTGAAACACCTCGGGGGCCGGGCGCCCCTCGATGGCGGTGAACGCGCGGATCGCCCGCACCCCGCCGATGCCGGCTAGAATCTCCTGCTTGATGCGGTGTTCCTGGTCACCGCCGTAGAGCCGGTCGGTGACGCTGCGCAGCTCGTGCTCGTTTTCCGGTACGTCGGAATCGAGCAGCAGCAGCGGCACCCGGCCGACCTGCGCCACCCAGATCCGCGCCCGCAACTGCGCAGATTCCGGCAACGCCAGCTCGACCAGCACCGGATCACCAGTGGCGTCGGTGAGCAGCCGCAGCGGCAACCCCTGCGGATCCAGCGACGGATAGGTCTCCTGCTGCCAGCCGTCGGCGGTCAGTGACTGCCGGAAGTACCCCGAGCGGTAGTACAGACCGACGGCGATCAGGGGCAACCCCAGATCCGAGGCCGACTTCAGATGGTCACCCGCCAGGATCCCCAGGCCACCGGAGTAGTTGGGCAGCACTTCGGCGACGCCGAACTCCATCGAGAAGTACGCGATTCCGGTAGGCATCGGCAGACCGGCGGCTTCCTGCTGCTGGTACCAGAGCGGACGGGTCAGATAGTCGTTCAGGTCGGCAGCCAGCTCGTCGAGCCGGCGCAGAAACTCCTCGTCGACTGCCAGCTCGTCGAGCCGGGCGGGCTTCACCGCGCCGAGCACCGCGACCGGATCCTTGCCGCACTTGAACCACAGGTCGGGGTCGATGGTGGCAAACAGGTCTTGCGTGGGTTTTTCCCATGACCAGCGCAGGTTGGTCGAGAGCTGATCCAGCGCGGCCAGGCGTTCCGGAAGGTGGGCGCGGACGGTAAAGCGGCGGAGGGCTTTCACGCATTTCAACCTTAGTGCGGTTTTCGCTGCGTGCAGCGTTCTATCGCAACCACTTATCCAGTGCGCTTGGGCACTCACCGGTGTAGCCGGACACTAGGGTGGGTATGGGGCGCAAAGAGGCGACAGACATCGAGCTGACGAACGACACCTCAACGACGACCGGCGCGGCCGCTTGGGGTGACTAATCCGGAACGCCCCGGCGACGATGCGGCGCAACGACGAGCCGCCACGACGCCGGGCAATCGAATGGAGTGATTGGGTGCCCGGTCGTATCGAGATCGACGACGTACAGCCCGTGGTCTCGTGTGGTACGTACCCCGCCAAGGCGGTCGTAGGTGAAGTGATCCCGGTCAGCGCCGCCGTGTGGCGCGAGGGGCATGAGGCCGTGGCCGCGACGCTGGTGGTGCGGTACCTCGGCTCGCGCTACCCCCAGGTGGGCGACGCCCGCGGGATGAAGGCCGTGCAAGCCGCCGCTGAGCAGGAGGCTGGGGGCGTCGAGGTCGCCGAAAAGGTGAAACCCCGGAATTTCCCGATGACAATGGGCCTGGAGCCGTTTGTGTTTCACGGACAATTCGCCCCGGACAGGGTGGGATTGTGGACTTTCCGGGTAGACGGGTGGGGTGACCCGATTCATTCCTGGCGTCATGGGCTGGTCGCCAAACTCAATGCGGGCCAAGGCGAAAAGGAACTCTCCAACGACCTGCTGGTGGGTGCCGCGCTTTTCGATCGCGCCGCCACCGGCGTCCCCCGTCAACAGCGCAGCCCGCTGCTCGATGCCGCCGCCGCGCTGCGCAAGCCCGGTGATCCCTTGACCCGCACGGCGCTGGCGTTGGCACCCGAGATCGAGGAACTGCTCGACCAGTTCCCGTTGCGCGAGTTGGTCACCCGCGGCCAGCAGCACGGCATTTGGGTGGACCGGCCGCTGGCCCGCTTCGGTTCCTGGTACGAGTTGTTCCCGCGTTCCACCGGCGGCTGGGACGCCGACGGTCACCCGGTGCACGGCACGTTCGCCACGGCCGCAGCGGCGCTTCCCCGGATCGCCGAGATGGGCTTCGACGTGGTGTACCTGCCACCGATTCACCCGATCGGCAAGGTGCATCGCAAGGGCCGCAACAACAATCCGACTGCCGCCGCGGGCGACGTGGGCTCGCCGTGGGCGATCGGCAGTGACGAGGGCGGCCACGACGCCGTCCACCCCGCGCTCGGCACGATCGACGACTTCGACGACTTCGTCGCCACGACAAGAGATTTGGGCATGGAGGTGGCGCTGGACCTGGCGCTGCAGTGCGCCCCGGACCATCCGTGGGCACGCGACCACCGCCAGTGGTTCACCGAACTGCCCGACGGCACCATCGCTTATGCGGAGAACCCGCCGAAGAAATACCAGGACATCTATCCACTGAACTTCGACAACGATCCCACCGGGCTCTACAACGAGGTGCTGCGAGTAGTGCGGCATTGGATTGACCACGGGGTCAAGGTATTTCGCGTGGACAACCCGCACACCAAGCCACCGGACTTCTGGGCCTGGCTGATCGGCAAGGTGAAGGCCGTCGACCCCGATGTGCTGTTCCTGTCCGAGGCCTTCACCCCGCCGGCACGCCAGTACGGGCTGGCCAAACTCGGCTTCACGCAGTCCTACAGCTACTTCACCTGGCGCACGGCGAAGTGGGAGTTGACCGAATTCGGAAACGACATCGCCAGACTCGCCGACTTCCGGACGCCGAATCTGTTCGTCAACACCCCGGACATCCTGCACGAAGTGCTGCAGCATCATGGCCCGGGCATGTTCGCCATCCGCGCGGTGCTGGCGGCGACGATGAGCCCGGCGTGGGGGGTGTATTCCGGCTACGAACTGTTCGAGCACCGGGCAGTGCGGGAAGGCAGCGAGGAATACCTGGACTCGGAGAAGTACGAATTGCGTCCCCGCGACTTCGCGGGTGCGCTGGCCGAAGGCCGCTCTCTGGAGCCGTTCATCGCCCGGCTCAACGAGATCCGGCGGCTGCATCCGGCTCTGCAGCAGTTGCGCACCATCCACTTCCACACCGTGGACAACGACGCGTTGCTCTCTTTCAGCAAGTTCGACGCGGAAACCGGCGACTGCGTCCTGGTGGTGGTGACGCTGAACGCTTTCGGGCCTGAGGAAGCGACCCTGCACCTGGACATGGCGGCATTGGGCATGGAGCCCTACGAGCGGTTCTGGGTGCGCGACGAGATCACCGGCGAGGAATACCAATGGGGGCAATCCAATTACATCCGCATCGACCCGGGCCGTGCCGTCGCCCACATCATCAACATGCCGCTCATACCCGAGGAATCCCGAATCACGTTGTTACGCAGGAGGTGACGGCAAGTGAATCACACCGATGAACTCGCCAAAACGCATCTGGCGCCTGATCCCGCCGAACTGGCAAGTCTGACCGCAGGTACCCTTCACAACCCGCACGGCATTCTGGGCGCCCACGAATACGACGACCACACCGTCATCCGGGCCTACCGCCCGCACGCCGTCAGCGTGGTCGCACTCGTCGGCGAGGACAGGCTGCCGCTCGAGCACATCGACTCCGGCGTGTTCGCCGTCGCGTTGCCGTTCGTCGACCTCGTCGACTACCGACTCGAGGTGACTTACGACGGGTCCGAACCGCACACCGTCGCCGACGCCTACCGGTTCCTGCCCACCCTGGGCGAGGTCGACCTGCATCTGTTCGCCGAGGGACGTCACGAACGCCTCTGGGAGGTGCTCGGCGCCCATCCCCGTTCGTTCACCACTCCCGACGGCGTCGTCACCGGGGTGTCATTCGCGGTATGGGCCCCGAATGCCAAGGGCGTCAGCCTGATCGGTGAATTCAACGGCTGGACCGGGACCGACGCCCCGATGCGGGTGCTCGGTTCCTCCGGCGTATGGGAATTGTTCTGGCCCGACTTCCCGATCGACGGCCTGTACAAGTTCCGGGTACACGGAGCCGACGGCTCCGTCACCGACCGCGCCGATCCGTTCGCGTTCGGCACCGAGGTGCCGCCGCAGACCGCGTCGCGGGTGACGGTGAGCGAGTACACCTGGAACGACCACGAGTGGTTGGAGCAGCGGGCCCAGCGCAACCCCGTCTTCGAGCCGATGAGCACCTACGAGGTTCACCTCGGCTCGTGGCGCCCCGGACTCAGCTACCGGGACCTCGCCGCACAACTCACCGAATATGTTGTCGAACAAGGGTTCACCCACGTCGAGTTGCTGCCCGTCGCCGAACATCCGTTCGGCGGGTCCTGGGGTTACCAGGTGACGTCGTATTACGCACCCTCGTCCCGTTTCGGCACTCCCGATGAGTTCCGGACGCTGGTAGACGCGCTGCACCAG
The DNA here is from genome assembly GCF_003614435.1 of Mycobacterium paragordonae. NCBI lineage: Bacteria > Bacillati > Actinomycetota > Actinomycetes > Mycobacteriales > Mycobacteriaceae > Mycobacterium > Mycobacterium paragordonae. The sequence continues at coordinate 4,985,144 of NZ_CP025546.1, forward strand.
GCCGGCATCGGCGTCATCGTCGACTGGGTACCGGCGCACTTCCCGAAGGATGCCTGGGCGCTGGGGCGCTTTGACGGAACACCGCTCTACGAACACTCCGACCCCCGGCGTGGCGAGCAATTAGACTGGGGCACTTACGTATTCGACTTCGGACGTCCGGAGGTACGAAACTTCCTGGTGGCCAACGCCTTGTACTGGCTGCAGGAGTTCCACATGGACGGTCTGCGGGTAGATGCGGTGGCGTCGATGCTGTACCTGGACTATTCGCGTCCCGAGGGTGGGTGGACACCCAACATTTACGGCGGGCGCGAGAACCTGGAGGCGGTGCAGTTTCTGCAGGAGATGAACGCCACCGCCCACAAGGCCGCGCCCGGCATCGTCACCATCGCCGAGGAGTCGACCTCGTGGCCCGGTGTCACCCGGCCGACCAGCCTTGGCGGCCTTGGCTTTTCGATGAAGTGGAACATGGGCTGGATGCACGACACGCTGGACTACTTCAGCCGCGATCCGATCTACCGCACCTATCACCATCACGAGATGACCTTCTCGATGCTCTACGCGTTCAGCGAGAACTACGTGCTACCGCTCAGCCACGACGAGGTGGTGCACGGCAAGGGCACGCTGTGGGGGCGGATGCCCGGCGACAACCACGCCAAGGCGGCCGGGTTGCGCAGCCTGCTCGCCTACCAGTGGGCACACCCGGGCAAGCAGTTGTTGTTCATGGGCCAGGAGTTCGGCCAGCGCGCCGAGTGGTCCGAGGAGCGTGGCCTGGACTGGTGGCAGCTCGACGAGCAGGGCTTCTCCAACGGTGTGCTGCGCCTGGTGCGCGACATCAACGGGATCTACTCGAGCCACCCCGCGCTGTGGAGTCGGGACACCACACCCGAGGGCTACTCGTGGATCGACGCCAACGACTCGGGCAACAACGTGCTGAGCTTCCTGCGCTACGGCAGCGACGGCTCCGTGCTTGCGTGCGTGTTCAACTTCGCCGGAGCTGAACACAGCAACTACCGGCTGGGCCTGCCGCAGGCGGGACGCTGGCGAGAGGTCCTGAACACCGACGCGACCGTCTACAACGGTGCGGGGATCGGCAACCTCGGTGGCGTCGACGCCACCGAGGACCCGTGGCACGGACGTCCGGCGTCAGCGGTGCTGGTGCTGCCGCCGTCGTCGGCGATCTGGCTGGAACCCGCCTGAGTCCTCTGGCGCCTTTGGCGAGCAGACGCAAAATCGCCCTGGAACTCACGTTCCGGGGCGATTTTGCGTCTGCCCGCGGGGAACCCGTCAGTACAACGCGTTGGCGAGGTTGCGGCGGCCGGCGACCACCTCAGGATCGGCCGGGTCGAAGAGTTCAAAAAGCTCAATGAGTCTGGTGCGGACCTTGCTGCGGTCGTCGCCAGATGTCCGGCGCACCAACACGATCAGCCGGTCGAACGCGCCGGTGACGTCCTGGTTGAGAATCTGGACGTCGGCGGCGGCGAAGGCCGCGTCGATGTCGTCGGGTGCCGCATCGGCTGCCGGGACCGAGTCGGGAGGATGCGCGGTCGCGCGGGTGAGGAATTCGATCTGGCGGATGGCCCCCTTGGCCTCGACGCTGCCGGGGTCGGCCGCCAGAACCGCCTCATAGGACTGCTTCGCCGCGTCGAAATCACCGGCCTCGAGTTCCTGACGCGCCTGGGCGACCACCGGATCTACTTCCTCCGGTTGTCCGGAGCCGGGTCCGCCTTTCAGCTTCCCCGCGGTGGCCTCGAGCAGCGAGTCGATCCAGCGCCGCAACTGATCCGCCGGCTGGGGACCCTGGAAACTTGAAACCGGTTGTGCGGCAGCCAATGCCACCACGGTCGGGACCGCTTGCACACCGAATATCCGGGCTATTCCGGGGGCGGCATCCACGTTGGCCGCGGCCAGCGCCCAGGTGCCGTTGTCGTCGGCGGCCAGGCCGGCCAGCGTCTCGAGCAGGTCGACGCACACCTCGCTGCGGGGCGACCACAGCAAGACCACGACCGGCATCTCGTCGGACCGGTTGATCACCTCGTCCTCGAAATTGGCCTCGGTGACCTGAACGATCCCGGGGCCACCGGACCCGCCCGGGCCACCGGAGCCGCCCGGGCCGCCGGGGCCAGCAGGACCACCCGGACCACCGGGGCCACCCGGCGGCGCACTGGCCTTCTGCTGAGCGCGTTGCTTGAGACCAGACAGGTCGACCGCACCGGCCAACGCTGGCCCGATCGAGGGACGGGGACGAGTCACGGCATCAAGTCTGTCACGCCGTCACGGCCCGGGCGCGACGACCTCCTGGGCGCGCAAACAGTGGACGGAATTCCGCCGCGAAGCCCGCGATCGGACGATATGACCAATCTCACAGTAACCCCGACAGTATCTATCACGGCACCCCGCCAGCAAACCCAGCAACGCGCCGGAACGGTTACCCGGCCCGCAGGATCAGTGCGTCGCCCTGTCCGCCCGCGCCGCACAGCGCCGCGACACCGTAGCCCGAGCCGCGGCGCGCCAGTTCCAGCGCCACGTGCAGGGCGATGCGTGCTCCCGACATCCCGATGGGGTGCCCGACGGCGATCGCGCCCCCGTTGACGTTGACGATCTCCGGGTTGACGCCGAGCTCTTTGGTGGAGGCCAGGGCCACTGCCGCAAACGCTTCGTTGATCTCGACGACGTCGAGCTGGTCGACCGAGATGCCCTCGCGGTCGAGCGCCTTCTTGATCGCGTTGGCGGGCTGGGACTGGAGCGTGGAATCCGGCCCGGCCACCACGCCGTGCGCACCGATCTCGACCAGCCAGGTCAACCCGAGCTCCTGGGCCTTCTCTTTGTTCATGACGACCACGGCGGCCGCGCCGTCGGAGATCTGCGACGCCGAACCCGCCGTGATGGTGCCGTCCTTGCGGAATGCGGGCTTCAGGCCGGCCAGCGAGTCGGCAGTGGTGTTCGCCCGGATGCCCTCGTCCTCGCTGAACTGCAGCGGATCGCCCTTGCGCTGCGGAATGTCCACCGGAACCACCTCGTCGGCGAACACGCCGTCTTTCCATGCCGCAGCGGCCTTTTGGTGCGACTGAGCCGCGTATTCGTCCTGCTCCTGGCGGGTGAACTTGTCGACGTCGTTGCGCTGTTCGGTCAGCGCGCCCATCGGCTGGTCTGTGAACACGTCGTGCAGGCCGTCGTAGGCCATGTGGTCGCGCACCGTGACGTCGCCGTACTTGTAACCGGCCCTGCTGTCGATGAGCAGGTGCGGCGCCTTCGTCATCGACTCCTGACCACCCGCGACCACCACGTCGAACTCACCGGCCCGGATGAGCTGGTCGGCCAGGGCGATGGCGTCGATCCCGGACAGACACATCTTGTTGATCGTCAGGGCCGGCACGTCCCAGCCGATGCCCGCACCCACGGCGGACTGACGCGCCGGCATCTGCCCGGCGCCCGCGGTCAGCACCTGCCCCATGATCACGTACTCGACCAGCGATGCCGGCACGTTAGCCTTCTCCAGCGCGGCCTTGATCGCGATGGCACCCAGGTCGCTGGCACTGAAGTCTTTCAGCGATCCCATCAATTTGCCGATGGGCGTCCGAGCCCCAGCAACGATCACCGACGTCGTCATGAAACCTCCTAAACGGCACGGGAACGGCTGATCGGGCCAACCCGGAGAAGCGGATTCTTTCTTATGAGGTTACCGTTATGTAATGACGACCGATCAAGTTGACGCCCGTCCCACCCTGGCTACGTCACTGGTGACCGGACTCGATCACGTCGGCATCGCAGTCGCCGACCTCGACGCCGCGATCGCGTGGTACAACGACCACCTCGGCATGATCCTGGTGCACGAAGAAATCAACGACGACCAGGGCATTCGCGAAGCGATGCTGGCGGTGCCGGGGACCAGTGCGCAGATCCAGTTGATGGCGCCGCTGGATGAGACGTCGGTGATCGCCAAGTTCATCGACAAGCGCGGACCCGGCATCCAGCAGCTGGCCTGCCGGATCAGGGACCTGGATGCCATGTGCGAGCAGCTGCGCTCCCAGGGCGTCCGCCTGGTCTACGAGAAGGCCCGGCGCGGTACCGCGAATTCGCGGATCAACTTCATTCACCCCAAGGACGCCGGCGGCGTGCTGATCGAGCTGGTCGAGCCGGCGCACTAAGCCCTTCGTCAGGACCACGTCAGGACCATTTCCGGGTCGGGCCGCGGGTGGCGCGGTTGGCCCAACACGGCGTGTGCCAGTGTCGGCGGTCGTCCGCCGCGTCGGGTGCGCCGACCCGCCACACCACCACATGCGCTGTGCCCGAACGTATCTCGTGATCGCAACCGGGGCAGCGATAGGTCTTGACGGCGCGGGCCGCGGCCAAGGGACGCACCTCGTAGTCGTATCCGTCCGGCCCGATTTCGATCCGGCTGGGTAGCGATAAAGTCTGCCGCGGAGGCGGTCGACGGCGGCGGGCCATCTCAGAACAGCCGGTACTCGTCGCTGTCCATTCCCCGCATCTTGTCGTAATCGAGTGTCAGGCAACGGATTCCGCGATCGGTCGCCAACGTGCGGGCCTGCGGCTTGATCTGCTGGGCGGCAAATACCCCCTTGACCGGCGCCAGGATGGTGTCGCGATTGAGGAGTTCCAGATAACGGGTGAGCTGCTCCACGCCGTCGATCTCGCCGCGCCGCTTGATCTCCACGGCGACCGAGCCGCCCTTCTCGTCGCGGCACAACAGATCGACCGGTCCGATCGCGGTCATGTACTCCCGGCGGACCAGCGTGTACCCCTCCCCCAGCAGGCCGACGTGCTCGGCGAGCAGTGCCTGCAGGTGGGCCTCCACGCCGTCCTTGACCAGACCCGGATCGACGCCCAGGTCGTGGCTGGAGTCGTGCTCGACCGCCTCCACGGTGATGCGCAACTGTTCACCGGTCTTGTTTTCGACCACCCACACCGGGCCTGGCTCTTCGCTGAGCCAGCACGGCGGGCTCATCCAGTTCAGTGGCTTGTAGGCGCGGTCGTCGGCGTGCACGCTGACCGAACCGTCCGCCTTGAACAACAGCAATCGGCGCGCGGACGGCAGGTGCGCGGTGAGACGGCCAACGTAGTCGACGGTGCACTGGGCGATGACGAGACGCACCCGATCACCTTAAAACGTGCCGACGAGTAGCCCTCGAGCGTGCTGCACGAAATCAGACCCACCCGGCGCAGAGAACGGGCTGTTGATGGGGTAATCCCGACGTGGCCCGCTGGCGCGGCACAGACCGCGGCAGAACGGGCGCGGCCAGACCCGACGTCATCCGGACCGCCCCGCAAGAATTAGGCTGACGCCACCATGTCGCCCAATACGGCCCCCAAGAAAAGCGTCGCGCAGCGTCTGGGCCGGGTCCTGGAGAAGGTGACCCGACAGAGCGGCCGACTGCCGGACACGCCCGCCTACGGATCCTGGTTGCTCGGGCGGGTATCCGAAGACCAGCACCGCCGTCGGGTCCGGATTCAGGTCATCATGACCGTCCTCATCGTCGCCGCGAACCTGATCGGCATCGCCGTCGCCGTTCTGATCGTGACTGTCGCGGTGCCGATACCCAGCGTGTTCGACGACGCCCCGCTGTGGGTGTCGTTCATCGCGGTCCCGGCCTACATCGCTGCCGCGCTGGTGGTGGGGGCCTACACGATCACCCGCGGCACCGTCGAAGCGCTGCGCTGGGCGATCGAGGAACGCACGCCGACCGAGAGGGACGAGCGCAACACCTTCATGGCGCCGTGGCGTGTCGCCGTCGGCCATCTCATCCTGTGGGGGATCGGCACCGTGCTGACGACCATCCTCTACGGCATGGCCAACACCATGTTCATCCCACGATTCCTGGTCGCGGTGAGCTTCTGCGGCCTGCTGGTCTCTACCGGCAGCTACCTGCTGACCGAGTTCGCACTGCGACCCGTGGCCGCCCAGGCACTCGAGGCCGGTCCGCCGCCGCGGCGCCTGGCACCGGGAATCATGGGCCGGACCATGATGGTGTGGATGCTCGGGTCGGGAGTGCCCGTCGTCGGGATCGGCCTGATGGCGTTCTTCGAGATGACATTGAAGAACCTGACGCAGACCCAATTCGCGGTGGGGGTGCTGATCATCTCGGCGGCAACGCTGATCTTCGGCTTCATCTTGTTGTGGATCTTCGCCTGGCTCACGGCGACACCGGTGCGGGTGGTGCGCGCCGCGCTCAAGCGCGTGGAGCAAGGTGACCTCCGCGGTGACCTGGTGGTGTTCGACGGCACCGAACTCGGGGAATTGCAACGGGGTTTCAACGCCATGGTCGACGGGCTGCGCGAGCGCGAACGCGTCCGTGACCTGTTCGGCCGGCACGTCGGACGCGACGTCGCGCTCGCGGCCGAACGCGAGCGACCCAAACTCGGCGGCGAGGAACGCCACGTCGCCGTCGTCTTCATCGACATCGTCGGCTCGACGAAGCTGGTGACCAGCCGTCCACCGGTGGAGGTCGTCGAATTGCTCAACCAGTTCTTCACGATCGTCGTCGAGGAGGTCGACCGTCACCACGGGCTGGTCAACAAATTCGAAGGCGACGCGTCGCTGGCCATCTTCGGCGCTCCCAACCACCTGGACTCACCCGAAGACGAGGCCCTGGCCTGCGCGCGAGCCATCGCCGACCGGCTGGCCGACGAGATCGACGAACTGGAGGCCGGCATCGGGGTGGCGGCCGGAACGGTCGTCGCCGGGAATGTGGGGGCCAAGGAGAGATTCGAATACACGGTGATCGGCGAGCCGGTCAACGAGGCGGCCCGGCTGTGCGAACTGGCCAAGTCGCGCCCGGGGAAACTACTGACCACGGAGCAGACCCTGGAAGGGGCCGGCGACGACGAGGCCGCACGCTGGACGGTGGGCAAGAGCGTGAAACTCCGTGGGCACGATCAGCGCACGAAATTGGCGTCTCCGGTGGAGCCGGCCACCTCGCGCAAGTAAGCCGGGTTGTCCGGCGCCGCAGGCAGTCTGGACCCGGGCCGCACGCCGCTTGGACCGGGGCCGCACATTGATGTCGGTTTTCCGCCAGTCTTGTCGGCGCGGGGGTGTAACTGTGGAAGCGTGCATGAGGATTTCGAACGCTGCTACCGAGCGGTCCAGGCCAAGGACGCCCGGTTCGACGGCTGGTTCGTGATCGCGGTCCTGACCACGCGGATCTATTGTCGGCCCAGTTGTCCGGTGCGGCCGCCGTTCGCCCGCAACGTGCAATTCCTCCCGACGGCAGCGGCCGCCCAGCGTGCGGGCTTCCGGGCCTGCAAGCGATGCCGCCCTGACGCCTCGCCTGGCTCACCGGAGTGGAACGTACGTGGTGACGTCGTTGCGCGGGCCATGCGCCTCATCGCCGACGGCACCGTGGACCGCGAAGGGGTGACCGGGTTGGCCGGTCACCTCGGCTACACCACCCGCCAGTTGGAGAGGCTGCTGCAGGCCGAGGTCGGAGCGGGTCCGCTCGCGCTGGCCCGCGCGCAGCGGATGCAGGCCGCCAGGGTGTTGATCGAGACCACCGACCTGCCGTTCGGCGACGTGGCGTTCGCCGCCGGGTTTTCCAGCATCCGGCAGTTCAACGACACCGTTCGGCTGGTGTGCGACAGCACCCCGTCGCTGTTGCGCAAGCGTGCGGCCGCCCGATTCGGTTCTGTCCCCTCTGCGGGGGTGCTGTCGCTGCGGTTGCCGGTCCGCACACCGTTCGCCTACGAGGGTGTGTTCGGACATCTAGCCGCCACCGCCGTACCGGGTTGCGAAGAGGTCCGCGACGGCGCCTACCGGCGCACCCTGCGGCTGGCCTCGGGCAACGGCCTGGTCTCCCTGACCCCGGCGCCGGACCACGTGCGCTGCGTGCTGGTACTCGACGACTTTCGGGACCTCGCCACCGCGACCGCCCGGTGCCGGCGTCTGCTGGATCTCGACGCCGATCCCGAAGCTGTGGTCGAGGCGCTCAGCCCAGATCCGGAACTGGGACCCGTCGTCACCAAAGCGCCGGGCCAGCGCATTCCGCGTACGGTCGACGAAGCCGAACTGGCGGTGCGTGCGGTGCTCGGGCAGCAGGTCTCGACCAAGGCCGCGCGCACCCACGCCGGACGGCTGGTCGCGGCGTACGGGCGGCCGGTGCACGACGGTGCGGGCGCGCTGACCCATACCTTCCCGTCCGTCGAGGAGCTCGCCGAGATCGATCCGGTCCATCTCGCCGTGCCGAAGTCGCGACAGCGGACGTTGAGCGGGCTGATCGAGGCTCTCGCGGATGGCAGTGTCACGCTGGACGCCGGATGCGACTGGGCGCGGGCCCGGCGACAACTGCTGGAATTGCCGGGAATCGGTCCGTGGACCGCGGAAATGATCGCGATGCGTGGGCTGGGCGATCCGGACGCCTTTCCGGCCACCGATCTCGGTTTGAAGATCGCCGCCGAGCAACTGGGATTGCCGACGCACGAGCGGCCGCTGCAGGAGCACAGCGCCCGGTGGCGCCCCTGGCGGTCTTATGCCACCCAGCATCTCTGGGCCACCCTCGAGCACCCGGTAAACCAATGGCCACCCAAGGAGGTCGCATGATCACTTACCGCACTATCGACAGCCCGATCGGTCCGCTCACCCTGGCCGGACGCGACGGGGTGCTGACCAATCTGCGGATGGTCGACCAGACTTATGAGCCGAGTCGCGCCGACTGGACACCGGACGACGCCGGGTTCCCCGAGGCGGTCCGCCAACTCGACGGCTATTTCGCGGGCGAGCTGTGCGATTTCGACGTGCAATTGGATTTGCGCGGCACGGAATTCCAGCGGCGGGTATGGAAGGCGCTGCTCACCATTCCCTACGGCGAGACCCGATCCTACGGAGAGATCGCCGGGCAGATCGGCGCTCCCGGCGCCGCGCGGGCCGTCGGACTGGCCAACGGGCACAATCCCATCGCCATCATCGTGCCGTGTCATCGAGTCATCGGGGCGGCCGGCAAATTGACCGGCTATGGCGGCGGGCTCGATCGCAAACAAACGCTGCTCACGTTGGAGAAGCGGCGGGCGCCGGCCGACCTGACTTTGTTCGACTAAAGTTCCGCGAGCAGACGCAAAATCGCCCTTTCGAACGCGAATTCGCGCGATTTTGCGTCTGCTCGTCGAGAACCGTGAGTCCCCGGAAATGCAAAAACACCCCCAAATTAATGGGGGTGTTTTTGTGTATGTTCGGCGGTGTCCTACTTTTCCACCCGAAGAGGGCAGTATCATCGGCGCTGACAGGCTTAGCTTCCGGGTTCGGGATGGGACCGGGCGTTTCCCTGTCGCTGTGGCCGCCGTAACTCTATTTAAATTTGTGTTTGGTGGCGGGGTGCGGTGTTACCCGACCTTGCGGTCGAGGAACGAATAGTGGTTGCGATTGGTTGTGTTGGTAAGTTTTCGGCCGGTTAGTGCCAGTTCCCTGCACCCATTACTGGGCTTCCAGGTCTGGCCTATCAATCCAGTGTTCTGCTGGGGGCCTTATCCCTCCTAGAGGGTGAGAAACCTGATCTTGGAGAAGGTTTCCCGCTTAGATGCTTTCAGCGGTTATCCTGTCCGAACGTAGCTATCCAGCAGTGCCCCTGGTGGGACAACTGGTGCACTAGAGGTTCGTCCGTCCCGGTCCTCTCGTACTAGGGACAGGTTTCCTCAAGTTTCTGACGCGCGCGGCGGATAGAGACCGAACTGTCTCACGACGTTCTAAACCCAGCTCGCGTGCCGCTTTAATGGGCGAACAGCCCAACCCTTGGGACCTGCTCCAGCCCCAGGATGCGACGAGCCGACATCGAGGTGCCAAACCATCCCGTCGATATGGACTCTTGGGGAAGATCAGCCTGTTATCCCCGGGGTACCTTTTATCCGTTGAGCGACACCCCTTCCACTCAGAGGTGCCGGATCACTAATCCCGACTTTCGTCCCTGCTTGACTTGTAAGTCTCGCAGTCAAGCTCCCTTGTGCATTTACACTCAACACCTGATTGCCGTCCAGGTTGAGGGAACCTTTGGGCGCCTCCGTTACATTTTAGGAGGCAACCGCCCCAGTTAAACTACCCACCAGGCACTGTCCGTGAACCGGATATACGGTTCGACGTTAGGAGTCCAATACGATCAGAGTGGTATTTCAACAACGACTCCACCTCAACTAGCGTCGAAGCTTCACAGTCTCCCACCTATCCTACACAAACCGTACCGAACACCAATACCAAGCTATAGTGAAGGTCCCGGGGTCTTTTCGTCCTGCCGCGCGTAACGAGCATCTTTACTCGTAGTGCAATTTCGCCGAGTCTATGGTTGAGACAGTTGAGAAGTCGTTACGCCATTCGTGCAGGTCGGAACTTACCCGACAAGGAATTTCGCTACCTTAGGATGGTTATAGTTACCACCGCCGTTTACTGGGGCTTAAATTCTCCGCTTCACCCTTACGAGTTAACGGGTCCTCTTAACCTTCCAGCACCGGGCAGGCGTCAGTCCGTATACATCGTCTTGCGACTTCGCACGGACCTGTGTTTTTAGTAAACAGTCGCTTCTCACTGGTTTCTGCGACCGGCTTCCGCTCCCACCGAAAAGGTGTTCACGATATGCCGGCCCCCCTTCTCCCGAAGTTACGGGGGTATTTTGCCGAGTTCCTTAACCATAGTTATCTCGTACGCCTTGGTATTCTCTACCTGACCACCTGTGTTGGTTTGGGGTACGGGCCGTGTGTGAACTCGCTAGAGGCTTTTCTTGGCAGCAGAGGATCACCGAATTCGCCTCAATCGGCTATGCGTCACCTCTCAGGATTAATGAGCGACGGATTTGCCTATCGCTCTCCCTACGGGCTTGCCCCAGTATTACCACTGACTGGTACGGCTACCTTCCTGCGTCACCCCATCGCTTGACTACTACCAACCGGGGTCCCACGCAGCCGGTCACCGTCGCACCCCGAAGGGATTGATCAGCGACCATTTGGGTGGTTAGCACAATTGATTCATCACGGGCGCGCACACACGGGTACGGGAATATCAACCCGTTGTCCATCGACTACGCCTGTCGGCCTCGCCTTAGGTCCCGACTCACCCTGGGCGGACTGGCCTGGCCCAGGAACCCTTGGTCTTTCGGCGGGCAAGGTTCTCACTTGCCTATTCGCTACTCATGCCTGCATTCTCACTCCCCCACCCTCCACCATCCATTACCAGATGGCTTCGCTGAATGAGGGACGCTCCCCTACCCACACCTACTTACGTAGATGTGCCGCGGCTTCGGCGGTGTGCTTGAGCCCCGCTACATTATCGGCGCACAATCACTTGACCAGTGAGCTATTACGCACTCTTTCAAGGGTGGCTGCTTCTAAGCCAACCTCCTGGTTGTCTCTGCGACTGCACATCCTTTTCCACTTAGCACACGCTTTGGGGCCTTAGCCGGCGATCTGGGCTGTTTCCCTTTCGACGTACGGAGCTTATCCCCCGCCGTCTCACTGCCACGCTTGACACCACGGCATTCGGAGTTTGGCTGACGTCAGTAACCTAGTAGGGCCCATCGGCCATCCAGTAGCTCTACCTCCGTGGTGAACCACGCAACGCTGCACCTAAATGCATTTCGGGGAGAACCAGCTATCACGGAGTTTGATTGGCCTTTCACCCCTACCCACAGCTCATCCCCTCAGTCTTCAACCTAAGTGGGTTCGGGCCTCCACGCGGTCTTACCCGCGCTTCACCCTGGCCATGGGTAGATCACTCCGCTTCGGGTCCAGAACATGCCACTACACCCCTTACGGGGATACGCCCTATTCAGACTCGCTTTCGCTGCGGCTACCCCACACGGGTTAACCTCGCGACATGTCCCTGACTCGCAGGCTCATTCTTCAAAAGGCACGCCATCACCCCACGAGGAGGCTCTGACGGATTGTAGGCGCACGGTTTCAGGTACTCTTTCACTCCCCTCCCGGGGTACTTTTCACCATTCCCTCACGGTACTAATCCGCTATCGGTCATCGAGAAGTATTTAGGCTTACCGGGTGGTCCCGGCAGATTCACAGCAAATTCCACGGGCTCGCTGCTACTCGGGAGATTGATCAAGGCAGGTGTCGAGTTTTCGCGTACCGGGCTCTCACCGTCTGCGGCAGACCGTCCCAGGCCACTTCCGCTAACTACGACACTTTTTTACTGCCTCCCAGCCAGGTAGAGCTGAGAAGATCATTCCCACAACCCCGCACACACAACCCCTACCCGGTATCGCATGCATGCGGTTTAGCCTTTTCCGCGTTCGCTCGCCACTACTAGCGGAATCACAATTGTTTTCTCTTCCTACGGGTACTGAGATGTTTCACTTCCCCGCGTTACCTCCCGCACCCTATATATTCAGGTACGGGTAACACGACATCACTCGTGCTGGGTTTCCCCATTCGGAAATCCTCGGATCAACGCTCGGTTGACAGCTCCCCGAGGCATATCGCAGCCTCCCACGTCCTTCATCGGCTCTCGATGCCAAGGCATCCACCATGCGCCCTTAGACACTTACAAACACTACAAAAACCAAAGAATAAAATTGCACAAAAAGAACACGTTGCCGCGAACGACAACGCATACATTTTGATGCTCGCAACCACTATCCAATTCTCAAACACCACACCCCACCACCAAGATGGGGGGACAGCACCCGAGGGTGTTGCCTCAGGACCCAATAGTGTGTCTGGCTTAGCTTGTTGTCGTGCACCCGGTCTTCGTCCACTACAGACGATGACCCCTCACGGCTCGCACCCCACCAATTGGAGTGCTCTTCGTGGTGCTCCTTAGAAAGGAGGTGATCCAGCCGCACCTTCCGGTACGGCTACCTTGTTACGACTTCGTCCCAATCGCCGATCCCACCTTCGACAGCTCCCTCCCAAAGGGTTAGGCCACTGGCTTCGGGTGTTACCGACTTTCATGACGTGACGGGCGGTGTGTACAAGGCCCGGGAACGTATTCACCGCAGCGTTGCTGATCTGCGATTACTAGCGACTCCGACTTCACGGGGTCGAGTTGCAGACCCCGATCCGAACTGAGACCGGCTTTAAAAGGATTCGCTTAACCTCGCGGCATCGCAGCCCTTTGTACCGGCCATTGTAGCATGTGTGAAGCCCTGGACATAAGGGGCATGATGACTTGACGTCATCCCCACCTTCCTCCGAGTTGACCCCGGCAGTCTCTCACGAGTCCCCGGCATTACCCGCTGGCAACATGAGACAAGGGTTGCGCTCGTTGCGGGACTTAACCCAACATCTCACGACACGAGCTGACGACAGCCATGCACCACCTGCACACAGGCCACAAGGGAACCGACATCTCTGCCGGCGTCCTGTGCATGTCAAACCCAGGTAAGGTTCTTCGCGTTGCATCGAATTAATCCACATGCTCCGCCGCTTGTGCGGGCCCCCGTCAATTTCTTTGAGTTTTAGCCTTGCGGCCGTACTCCCCAGGCGGGGTACTTAATGCGTTAGCTACGGCACGGATCCCAAGGAAGGAAACCCACACCTAGTACCCACCGTTTACGGCGTGGACTACCAGGGTATCTAATCCTGTTCGCTCCCCACGCTTTCGCTCCTCAGCGTCAGTTACTGCCCAGAGACCCGCCTTCGCCACCGGTGTTCCTCCTGATATCTGCGCATTCCACCGCTACACCAGGAATTCCAGTCTCCCCTGCAGTACTCAAGTCTGCCCGTATCGCCCGCACGCTCACAGTTAAGCCGTGAGATTTCACGAACAACGCGACAAACCACCTACGAGCTCTTTACGCCCAGTAATTCCGGACAACGCTCGCACCCTACGTATTACCGCGGCTGCTGGCACGTAGTTGGCCGGTGCTTCTTCTCCACCTACCGTCAATCCGAGAAAACCCGAACCTTCGTCGATGGTGAAAGAGGTTTACAACCCGAAGGCCGTCATCCCCCACGCGGCGTCGCTGCATCAGGCTTTCGCCCATTGTGCAATATTCCCCACTGCTGCCTCCCGTAGGAGTCTGGGCCGTATCTCAGTCCCAGTGTGGCCGGACACCCTCTCAGGCCGGCTACCCGTCGTCGCCTTGGTGGGCCATCACCCCACCAACAAGCTGATAGGCCGCGGGCCCATCCCACACCGCAAAAGCTTTCCACCACAGGACATGTGTTCTGTGGTCCTATTCGGTATTAGACCCAGTTTCCCAGGCTTATCCCGATGTGCAGGGCAGATTACCCACGTGTTACTCACCCGTTCGCCACTCGTGTACCCCGAAGGGCCTTACCGTTCGACTTGCATGTGTTAAGCACGCCGCCAGCGTTCGTCCTGAGCCAGAATCAAACTCTCCAAACAAAAACCCCTCGATAACGAGGTGAATTCACTATCAGAGATAATCTGATCTAACAAAAAGACACCAAAACTGGCATCAATGATTGCGACTACACCCACACACGGGGAGTGCTAGGTGCAGTCAAAAAAACAACAACAAAACAATTCACCAAACACACTATTGAGTTCTCAAACAACACTTCTCGCTATGTTTTCGCCCGTTTCGGGGCAACCCTGCCAGCTTAATACAGATCCGGCAGGAGAGTCAAGCCCTGGTTTCGATCAACTTCTTGGGGAGGTGATCGCGCCGATCGGGCGTGACTCGGCTACTGTACCCGCTCGATCTCAGCTCCCAAAATCGCCAGGTTCTCAACGAACAACGGGTAGCCCCGATCGATGTGAAAAACGTCGTGGACCTCGGTGTCTCCGTCTGCGACGAGACCCGCGAGGACCAGGCCGGCACCGGCCCGGATGTCCGAGCACCACACCGGAGCGCTCGACAACTGCGGCAGACCGCGCACCACGGCGTGGTGTCCGTCGGTCCGGGCGTCCGCACCGAGCCGGATCATCTCCTCGACGAACCGGAAACGCGCTTCGAACACGTTCTCGGTGATCATCGAGGTGCCGTCGGCGATCGAAGCCAGCGCAATCGCCATGGGCTGCAAGTCAGTTGGGAATCCGGGGAACGGCAACGTGGCGACGTTGACCGCCTTCGGACGCTCGTACTGCACCACCCGGAAGCTGTCGTCGGTCTGGGTGACGGTGGCGCCCGCGTCGTGAAGCTTGTGCAGCACCAACTGCAGATGCGAGGGATCTATTCCCGTCACCGTGATGTCGCCGCGGGTCATCGCCGCGGCGATACCCCAGGTCGCGGCCACGATGCGATCTCCGATCACCCGGTGTTCGGTGGGGTGCAGTCGCGGCACCCCGGTGATCGTCATCGTCGGCGAGCCGGCGCCTTCGACCTGCGCGCCCATCTGGTTCAGCATCGTGCAAAGGTCGACCACGTCGGGTTCGCGCGCAGCGTTGTGGATCGTGGTGACGCCTTCGGCGACCACCGCGGCCATCAAAATGTTCTCGGTGGCCCCCACCGACGGGAATTCGAGCTGAATTTCGGCCCCGCGCAACGTCTCTGCCTGGGCGACCACGCAACCGTGCTCGATATTGCACTGTGCGCCGAGTTGCCGCAGGCCCGCTTGGTGCATGTCCAGGGGGCGCGATCCGATCGCATCGCCCCCGGGCAGCGCCACTCTGGCCTTCTTGCATCGACCCACCAGCGGCCCGAGCACACAGACCGAAGCCCGGAACTGGCGCACCGCCGCGAAGTCGGCGTCGTACTTGGGCTCGTCGGGAGAGGTGATGCGGGCGACGTCGCCGTCGAGTTCGACGGTGGCGCCCAGGCCGCGCAGCACCTCGGCCATCAGCGGTACGTCGAGAATGTCCGGACAGTTCGTGATGGTGCTGGTGCCTTCGGCCAGCAGAGTTGCGGCCATCAGCTTCAACACGCTGTTCTTGGCGCCCCCGACGGCGACTTCGCCTGACAACCGGTTGCCACCAGTCACCACGAATCGCTCTGCCACCCGGGCAAGTCTAGTGATGCGGTATCGCCTTGTCAGTCAGCCGACCCCCATCGGGGTTGGCCGGCCCGGGTACCGTTTGGCCCATGGCAGTCCATCTGACCCGCATATATACCCGGACGGGCGACGACGGCACGACGGGATTGAGCGATTTCTCACGAGTGGCCAAGAACGACCCGCGGCTGGTGGCCTATGCGGACTGCGACGAGGCCAACTCGGCGATCGGGGTGGCGGTCGCGGTGGGCGGCCCGGACGAGCAGATCGCCGACGTATTGCGGCAGATCCAGAACGACCTGTTCGACGCCGGCGCCGACCTCTCGACACCGGTGGTAGAGAACCCCGAGCATCCCCCGCTGCGAGTCAGTCAGCACTACATCGATCGGCTCGAGGGCTGGTGCGACGTCTACAACGAAGGCCTGCCGGCGCTGAATTCCTTTGTGCTGCCCGGCGGCTCGCCGCTGTCGGCACTGCTGCACGTGGCCCGCACCGTGGTCCGGCGGGCCGAGCGGGCGGCATGGGCCGCCGTCGAGGCGTACCCCGACGGCGTCAGTGTGCTGCCCGCGAAGTACCTCAACCGGCTGTCTGACCTGCTGTTCATCCTGTCGCGGGTGGCCAACCCGGACGGCGACGTGCTGTGGCGACCGGGCGGCGGCGCTGGGACATCGGACCAAGCCTCGGCGTCCGAGTGAAGAGAAATCGTTCCATTCCGCCGGTGACGGTGATTCCCGTCCTCGTCTATCCCGACGTTCGGGCCGCGGTGGCGTGGCTCACCGAGGTCTTCGGTTTCACCGAGCGCGTCCGGATCGGCGAGGGCCACCGTGCGCAGATGAGCATCGGTTCGGACGGGGCGGTGATAGTCGCCGACAGTGCAGGCGTGCGCCAGCCACCCACTGCCGGCGCCGTGACGCATGTCATCAAGGTCCGCGTCGAGGATGTGAACGCCCAGTTCGAACGTGCCCGTGCGGCGGGAGTGACCGTGTTGGAAGCGCCCGTCGATCGCGAGTATGGCGAACGGGAATGCGCGGTCGAGGATCTCGCCGGTCACCGCTGGGAGTTCGATCAGACACTGCGCGATGTCGGTCCCGAAGAGTACGGATGCCAGACGGTGAGGCCGTGGTAGCCGGATGCGGGGAGCGGGCGAACTAGCCCTCAGACGCTGCGACGCCGGGCGCGCGGCGAGGGGCGAGACTCCAGCCACGACTGGAAAGCGGTCAAAGCCCCTCTGTCCAAGGCGATTTCGTATCCGAGCCGGCGCTCCTGGGTGGTGTCACGCAGTTCCAGCACCACGATTTCGTCGGTCATGATGTCGAATTCGTCGCCGCGTGGCGCGCGGCGGGCCACGACCTCCACCCCACGCCTGCTCAGCCGGCGATCCGGCCACAGACGCAGGCTCGACAACCGGTAGAACGCCGCTTCACCACCGCGGTACCGGATTACGCCGTGCCGCCAGCCGTGACCGCCCACCGCGGGGATGTCACGCATGATGGCAGCCGTTCCGCCCCGCCGCAGCTTCCACAGCCGGAAACTCAGGGCGAGCACGGCCGCCCCCAGCAGGACGACGAGCACGACCATGCCGACCATGGGCGCGCTCATCGTGAGAATCAGTCGAGCGCGCCGACGGCGCGCAGCCTCGCGCGCCCCCGGGCCGCGACTTGGGGATCGTCCGATTCGGAATCCTGTCTGGCAGCGCTCTCGTCGATGTCCTTCTCGAACTCCGCAGACTCCGCGAGAACGCTGACACCCTCTTCGGTCACCGTGAGGAAGCCGCCGTCGACCGCGATGCGCAGGTCGTCTTCGCCCTCCCGTTCGACCCGCACCATGGCGTCGTCGACCAATTGCGCGACCAGTGGGATGTGATGCGGCAGGATGCCGATCTCCCCCGCGGTGGTGCGGGTGAAGAGGAATGTCGCCTCGCCCGACCAGATCTCACGGTCGACGGCCACGATCTGAACATTCAATTCAGACATGCCACACCACCTTCGTATCTTTTGCGGTCAGACTCGGAGTCCGTGTCATAGCTTGACGTCGAAGGTCTCGGCCTTCTTGGCCAGGTCGTCGAGTCCACCGATGAGGAAGAAGGCCTGCTCGGGCACGTGGTCGAAGTCGCCCTTGGCCAACCTGTCGAACGCCTCGATGGTCTCCTTGACCGGGACGGTCGAACCCGGCTGGCCGGTGAACTGCTCGGCCGCCATCATGTTCTGCGAGAGGAACCGTTCGATCCGTCGCGCCCGGTTGACCAGCTGCTTGTCCTCCTCGGACAGCTCGTCGATACCGAGAATCGCGATGATGTCCTGAAGGTCCTTGTAGCGCTGCAGAATTCGGATGACTTCCTGCGCCACTCGGTAGTGCTCGTCGCCGACGACGCTGGGGTCCAGGATGGTCGAGCTGGATGCCAGCGGGTCCACCGCGGGGAAGATGCCCTTGGAGAACACGTTACGGGAGAGCTCGGTGGTGGCGTCCAGGTGCGCGAACGTGGTCGCCGGCGCCGGGTCGGTGTAGTCGTCGGCAGGCACGTACACCGCTTGCATCGACGTAATCGACTTGCCTCGCGTCGAGGTGATGCGCTCCTGCAGCTCGCCCATCTCGTCGGCCAGCGTCGGCTGGTAACCCACCGCCGAAGGCATACGACCGAGCAGCGTCGACACCTCCGAACCGGCCTGGGTGAACCGGAAGATGTTGTCGATGAACAGCAGCACGTCCTGGCCGGCCTCGTCACGGAACCACTCGGCCATGGTCAACGCGGACAGCGCCACCCGCATACGGGTGCCGGGCGGCTCGTCCATCTGGCCGAACACCAGCGCGGTGTCCTTGAGCACGTCGGCTTCCTTGAGCTCGACCCACAGGTCGTTGCCCTCACGGGTCCGCTCCCCCACACCGGCGAACACCGAGGTACCACCGAAGTTTCGGGCGATACGGTTGATCATCTCCTGAATCAACACGGTCTTGCCCACGCCGGCACCGCCGAACAGCGCGATTTTGCCGCCACGCACGTACGGAGTCAGCAGGTCGACGACCTTGAGGCCGGTCTCCAGCATCTCGGTACGAGGCTCGAGGTCCTCGAAGTTCGGCGGCTTGCGGTGAATCGACCAGTGGTCGAAGTCTTCGCCGTAACCCGGCTTGTCCAGGCAGTAGCCGAGCGCGTTGAAGACGTGGCCTTTCACCTTCTCGCCCACGGGAACCGAGATCGAAGTACCCGTGTCGGTGACCTCGGTGCCGCGCACCAAACCGTCGGTGGGCTGCATCGAGATCGTCCGCACCAGGTTGTCGCCGAGGTGCTGCGCCACCTCCAGCGTCAGCGTCTTCTTCAGCGCCTCGAAGGGAATCTCGGCGTGCAGCGCGTTGAACAGTTCCGGAATGGAGCCCCGCGGAAACTCGACGTCGACGACGGGGCCGGTGATCCGAACCACGCGGCCGTTGGTGTCGGAGCCTCCCGACTTCTTGTCCGTCTTTTCGTCTGTAGTGGTAGTCATATCTTTCGCTTCCTCGTGGGGCCTACTTGGAGGCGTCGGCGAGCGCATTTGCGCCACCGACGATTTCGCTGATCTCTTGGGTGATCTGGGCCTGGCGCTCACGGTTGGCTTGCAACGTCAGGTCCTTGATGAGGTCGTCGGCATTGTCGGTTGCCGATTTCATTGCACGCTGGCGTGACGCCAGTTCCGATGCCGCCGATTCGAGCAGCGCCGCATACACGCGAGTGGTCAGGTACCGCGGCAGCAGCGCGTCGAACAGCGTCGTCGCATCCGGCTCGAACGAGTAGAGCGTGTGCGGACCGGTGTCCTCCTCGACGTACTCCACCACCAGCGGAGCAATACGGTGGGCGGCCGCCTGCTGCGACATCATCGATTTGAACTCGGAGAACACGATGTGCAGTTCGTCGACGCCCCGTTCCTCGTCGTCCTCGTCATCGCCGGTACCGGCCATGAAAGCGTCGACCAGGGTGTCGGCGATCTCGGTGGCGTTCTCGACCTTGGGCTGCTCGGAGAAGCCGGTCCACGACTCTCTGATGTCCCAGTTCCGGAATGAGAAGTAGTTCAAGGCTTTTCGCCCGACGGTGTAAAGCACCGGGTCCTTGCCCTCTTCTCGCAGGAGAGAGAAGAGCTCCTCGGAGCGACGGAAGATGCTCGAGTTGTAGGCGCCGCACAAACCACGGTCGGACGACACCACCAGGACGCCGGCCCGCTTGGGGTCCTCCCGCTCGACGAGCAGGGGGTGGTCCAGCGCTGCCTCGGCGGACAGCGTGGTGAGCATCGACGTGATCTGAAAGGCGTACGGCCGTGCGGATTCCAGTCGTGCCTGCGCCTTTCCGATGCGCGATGTCGCGATGAGTTCCTGGGCCTTGGTGATCTTTTTGATCGACCCCGCCGACTTGATGCGCCCGCGTAGTTCGCGAAGTGTGGCAGCCATTGTTAGCTACTTCTTGTCCTTCTTGGAGTCCTTCGACTCCTTCTTGGGCTTCTCCTTCTTGACCTTCACCGATTCCTTGCCGAGCTCGTCTTCGTCCATGGCCTCGACATGCTCGTCGGGCACCACCGATTCACCGGAGCTGGCGGCGAAGCCCTTCTTGAACTTGTTGATGATGTCGGTGAGCTTTTCCTCTTCTTCCTCACCGAGCTTCTGACTCGAGCGGATGCCTTCGAGGAACTTCTCCTCGGATGCCCGCATGTGGTCGAGCAGCTCGGCCTCGAACCGCTTGACGTCTTCCACCGGCACCGAGTCGAGGTGACCGCCGGTGCCCAGGAAGATCGAAACCACCTGCTCCTCAACGGGTAGCGGCGAGAATTGCGGTTGCTTGAGCAACTCGACCAGACGTTCACCGCGCGACAGCTGCTTCTTCGACGTCTCGTCGAGGTCGGAGGCGAACGCGGCGAAGGATTCCAGTTCGCGGTACTGCGACAAATCCAGTCGCAGTGAGCCGGCGACCTCTTTCATCGCCTTGATCTGAGCCGCACCACCGACGCGGGACACCGACACACCGACGTTGATGGCGGGCCGGACGCCCTGGTTGAACAGGTCGCTTTCCAGGAAGCACTGCCCATCGGTGATCGAGATGACGTTGGTGGGGATGTAGGCCGAGATGTCGTTGGCCTTGGTCTCGATGATCGGCAGGCCGGTCAGCGAGCCGCCACCGAGTTCGTCGGACAGCTTTGCGCAACGCTCGAGGAGCCGCGAGTGCAGGTAGAACACATCACCCGGGTACGCCTCGCGGCCCGGCGGACGACGCAGCAGCAGTGAGATCGCGCGATAAGCCTCGGCCTGCTTGGTCAGGTCGTCGAAGACGATCAGGACGTGCTTGCCCTCGTACATCCAGTGCTGGGCGATGGCCGAACCTGTATACGGCGCAAGCCATTTGAAGCCCGCCGCGTCAGAAGCGGGCGCTGCGACGATGGTGGTGTAGTCCATCGCGCCACCCTCGTCCAGTGCGCGCCGCACGGAAGCGATCGTGGTGCCCTTCTGCCCGATTGCGACGTAAACGCAGCGAACCTGCTTCTTCTCGTCGCCGGTCTCCCAGTTCTGCCGCTGGTTGAGGATCGTGTCGACGCAGACGGCGGTCTTGCCGGTCTTGCGGTCGCCGATGATCAGCTGACGCTGGCCACGCCCGATCGGGGTCATCGCGTCGATGGCCTTGATGCCGGTCTGCAGAGGCTCTTTCACGCTCTGCCGCTCGACCACCGACGGCGCCTGCAGTTCCAGCGCGCGCCGGGCATCGGTCTCGATGTCGCCGCCGCCGTCGATCGGCTGTCCCAGCGGGTTGACCACACGACCAAGGAAGGCGTCACCGACGGGCACCGACAGCACGTCACCAGTCCGCTTGACCTGCTGGCCCTGCTCGATCTTCTCGAAGTCACCGAGAATCACGGCGCCGACGCTGTGCTCGTCCAGGTTCAGGGCGACGCCCAGGACTCCACCGGTGAACTCCAGCAACTCCTGGGTCATCACGGACGGCAATCCCTCTACGTGCGCGATACCGTCACCGGCATCCACCACGGTGCCGACTTCCTCCCGCGAGGTGTCAGCGGTGAAGGACTCTACGTATTCTTCGATCGCGCTCTGGATGGCATCAGCGGAGATTGTCAACTCGGCCATGGCTTTTCGTCTTCCTACTTCGTTGTCTTGACTAGGTCGGGTTTCCGTCGGGCGTTGGGGTTAGTCGGGTAACTGGGCCTCAGCAGCGGCCAACCGGGACTTGAGCGAGCCGTCGATCACCTCGTCACCCACGCAGATCTGCAGCCCGCCGAGCAGGTCGGAATCGACTTCGAGCTGGACCGCCACCGGGTGACCGTAGATGCGGCTCAACACTTCAACGAGCCGAGTGCGTTGGGCGTCGCTGAGTTCTGCCGCGGCACTCACCTGAGCCACGACCTCGCCGCGGCGGGCTACCGCCACCCGGGCAAGCAGCATTACGGCCTCTTCGGCCGGTATGCCCCGCAGCAACTCGACGGTCTGGGACAGCAGCGCGAGAGCAACCGGGTTGACGTCGCTGCCCGAACTCTCGAGTACCTTGCGCAGCAACCCGACTCGCCGCTCAGCGTCAGTGGTGTGGTCACCCAGCAGGATCCCGAGTCGAGGCTGGGCGTCCAGAATGCGCGAGAACCGGAACAACTGGTCCTCGACTTCGTCGACGCTGCCGTCCTTCTCGGCGACCGCGAGCAACGCCTGCCGCGAGACATGCTCGATCGCATCCACCAGGTCCGCGTTCGCCGACCAGCGCTCCGAGACGGCGGTGCGCAGCAGGTCGAGAGTGGGGTCGCCGACCTTGCCCTCGAGCAGCCGTTCAATCAGCTTGACCCGAGGTGCCGCGTCTTCGGCCGGGACGGTGAGATACCGGGTGACCACGATCTCCTGGTCCAGCATCTTGGCCACCGCCACCAACTCCTCGGAGAGGGTGGTCAAACCCTTGTTGTCGAGGTCGTCGGCCAGGGTGTTGAAGCGGTCCACCAGGTTGCCCACCGCGCTGCGGCTCGCCGAACGCATCTTGGCCAGGACCGGGTATTCCACCTCGACCGGCTCGGGCGCCATGTCCTCGAGTTCGTCGAGGAAACGATCGACGGTCGATGCCTGCTGCTCGGCGTCTGCCACGTAACTGCGCACCAAATCGCTTGCCTGGCGCACTGATTCGTGACCGAGCTCCAACCGGAGCTGACGGCTCAGCTGCGTCCGCAGCAGTTCGGTCTGACGGGCTCCCTGCGCCTTGATGCGTTCCGCCTCGCTGTCGGCCTGAGCCCGCATCTGTTCCTCGATGCGTTCGGAGTCGGACTTGGCCTCTTCGACGAGCTGCGCGGCCTCTTCCTTCGCGGCTTCCACGGCCCTGCTGTGCGCCGTGGTCGACTCGGTGAGGCGCTTGGCGGCCTTTTCCGAGTCCTGCAACTGCTGGCGCACAGTCTCCTGGCGGGCGGTCATCAGCCGGCGGACCGGCGGCACGACATACCGCCAGACCAGCAGCACGATCGCCGCGAACCCGATCAGCTGTCCGATAAATGTCGACATATGTTGGCTACCTCGTCGCCTTCGAAGTCGCTTCTGAGGTCGCAGCTGATGGGCTGACTTCGACGCCGAGCACGCGAGAGGCCAGCGTCGCGGAGATGGCACCGACGTTGGAGCGCAGATCCAGTTCCACGGCGTCGCGCTCCCGCTTCAATTGCTCGTTGGCCTGGGCCAACATCTCTGCCACCTGCTGCTCGGCGCGAGCTCGCGCGTCGTCGATGACCTTGCGACCCTCTGTCCGCGCGTTGTCGCGGAAGGCGCCGGCTTCAACCCGGGCTTCCTTCAAGGCCTTCTCGTAGTCGGCGTCGGCGGCCGCGAACTGCTCGGCCGCCTTCTTGCTGTCGGCCTGGGTCTTGGCGACCATGTTGTCGCGTTCCTTGAGCACCCTCAGAATCGGCGGCACGACGAACGTGCCGATGACTCCCAGTACCACCAGGAAGATGGCCAGCACGAAGAAGAAGGTGCCGTTCGGGATGAGGAAGTTGCTTTGGCCGCCTTCCTCTGCTGCAAACTTCACAGCCGAAGCAAGAGAGGTCGGGTCACCCATCACAGCGAATTACTTGACGGGCGTGGCGAAGACGAATAGCGCCATGAACGCCAGGTTGATGAAGTAGGCAGCCTCGACCAGACCGACCGTGATGAAGAACGGGGTGAAGAGCCGTCCCTGTGCCTCGGGCTGACGGGCGACACCGGAGATCAGCGCGTTACCGGCGACACCGTCACCGATACCGGCGCCGATGGCGCCACCGGCCATGATCAGTCCACCGCCGATGAGGGCGCCGGCTGCGATAGTGGGGTCCATTTTTATCCTCCTTGATAACTCTGGTAGCGGTGTACCAGGATTTTTTTAGTGGTGGTCCTCGTCTAGTTCCATCGCTTGACTGAAGTACAGGATCGTCAACAGCGCGAAGATGAAGGCCTGGATGGCGCCGACGAAAAGGTCGAACGACTTCCAGATCGCGTTCGGCAGCCACAGGATGTAGGGCGGGAACAGCGCGATCAGCGCGACCAGGATGCCGCCGGCGAAAATGTTGCCGAAGAGTCGGAGCGACAACGAAATTGGCTTGGCGAGTTCTTCGACGACGTTGATCGGCGCGAGGATCGCCACGTGGCCCTTGAGGACCTTGATCGGGTGCCCGATGATGCCGCGGCGCCAGATCCCGGCCGCGTGGTAGCAGACGAACACGAACAGGGCCAGGGCCAGCACGTAGTTGATGTCGGCGGCGGCTGACGAGAGCAGCTCGGTGGTCTTGCCCTCTTTGTCGGTGTACTGCAGCGGCAGCACCGACAACCAGTTGGAGATCAGGATGAACACGAAGATGGTCACCGCGAGCGGCAGCACGAACGGCGCGATCCGCATCCCGATCGCGGACTCGACCTGGCTGCGCATCTGGATGGTGATCGCTTCGAAGAACAGCTGCACACCGCCGGGCACGTCGGAAGAAGTGACCTTGGACTTCAGGTAGAACGCCAGCCCGATCACGATCAGCGCGGCGATCGCCGTCGACATGATGGTGTCGGTGTTGACTGTCAGACCAAACCAGGTGGCGGTGTGGTGCTCGCCTACCTCGATCTGAGCGGCCAGGATCGACTCAGTCATCGCCGGCGCTCCTCCCTTCCGTGCCTTCCGATCCCGTCACTACTGCATCTTGTGCATCTTGTTGACCCTCGAGCGGCGCGTCCGGATCGCCGGTCCGCAGCTTCTTCCACACCGGCAGCGCGGTCGATGCCACCAGTAGCACCTGGAAGAGTGCCAGGCCGAACACCACGCCCAGACCTTCGGGCCGGAAGATGAAGGCGATGATCAACGCGAGGATGGTGATGATCGCGACGCGAGAGGCCGAGTTGATGGCCATCGACCGCTTCAGCGGGTGATCGCGCCCGGTTATCGACTCCACCGAGCGGCGCACCATCAGGGCGTTGAGCAAACCCAGCAGCAACCCGATTCCGAAGAACGCCCCGACAACCGGGTGACCGGCGTAGCCGGCGATCAGTGTCGCCACCGCCGTCACCCCCAGGCTGATGACGAACAGCCGAACGGGACGGAACGCAACAGCGGGAAACACCAACGGCGCGTCCTGCGCTGGTGTCGTCACTGCAGCACCTCAATCCCAGGTTGGTGGGGCGAAAACCTCGCGATCGACTGATCCGTGGCCCGCCGAGCGTATCGCAAGGGTCACGCTGGATTTACCCAAGGGGTAGCTCCCTGTGTCGGTCTTTCGCCAGCGGCACCAGAAACCCATCCGACGGGCCGGGAAGCCGGCAACCCGCGAGGTTTATTTCGGGGTTCTACCAGCACCTTACCATAGGGAGGCCCGATCTACTACTGGTCGTCGTAGTACTCGTCGCGGCGACGCAGCAGCGGAATCACGGTCGCAACTCCCGCGACGGCGATGGCTCCCAGCATCACCGCGGCGGTGTGGCGAGGGTCGAAAAAGATCGTGCTCGCCGCGCCGAAGGCGACGATGCCGACCCACAGGTAGATGAGCAGCACCACCCGGCGATGGGAATGGCCGATCTGCAGCAGTCGGTGGTGCAGGTGCATCTTGTCAGGGGTGAAGGCGCTGCGGCCCGCCCGGGTGCGCCGCACGATCGCCAGCAGCAAGTCGAGCATCGGCACGAACATGACTGCGACCACCAGCAGGAACGGTGACAGCAGAGCAAACACGTCGCGGGCGCCGTAGGCGTTCTGCGAGATCGGGCCGGCGGCGGTCGTCGAGGCCGCCGCGAGCATGAGGCCGATCAGCATCGAACCGGAGTCGCCCATGAAGATGCGGGCCCGGTGAAAGTTGTGCGGCAGAAAACCCAGGCAGGCACCGGCGAGGACCACGGAGATCACCGCGGGCGGGTAGTAGAGCACGTCACCGCCGTGGTCGCGCAGCAGACCCACCGAGAACATGCAGATGGCCAGGGCCGTGATGAGGCCCAGGCCGGCCGCCAACCCGTCGAGCCCGTCGACGAAGTTCATCGCGTTGACGATCGAGACCGTCAGCGCCAGCGTCAGCAGAATCGAGGAGGCCTGGTCCAGCACGATGGTGCCCACGCCACCTACCGGGATGTACAGGACGCTCCAGGCGACACCCATGGTGACCAGCACACTTGCGGCGGTGATCTGGCCGGCGAACTTGGTCAGCGCGTCCAGGCCCCAGCGGTCGTCGATCAGTCCGATCCCCATGATGACCGCGCCGGCCACCAGCACCGCGGGCATGCCGGTGGAGTAGACGAATCCGCGGGTGAGCGCCGGCAGCTGTGAGGCCAGGAAGACGGCCGAGCCGACGCCGAGGAACATTGCCAGGCCGCCCATGCGCGGCGTCGGCGTCACGTGGACGTCCCGCTCCCGGGGGTAGGCCACGGCGCCCAGACGGGTGGCGAGTACGCGCACCGGACCGGTCGCGAAGTAGGTGATGATGGCCGCGGTCAGTCCGACCAGAGCAAGCTCGCGCAACGGGACTCCGGCGCTGCGGTCGGACAGAGCGAGCAAACCGCCGGCAAGGCTGGCCACATCGCTGGACACCTCGAGACCGTACTTCACCAACCTGAGACCGGTGCGCTCGCACCCTCGCGCCCAGCGTGAGCTGAGGGCGAGATTCGGGCCGGATTTTGGCCGTCAGTTCACGCTCGGCGAGCGAAGCGCTAGGCGAGCAGGCTGGCCGCGTCCACGCCCAGCACCTCGGCGACGCGCGCGGTGGTCACCGGCCCCTCGCGAAGGATGCGGGGGGCGTTTCCGCTCAGGTCGACGATGGTCGAGGCGGCCTGCTGCGCGGCGGGCCCGCCGTCGAGGTAGACGTCGACGCGCGGACCGAGTTGGCGCTGGGCCTCCGCGGCGTCGACGGCCGGTGGCTGGCCGGAGACGTTGGCGCTGGACACCGCCATCGGTCCCACCTCGCGGAGCAACTCGATGGCAACCGGATGCAAGGGCATCCGCAGCATCACGGTGCCGTGCGCATCGCCGAGGTCCCATTGCAGCGACGGCGCCTGCAACACCACCAGGCTGAGCGCGCCCGGCCAGAACGCCCGGATCAGGTCGCGTGCCCCGTCCGGCATGCCGTAGACCAGGCCTTCGATGGTGTGCCAGGAGCCGACCAGCACCCCCACCGGCATGTCGCGGCCGCGGCCCTTGGCCGTCAGCAGCGCGCTCACCGCGGTGCTGTCGAAAGCGTCGGCGGCGAGACCGTAGACCGTGTCGGTCGGCATGACGACCAGCCGGCCGGCCTTGAGCGCCCCCGCTGCTGCGGTGATTCCGCGTGCCCGCTGGTCCGGGTCGGCGCAGTCGAAAACCTCACTCACCGGCGCTCCCCCTCCTGGCTGTCACGAACCTCGGCCGTCCGGCCAGATCGTTGCGGGCCACAACGTCATCGAAAAGCCCTGTCGTGGTGATGCATTCGACGGTCAACGCCGACGTGGTGTCGTCGTGCTCGACAGCGAACAGACCGCCCGGCCGCAGCCAACTCGCGGCGCGCGCGACGACGGCGGGTATGACCGCCATCCCGTCCGGTCCGCCGAAGACGGCATGTGACGGGTCATGTTGCGACACTTCGGGTTCCAGCGTGGCGCCGTCGGGCACGTACGGCGGGTTGGAGACGACCAGATCGACCCGGCCGTCGAGTTCGGGCAGCAATCCGGGGGTGCCGATGTCGGCGTGCACCAGTTCCACGCCGGTGCCTTCGGCGTTGCGACGGGCATAGCCCAGCGCCGCCTCGGAATCGTCGATGCCGATGATCCGCGCGGCCGGCCAGTGCTGCGACAGCGCGACCGCCAGGGCGCCGGAGCCCGTGCACGCGTCGACGATCACCGGCTGCGCCGGGAGTGGTTGTGCGGCAGCCCATTCGAACATGGCTTCGGTCTCAGGGCGCGGGATGAAGACTCCGGGGCCGACGTGCAGCAGCACCGGTCCGAACCCGACGGTCCCGATGAGGTGCTGCAGCGGCACCCGTTGAGCGCGTGCGGTGACCGCGTGGTGAAACCGTCCGAAGAAGTCTTCGCCCGGTGTTTCGAGGAATCGGAGCCGGCCGCGGTCGGTGCCGGCCAGATGGGCGGCCAGCTGCTCGGCATCCCAACGCGCGGAGTCGATTCCCGCTTCGGCCAGTTGCGCCGCAGCGGAGTCGATCGCCTGCAGCACGGACATTGCGCCGCTCCTCCTCATCGCTTCGCTCCGCATCGTCGCTGGCGGAAGGGTCACGTCGCCTGTTGTAGCCGGGCTTGCTTATCGGCTTCGGTCAGCGCATCGAACAGCGCGTCCAGATCGCCGTCGAGAACCTGGTCCAGATTGTGCGACTTGAAACCGATCCGGTGATCGGTGATGCGGTTCTCTGGGAAGTTGTAGGTCCGGATGCGTTCGCTGCGGTCGACCGTGCGGATCTGGCTGGCACGATCCGCCGAGGCGTCGGCGAGCGCCTGCTCCTCGGCCAGCACCTGCAGCCGCGCGGCCAGTACCTGCAACGCACGGGTCTTGTTCTGTAGCTGCGAGCGTTCGTTCTGGCAGGTGACGACGATTCCGGTGGGCAGGTGGGTGATCCGCACCGCCGAGTCGGTGGTGTTCACACCCTGTCCACCCTTACCCGAGGACCGGTACACGTCGATCCGCAGGTCGGACTCGTCGATCTGCACCTCGCCGACTTCCTCGGGCTCCGGGTACACCAGCACGCCGGCGGCCGACGTGTGGACGCGGCCCTGCGACTCCGTCACCGGAACCCGCTGCACGCGGTGCACGCCGCCTTCGAACTTCATCCGCGACCACACCCCGTCGGCGCTGTCACCCTTGCTGGCGATGGCCAGCGTCGCGTCCTTGTAGCCGCCCAGATCCGAGGTCGTTTCGCCCAGCACCGTGACCGTCCAGCCGTGCCGCTCGGCGTACCGGATGTACATCCGGGCCAGGTCGGCGGCGAACAGGGCCGATTCCTCGCCGCCTTCACCGGATTTCACCTCGAGCACGATGTCGTCCGCGTCATGCGGGTCGCGAGGTGCCAGCATGTCGGTGAGCTGGGTGTCCAACTCAGCGACCCGGGCTTCCAGTTCGGTGACCTCGTCGGCGAAGGACGCGTCGTCGACGGCCAGTTCGCGGGCGGTCTCCAGATCGTCGCGGGCCGACACCAACTTGCGGTGGGTCGCGACGATCGGCGCCAAGCGCGCGAAGCGGCGACCGGCTTTGCGTGCTTCGTCGGGCTTGCTGTGCAGTTCGGGATCGGCCAGCGCCTGCTCGAGTGCTGCGTGCTCGGCGAGCAGGACGTCAATCGTCTGCACCGGCTGCGTCATGTCACCTCTCTACTGCCTGCTTTGCCCCGAACGCGAACCGACGCCCGGCCTGTGCTAATCGCACAGTTCGGGCGTCGGAAAGGCAGCTACTTGTCGGCTCCGGTCTTGCGCTTGCCGTAGCGCTTCTCGAAGCGGGCCACGCGACCGCCGCTGTCGAGGATCTTCTGCTTGCCGGTGTAGAAGGGGTGGCACTGCGAGCAGACCTCGGCCACGATGCGGCCACCCGGCTTGGTGCTGCGGGTGGTGAAGGAATTCCCGCAACCGCAGACCACGGTGGTCTCCTCGTAGGCGGGGTGAATGTCAGTTCTCATGCTGTCCTCTTCGTCATGTGCCACTCGGGGCCCCTGGTCGGCCCGGACCGCGAACCTGAAGTGGTTCCGAGTGATCGACCGTCGATTATGCCAGGTCAACCCACGTCAGCCTAAACACCAGGGTGGGGATGGCTATTCCCGCTGATCGGTCTCCGGTATTCACGCCAGTCGATCCGCCTCAACCCGTTGCCAAGGACCGCGGGCGTGACGTAAGAAAGCTGATGCAACTGCGGATATCCAGCATCGCTCTGCTGTTCGTCGTCGGGGGCGTCGCCGGTCTCATCGGCGATCACGGCCATGTGGTCACCGGCACTCTGATCTATCTCCCGGCGTCGCATCGGTCCCCGTTCGTCTGGACCAGCCCGATCTGGTTTCCCGCGCTCGTCGGCGCCGCCACCGTCCTGATGGCGGAGCTGCGACTGCACCTCGGCGCGGCACGCTCGGCCGTGACGGCGCGCCAGGGGCTCGGCGGGGTCGCTGCCGTCGTGGGTACCTACGCCGTCACCGCGTTGGCGCACACTGCGCCGGCGTTCGTGAGCACGGTGCTGATCAGCGCGATCGCAGCGGGCACCTGGGCCGTGCTTGGTGACCGGTCCGCCGTCGGGTGCGCGGTCGCGATCGCCATCGTCGGTCCTGCGGTCGAAGCCGCCCTGGTAGCCGTCAAGGTATTCCGCTATGCCGACGGCAGCGACGGCCTCCTCGGCGTCGCGCCGTGGTTGGTCCCGCTGTACTTCGCCTTCGGTGTGGTGGCGGCGTTGCTGGGCGAGATCGCTACGAAACGGCCCTAGTCGCTGTCCATGTTGCCCGGTGTCGTCTTGGACACCTGCACCAGGAACTCGTAGTTGGTCTTCGTCTTACGCAACTGCGACATCAGCAGGTCGATGGCCTGGTGGGAGTCCAGACCGGACAACACCCGGCGCAGCTTGTGCACGATGCCGAACTCGTCCGGGGAGAGCAGCAGCTCGTCCTTGCGGGTGCCCGACGGGTTGACGTCGACCGCGGGGAACACCCGCCGTTCCGAGATCTTGCGGTCCAGCTTGAGCTCGGCGTTACCGGTGCCCTTGAACTCCTCGAAGATGACCGTGTCACCGGTGGAGCCGGTCTCGACCATCGCCGTAGCGATGATGGTCAGCGATCCGCCTTCTTCGATGTTGCGGGCCGCACCCAGGAACCGCTTGGGCGGGTACAGCGCGGTGGAGTCGACACCACCGGACAGGATCCGGCCGGAGGCGGGCGACGCGTTGTTGTACGCGCGGCCCAGCCGGGTGATCGAGTCGAGCAGCACCACAACATCCTTGCCCTGCTCCACCAGACGCTTGGCGCGCTCGATGGCCAGCTCCGCGACCGAGGTGTGGTCTGACGGCGGCCGGTCGAAGGTGGAGGCGATGACCTCTCCCTTGACCGAGCGGGTCATGTCGGTGACCTCCTCAGGCCGCTCGTCGACGAGCACGACCATGAGGTGGCATTCGGGGTTGTTGCGGGTGATCGCGTTGGCGATGTCCTGCAGGATGGTCGTCTTACCGGCCTTGGGCGGCGAAACGATCAGGGCGCGCTGGCCCTTGCCGATCGGCATGATCAGGTCGATGACGCGGGTGGTCAACCGGTCGGGAGTGGTCTCCAGACGCAGCCGCTGGTTGGGGTACAGCGGCGTCAGCTTCTGGAAATCGGGCCGCTTCTTGGCGTCCTCGACGGGTCCACCGTTGACGCTGTCCAAGCGCACCAGCGGGTTGAACTTCTGGCGCTGGTTGGGCTGTTCGCCGTCTTTGGGCACCCGCACCGCGCCGGTCACCGCGTCACCGCGGCGTAAACCGTTCTTGCGCACCATGTTCATGGACACGTAGACGTCATGCGGACCGGCCAGGTAACCGGAGGTCCGCACGAAGGCGTAGTTGTCCAGGACGTCGAGGATGCCGGCTACGGGCTGTACGACGTCGTCTTCGCGCAGTTCGGATTCGCCGGCCTCGCCGGTGCGCTCGCCACGCCGCCGGCGGTCACGGAAGCGCCGGCCCCGCCGGCCCCCCCGCCCATCGCCGTCGTCGTCGGCGCCACCGCCGCCGCCGCGCTGGTCGTTGCCCGAGTCTGCGGAACGGTCATCGGACCTGGATTCTTTCTGGCCACGGTCACCCTGACTGCGGTCACCCTGGCCACGCTCGCCCTGGCCACGCTCGCCCTGGCCTCGGTCACCCTGGCCACGCTCGCCCTGGCCACGATCGCTCTGGCCACGGTCACCCTGGCCACGATCGCTCTGGCCGCGGTCACCCTGGCCACGATCGCCCTTGTCGCGGGACGGCTCTTTGTCGGTTTCGTCGGTGTTGTCGCCCTTATTGCCGTCGGCCGATCCGGCCTGCCGGCTGGCACTGCGGCGTTCCCGGCGCGGTGTTTCGGCGGCGTCCGGCGCCGCTGCGGTGTCAGCTTCAGCGGCGGTCGCCTGCGCAGCGGGTGCCTCCGAAGCGGCCTCCGGAGCGGCAGCGTTCTGAGGCGGCGCTTCGGCTTTGGCCGATTCCTGCGGCGGCTCGGCGTCACCGGACGATTTGCCGTTTGCCTGCCCCCTGGTCTGCTGGATGGCGGCGATCAGTTCGCTCTTACGCATGCCCGACGTACCTTTGACGCCGGCTTTATTAGCCAGTGCGCGCAACTCGGGCAGCACCATGGTGGCCAGCGAGCTGGACGGCGCATTGGATTTGACGTCCGAGACATCGGAAGCGTCGGGGGTCACGGAGTGCGACGCCTTGTCGGCATCGGTGCTTTCGCCAGCCGTGATGAGGTCCGTATCAGTCACGGATTTCCTTTCTTGCCCCGCTGATCACGTCAAACGGGGATTCCTGCATCAGGTCAAGCAATCAGGCAAATTGCTGAGTGCGCCCAATAATCGACTCTGAAACGGTGATCGAACTGCGAACCGAGTTCACGAGAAGAATTGGTGGTTGTCTCAGCGTCAAGGCAGTTTGTGCAGAGCAGATGCTGCAATTGCTGGACGGGTCCGAGGATAGCCCGCTTCCTGGCCGGAAGCAAGCAAACCCGCCCGCCACGCTGTGGATCAACGTGGGACGGTTACGCCGGGCTTCCAGCGAACTCCGTCGCCGACCGTCATCTTCTTGATCATGAATCCATTCGCGGTTCCGTACTCCACCGCTTCAGCAGGCAACTCCGGCTCGGTGCTCAGCGCTATCAGCGACGGACCAGCCCCGGAAAGCGTTGCCGCAACACTATGACGCCGCAGCAGCCGCAAATATTCCGCGGAGGACGGCATCGCCGGTGCACGTTGGGGTTGATGGAGCACGTCTTCGGTGGCGGCCATCAGCAGATCGGGCCGCTGGGTCAGCGCGACCACCAGCAACGCAACGCGGCTGATGTTGAACCGCGCGTCCTCGTGGCTGACCTGGGCGGGCAGCAGGACCCGGGTCTCCGCCGTCGACGAGCGTTCCTCGGGAATGGCAGCGAACAAGTGGATGTCGGGATGCAGGCGCAACGGAACCGCGGAGTAGTCCGGACGGCCAGTGCTGTGGTCGGCCCAGGAAACCACGGCCCCACCCAGCACGGCGGCCGACGCGTTGTCCGGATGTCCTTCGAATTCGGATGCCAGCTGAATCAGCTGCGCTTCACTGAGCGGAGCCGAATCCGTCTGCGCCACAAGACCATTGACGACGGCAAGCCCACTCACCACGGCCGCCGCGGAGGATCCCAAGCCGCGGGAGTGCGGGATGTCGTTGCGGCAGCGCACCGCCAACCCGCCGGCACAGACGCCGGCGGCCTGCAGGCCGCGCTGAATGGCCCGCACCACGAGGTGCTCGGGCCCCAGCGGTACCTGGCCGGCGCCCTCGCCTTCGACGGTCACCACCAGTCCGGAATCCGTTGTCTCGACGACGATCTCGTCGCACAGACTCAGGGCCAGTCCCAGGCTGTCGAAACCCGGCCCCAGGTTGGCACTGGACGCCGACACCGTGGCGCTGGCCACCAGGCCCGCGGGCAGCATGGAGCCCGCCGAACCAGACTCCACTAGCTCAGCCCCAGCTGCTCAACCACGAGGACCGGGTCAACCGGCAACGGAGACACGTGCGGCATGTCGCGCAGGGCGGTGTCGGGATCCTTCAGACCGTTGCCGGTGACGGTGCAGACCACGGTCGAGCCCCGTTCCACCCAGCCGTCCTCGACGGACTTGAGCAGGCCGGCGATGCTGGCCGCGGACGCCGGCTCGACGAAGACACCCTCGGTGCTGGCCACCAGGTGATAGGCCGCCAGGATCTCCTCGTCGGTGGCTGCCAGGAAGCGTCCGTTGGACTCCTGCTGCGCCTCAACGGCCGACGTCCACGACGCCGGAGCGCCGATGCGGATCGCGGTGGCGATGGTCTCCGGGTTCGCTACCGGTTCGCCGTGCACCAGCGGGGCCGCGCCGGCCGCCTGGGTGCCCAACATCCGGGGCAGCTTGTCGATGACGCCGTCGCGGCGGTACTCGGTGTAGCCGCGCCAGTACGCGGTGATGTTGCCCGCATTGCCCACGGGAAGAGCGTGGATGTCCGGCGCCGTTCCGAGGGCGTCGACGATCTCGAACGCGGCCGTTTTCTGCCCCTCGATGCGCACCGGATTCACCGAGTTGACCAGCGAGATCGTCGGAAAGTCGTTGGTCATCTTGCGGGCCAGTTCCAGACAGTCGTCGAAGTTTCCGTCGATCTGGATGATCTTGGCGCCGTGCATGACGGCCTGTGCCAGCTTGCCCATCGCGATCTTGCCGGTCGGAATCAGCACGGCGCAGGTGATTCCGGCACGTGCGGCGTATGCCGCGGCCGATGCCGATGTGTTGCCGGTTGACGCGCACAACACCGCTTTCTGGCCGCGGGCGAGTGCGTCGGTGACGGCCATCGTCATGCCCCGGTCCTTGAAGGAGCCGGTGGGGTTGAGGCCCTCGACCTTGAGATGGACTGTGCACCCGGTCTTCTCGGACAACCGGGGCGCCGGGATGAGCGGGGTGCCACCTTCGAACAGGGTGACCGGGGTCCAGTCGTCGCCCACCGGCAACCGGTCCCGGTAGGCCGCGATCAAGCCCGGCCAGGGTTGGTGGATCGCCGTTCGTGGGGCGCTCATTCGTCGGTCCCTTCCAGTCGCAGCACGCTCGCCACGCTCTGCACCACATCCAGGTCGGCCAGTGCGTCAACGGTTTCCGACAGCGCGGCGTCGGTGGCCCGGTGGGTGACCACCACGATCCGGGCGCCCACCCGTTGACCGCCTTCGTCGGCCACGCCTTCCTGGCGCACCTCGGCGATGCTCACTTCGCGCTTGCCGAATTCGGCTGCCACGGCCGCCAACACGCCCGGCTTGTCGGCGACGTTCATGCTGACGTAGTAGCGCGTCTCGATGAATCCCATGGGCGCCACGGGAAGTCGAGCGTAGCGGGACTCGCGGGGACCCCTGCTGCCGAGCACCCGGTTACGCGCTGCCATCACCAGGTCACCGGTGACGGCCGATGCGGTGGGCGCCCCGCCGGCGCCCTGGCCGTAGAACATCAACCGCCCGGCCGCCTCGGCCTCGACGACCACCGCGTTGAAGGCGCCATTGACGGACGCGAGCGGATGCGACAGGGGCACCAGCGCGGGATAGACCCGAGCCGAAACCCGTTGCTGCCCTTCGTCAGTGGTGATGCGCTCGCAGATGGAGAGCAATTTGATGGTGCAGCCCAGGGATTTGGCGGACTCGAAATCGTCCGGGGTGATCTTGGTGATGCCCTCGCGGTAGACGTCGTCGGCGGTGACCCGGGTGTGGAAGGCGATGGACGCCAGGATGGCCGCCTTGGCCGCAGCGTCGTATCCCTCGACGTCGGCGGTGGGGTCGGCTTCGGCGTATCCGAGGGCACTCGCGTCGGCCAGGGCCTGCTGGTAATCGGCTCCGGTGCTGCCCATCTCCGAGAGGATGTAGTTGGTGGTGCCGTTGACGATGCCGGCCACCCGCAGGACCGTGTCGCCGGCCAGCGACTGGGTCAGCGGGCGGATGACGGGGATCGCTCCGGCGACCGCCGCCTCGAAATACAGGTCGACGGCTTCGCTTTCGGCGGCAGCGGACAGTTCACCGCTGGCGATCGACATCAGGGCCTTGTTCGCCGTCACGACCGACTTGCCGTGGGCCAGGGCGGCCAGGATCGCCTTGCGGGCCGGTTCGACCGGACCCATCACTTCCACCACGATGTCGACGTCGTCACGGCAGACGAGTTCGTCGATGTCGTCGGTGAGCAGTTCGAGCGGCACTCCACGGTCGCCGCCGAGGCGGCGCACTCCGACGCCGCGCAACACCAGTGGGGCGCCGATGCGGCCCGCCAGGTCGTCGGCGCTTTCGTTGATGATGCGCACGACTTCGCTGCCGACCACGCCCAACCCGAGTACCGCTACGCCGACGGCCTTTGCGTCCTTGTCGTTATCGGGCACGGTTCACCTCACTTCCAGACTCAGCAGATCGTCGACCGTCTCGCGGCGCAGGATCAAGCGGGACTCCCCCGCTCGCACCGCGACCACCGCGGGACGGCAGATCATGTTGTAACGACTCGACAGGGAATAGCAGTA
The DNA here is from genome assembly GCF_003614435.1 of Mycobacterium paragordonae. NCBI lineage: Bacteria > Bacillati > Actinomycetota > Actinomycetes > Mycobacteriales > Mycobacteriaceae > Mycobacterium > Mycobacterium paragordonae. The sequence goes on from NZ_CP025546.1 coordinate 5,021,571, forward strand.
GGCGCCGGTCGCAGCCACGGCGACCAGGTCACCCGGCCCCACGTCGTCGGGCACCCACGCGTCGCGCACCAGAATGTCGCCGGTCTCGCAATGCTTTCCGACCAGCCGGGCCTGCGTGGCGGGGGCGTCACTGAGCCGGGAAACGAGGCGGACGTCGTATTGGGCGTCGTACAAAGCGGTGCGGATGTTGTCGCTCATGCCGCCGTCGACGCTGACGTAGCGCCGGTTGGCGGTGGTGCTGACGTCGACGTCTTTGACGGTGCCGACCTCGTAGAGCGTGATGGTGCCCGGACCGGCGATGGCGCGTCCGGGTTCGACGACCAGCCTCGGCGTGGGCAGCCCGACGGCTGCCGACTCGTTGCTCACGATGACGCTCAGCTTGTCCGCCAGGTCGGCGATCGGCGGCGGGTCATCCGGCGCCAGGTACGAGATGCCCAGGCCGCCACCGAGATCCACCGTCGAGACCTGCGCGGTCTTGTCGACGCCGAATTCGGCGACGATGTCGCGCAGCAACCCGATGACCCGGTGCGCGGCGATTTCGAAGCCGGCGACATCGAAGATCTGTGAGCCGATGTGGCTGTGCAGTCCGACCAGGCGCAGGTGGTCGGCGGCGAACACTTTGCGCACCGCGGCCATGGCCGCGCCGCTGGCCACCGAGAGACCGAACTTCTGGTCTTCGTGGGCGGTGGAGATGAACTCGTGCGTGTGCGCCTCCACTCCGACGGTGAGCCGGACGAGCACATCCTGAACGATTCCGGCCTCGCCGGCGATCGCGTCGAGCCGCTCGATCTCGATCATCGAGTCCAGCACGACATGTCCGACACCGGCTTTCACCGCGGCGGTCAGCTCGGCCACAGATTTGTTGTTGCCGTGCAACGTGATTCGCTGCGGCGGGAAGTCCGCGTTGAGCGCGACGGCCAGTTCACCACCCGAGCACACATCGAGCGAGAGGCCTTCCTGCTCGATCCACCGTGCGATTTCGGTGCACAGGAACGCTTTTGCGGCGTAGTGCACGTTGGCCCCGCCGCCGAACGCCGCGGCCGTCTCGTGGCAGCGGGAGCGGAAGTCGGCTTCGTCGATGACGAACAGCGGGGTCCCGTACTCCTGGGCGAGATCGGTCACTTTGACGCCGGCGATCTCGACGATCCCGTCGTCGTCGCGAACGGTGTTGCGCGGCCAGACGTTCGGCGCCAATCGCAACAGCTCTTCGGGCGACTGCGGGCGCGGCGGGCTGCTGGCGGGCCGGGTCTCCTCGGCGTGCCGGGGTCCGGCGGGATGGACGTTCACATTCTCTCCGGGGCGCTGACTCCGAGGATGGTCAATCCGTTGGCGACGACCTGGCGGGTCGCCTGGCACAGCGCCAGGCGGGCGGTGTTCAGGTCGGTGGGCTCTTCGTCGCCCTGCGGCAGGATCCGGCAGGCGTCGTAGAACCGGTGGTAGTCGCCCGCGAGGTCTTCGAGATAACGGCAGATGCGGTGCGGTTCACGCAGGGCCGCTGCGGTTTTCAGAACCCGCGGGAACTCACCGATGGTGCGCAGCAAGGTGCCCTCTTTGTCGTGGCTGAGCAGTTCCAGATGCGAGGTGTCGGGGATGAGGCCGAGTTCGGCAGCGTTGCGCGCCAGCGCGGAGAGCCGGGCGTGGGCGTATTGCACGTAGTAGACCGGGTTTTCGTTGGACGCCGAAGACCACAACGCCAGATCGATGTCGATCGGGGTGTCCACCGAGGACCGGATCAGGCTGTACCGGGCGGCGTCGACGCCGATCGCTTCGACCAGGTCGTCCAGGGTGATGACGGTGCCGGCCCGCTTGCTCATCTTGACCGGTTGGCCGTCGCGAACCAGGTTGACCATCTGCCCGATCAGGACCTCGACGGTGGCCGGGTCCTCACCGAAGGCGGCGGCGGCGGCCTTCAGGCGCGCGATGTAACCGTGGTGGTCGGCGCCGAGCATGTAGATGCACAGGTCGAATCCGCGCTGCCGCTTGTCCAGGTAGTAGGCGAGGTCGCCGGCGATGTACGCGGGGATGCCGTCGCTCTTGATCACCACGCGGTCTTTATCGTCACCAAAAGCGCTGGTGCGCAACCAGGTTGCGCCGTCCTTCTCGTAAATGTTGCCGGTATCGCGGAGTTTCGTGATCGCCTGCTCCACCCGGCCGCTGGTGTGCATCGAGTCTTCGTGGGTGTAGACGTCGAAGTCGGTGCCGAACTCGTGCAGCGACTCTTTGATGTGGGCGAACATCAGGTCGACGCCGATCTGGCGAAAGGTCTCGTGCATTTCGGCGTCGGGCAGGCTCAGTGCCTCGGGCGCCTTCTGCAGGACCTGCGCGGCGATGTCGTTGATGTAGGTGCCCGCGTAGCCGTCCGCCGGGGCGGGCTCGCCCTTGGCCGCCGCGACCAGGGAGTTGGCGAACCGGTCGATCTGCGCGCCATGGTCGTTGAAGTAGTACTCGCGGACCACCTCGGCGCCCTGGGTGGTGAGCAGCCGGCCCAGCGCGTCGCCGACGGCGGCCCAGCGGGTGCCGCCGATGTGGATCGGCCCGGTGGGGTTGGCCGAGACGAATTCCAGGTTGATCTTCTGGGCTTTCAGCGTCTCGGAATGGCCGAACGCTTCGCCGGCATCAATGACCTCGGTGACGATCTTGGCCTGCGCCGAGGCCTCGAGGCGCAGGTTGATGAAGCCGGGGCCGGCCACCTCGGCGGAGGCGATGCCGTCAGCCTGCGCCAGCGCTTCGGCCAGCCATCCGGCCAGCTCACGGGGGTTGGCGCCGACCTTCTTGGCCAGTTGCAGGGCCAGGTTGGAAGCGTAATCTCCGTGATCGGGATTACGCGGACGCTCCACGGTGACCGTCGGGGGCAGCGCGGACACGTCGAGGTCGTGCTCGGCAAGCACCGCGGTGGCGGTGGTTTTGAGCAGCTCAGCGAGGTCGGCGGGGGTCACGAGCGTCCATCCTATTGGCTGGGGTGCCCGCGCCCCGAATCCATTACCGGTGCTCGGGTACTCACCTGGATGCGCTACTCTGGCGGGGCCCAATGGCGCAGCGTTCCGCTAGTGCGCCCCCGTAGCTCAGGGGATAGAGCGTCTGCCTCCGGAGCAGAAGGCCGCAGGTTCGAATCCTGCCGGGGGCACTTCCTAGAAATAGTCCCGACCTGCGCAAACGGCTCGGTTTGACCCGCCGCGACGCGCCGCAGGGCCTCGGTGTCACGACAGCACCCAAACTCGCTCCGGCCGCTTTGAGTGCGTCGTCCTGGCTGTAGGTGACAACCGTGCCGTCGTCCCGAGTCGCGATGCCCGAGCCACTTGGCGATTACTGCCAAGGGCACGCCCGCACAGCTGCCATCATCGGAGGCATGTTCGTTTTGATGGGAATTATCAATGACATCGAAGACGATCCGCCTTCTCTCGACGAGATCAGCCAGCCGTGAGTTCGTTCACGTCGGGGCCTGATGTGGACCCCGCCTTGCGAACCGCGGCCAGACTGCTGCCGAGGGGCTATGGCCTCAACCGCGGGCTGGCGCTGCCGCGTGCGGCGATGACGCTGTTGGGACGCATTAACGCCGTCCGTGACGTGCCGGTCGTGGCCGTCGATGGCGATGTGAGCGTTCGCCTGCATCGACCCGCTTGCCTTGTTGATCCGGCGCCTGCGCTGCTGTGGATCCACGGCGGTGGGTTCGTGATGGGCAGCGCGCGACAGGAAGATGGGTTCTGCCGCAGGCTGTCTCATTTAGCGAGCGTCGCGGTTGCGGCCGTTGATTTCAGGTTGCCGCCCGAACATCCATATCCCGCTCCGCTGGAAGACTGCTATGCGGCGCTGCTGTGGTTGGCGCAGCAGCCTTGGGTTGATCCATCAAGGGTCGCGATCGGCGGTCTCAGCTCCGGTGGTGGGCTGGCCGCGGCACTTGCGTTTCTGGCCCGGGATCGCGGCGAGATCCAGCCGGCCTTTCAATTGCTGTCCCAACCGAACCTCGACGACCGCACCGGCAGTCAAGCCACAGGTCGCCGTCGCCTGGTCTGGTCGGAGGGCGACAACCGCCAAGCCTGGCGATGGTATCTGGGGAACGCGGACCCAGCCGTCGCGAGCCCGGCGCGGCGCAGCGACCTCGCCGGGCTGGCACCGTCCTGGATCGGCACCGGCTCGCTAGATTTGCTGCATGACGAGGCCGTCGAGTACGGCAGGCGCCTGAATGCGGCGGGGACGCCCTGCCACGTCGAGATCGCGGTCGGCGCCTTCCACGCGTTTGATTCGATCGTGCCGAACGCGCCGGTGTCGCTGACATTCTTCGCCAGCCAATGTGATGAACTGCGGGCCGCACTGGCTAAGCCAACAACTTGAGGCGCGACGAATATTCTCCCGCCGATCTAGGAGGGCTGGCGAAGGCTCTATCCCCCGAGTCGGCGCACCTGATTTCGCTTTGGGCTCAGGAAGCAGTCGAGAAGTGCAATTCACTAGGGACCGCTGCGACGGACGCCTCGTTCTTGAAGCCGGTGTAATTGCCGCCGTTGAAACCCAGCGCATAGGACTTGCCGGGCTGCAACTCGCAATCGAGCGAGAAGCTCATGCCGTCAGCCGAAACTGACGGCGTCGACTGGCAAGGAGGAAAGGCACCACCCTGAATGACGACGAACGAATACGAATTAGCCAACATCTTCTGGTCGAAGGTGACCTTGATGGCGGTTTTACCGGCCGGCACGGTGGCGTTCGCCGCCGGCTCTGTGGCCACAACCTTCGGTGCCGGCTGGGCTGCCGCCCTTGGTGCGATGGTCACGCCGAAACCGGTCAGCTGCAAGGCCGCCACGCTGATGAATACGCCAGCGATCAAGCGTGCCAGGATGGCACCGTCCGTACGTCTCATCACACGCCCCCTGCCTTAAGTTCCATTGTCTATTTGCAGGTGAAAGCTTAACCCGCAGCCCCGGGTCCGCAAGATGATAGCGATCTGTGGAAACTCCACGGATCATTAACGCGTCAGCCGATGAAACCGACACGGTCCTCCAAAGCTTTAGGCGCACTATTGGCCCGAAGGGAGAAAAAGGGTGATCTCAACGAGCGCTGACGAACCGGTGCCAAAGCCGTTCATGAGCCCACTCCCCGACTCCCGATATCCGGCCGCACCGACAGTCGCGACCCGATGACCGACCCCCAGGAGCCGGTGGTCTTCGATGCGCTGTTGCCGTCCGACGTCGGCAGATGCGCCGAGTTGGACGCCCTTGTATTCGCCGGTGACGACCCGTGGTCGGCCACCGTATTCGCGCGCGAGCTGGCCGGCAAAGACAGCTACTTCGTGGGCGCGCGCACTAACGGCACCCTGATCGGTTACGCGGGAATCGCTTGTTTGGGTGCCACAGGCTTCTCAGGCACGTCCTTTTACGAGGTGCGCAATATCGCCGTCGACCCGGCGCACCAGGGACAAGGCATCGGCCGCCGACTGTTGGACGAGCTGCTGAAGTTCGCCGCGGGCGGCGCCGTGTTTCTCGAGGTTCGCTGCGACAACGAAGCGGCCATCGCCCTATACCGCGACTTCGGATTCGACCAGGTTGGCGTTCGCCCCGGGTACTACAACGGCGCCGACGCGGTCACGATGCGGCGCGAGCCGCGGGCCAGCACCCAACAATCGACCTAGCCCACTATCGCCGGTACCGGCGAACTTGCACATGGCCCCTGATTTTCACTTCGACGTCGGCCCCGGGCCCGCCAACCTCCTTCACGGTGAAGGTGTAGAGATCACCCAACGGACTGCCGAGCATGGGCTCTCCGGTCTGCTCGACGTACCACTGCACCCCCGGCTGGTTGCACGGGGGTTTAGTTGCCCGATTCTCGTCAAATTTCCATCTCACGTCCGGGTTGTCGGCAGGGAACTCAATGTTGTCATTCCGCCGGATCTCCTCAGCGGGAATGATGTCAAAATCGTGGGCCATAGTCACCGCTAAGACGTTAGCCAACAAAGCTCGGCGCGACACTCGTCAATTCCGGTGCGCGATGCGTCGGTCACGCTGCCGCGCTCGGCTTAGACCCTGTGCGCCAACGCTTTTCGACGCTGTCCGCCCACGTGTGAACGTCTGTGTCACTTCCGACGACTTGTGCCTTCACGTGCATGTCTGGCGTATAGAGACTTCCGACCCAGCGGCCCAGTTCCCTATCGACCCGCAGCAGCGAACCGTCCGCCAGTCGATGATGTCCGGTTCTCATGGCAAAAGGCATACCCGGCTTCACCTTATTCAACACGTGGCAAATGCCCCCCGCCTAACACCGTCGGCAACCTCATGACGTAACTGGCCTCCAGCGCCACCCAAAGCGCACCGTCCGGACCGATGGCCAGCCCGTGCGGCTCGCTGCCGGCCGGCAGGTCGATCGAGGACACCTCGCCGTCGGCGCTGACCCGGGCGATCTGGTCTGCTCCCCACAGGCTCACCCACACGCCGCCGGTCGGATCGCCCACCACCGCATGCGGTTTGCCGGCAGATCGAGTTCCTGGATGGCGTCGTCGACCGGGATACGGCCGAGCTTGTCGGCCAGGATCTCGGTGAACCACACCGCGTCGTCGTGCGTGGCGGCGATGCCGACGGGCCCGGCGCGCGGCGTCCGCACGTCCCGGATCGTCAGGTCACCTGACGGCTCGAGTCGGCCGACCGCGTTGGCCTGGTTCAGCGTGAACCACAGCGCCCCGTCGGGTCCCGCGGTGATCATCGACGGCGTCCCGCCCGGGAACGCGACCTCCGTGACCACCCCGTCGAGGTCTATCCGGCCCACCACGCCCGACGTCATCGTGGTAAACCACAGTGCCCCGTCTGGTCCCGCGGTGAGACCGAAAGGTGCACTGCCGGAGGTCAATTCAAACTCAGAGAGGTCGCCGTCGGTGGTGATCCGCCCGATCCGGTCGTCGCCGTTGCGGGTGAACCACAGTGCGCCGTCGGGTCCCGAGACGATGATCGACGGCTTGCTCTGCGGCGCAACGGGATACACCTCGAGAACACCGTCGGCGGTCACCCGGGCGATCTCACCGGTGTGCACCAGCGTCACCCACATCGCGCCGTCGGGACCCGAGGTCAGCGCGTACGGACCGCCCGCGACGGGGACATCGAGAATACGACTCATACAAGCGTTTTCGTTGTCACGGTTTCTGATTTCCCCTCTGCGGTCATCCTCAGGGGGTACCTTAGCCGGTTGCGTCCACGCGCATTGATCAGCTGTCGACCTCAAGCAGTTGCGACGGAGGTGCGGGTGGCACATAGCCCGCACCATGGCCCCATGGCAAGCAACCCGGAATGCCGAATTTTCGAGAATTCTCGAGACCACAGAATCCCTCAACGCTCTGAGGGCGGGGTGCCAGCACCGTTCGACCATGCAACAAATCGCGCAACTGATGCATGGTCGACTCGTCCTTCGGGCTGCTGTCGACTAGGCGGTAGGCCAAGATCCTCGTCATGAGAACGTCGCTCGCGGCCAGCACATCCTCACGCCTGCGGAACTCGATGGTGATGGACAACGGCCAGCGCACTGGTTCCGGCCCATTCGTGTTCTCCTGTTCCTCGGCGAAAATGCGCAGCGAAGTGCCGAACCACTCCCAGTGCTTGATCCAGGGAAACCTCAATTGCCCAGCGAGGGCAGTGTTTTCGACCGTCTTGGAAGCCTTCCGGGCGCCGATAGCATCGCCGACGATCGTGCTGCCCCGAACCCGTACGCGGCGTTTGACGTAATTCGCGCAGATATACGCGAGCCGTGACTCGGTCAGATAAAAGGCTATTTCGGTCCGGTCAAGCGACAGCACGGCTCTCCAACTCAACGAGTCGCGAGGCGGCATCCAAACATCCTCGAAAACAAGCATTTTGGCGCTGATCGGCCCGAAAACATCTCCATCGCTGGGCTGGGGTTTCAATGTGAGGTCATCGGTCAAACCGGGGCGGCCGAACGTCTCCTGCTCCCCTACCTCATGAATGTCAAGAAATGGGCATTCAATCAACGTGTGCTCCCTGACGCGATGCCACAGCTGTCCAGGCAGCCTAAACCGTTTCCGTACTGGGCGTTTCGCCGAACCGGGCCAACACCAGCGTCGCCGCGACGGCGACCCCCAATCCCGCGGCCACCATCCAGCCGAGACCATCCCGGGTTTGGTCGCCGAGCCAGACCACGCCGATGATGGCCGGCAAAACCGTTTCACCGACCACCATTCCGGCCACCGCAGTGGTGACCGAGCCGCGATGCAGCGCGGAGGTGAGCAACAGAAAACCCGCCACACCGCCGACGGCGCTGGCGTACAGCGCCGGGTTGGCGTAGAAGGCGGCTTTGGTGGGATCGAGCGAGTCAATCAAGTTCACGCCGACCTCGACGAGGCCGAACCCGGTCCCTGCACTCAGCCCGAGGGCAAGGGCGCGCGGACGGTCGGGCAACCGGCCGGCGGCGGCCCCGGCAATGAATACCACTGCGGCGACGCCCAACAGCGCCCACGCCAGTCCCGCGGGGCCGTGACCGTCGCCTTCCGGTCCGGCCGCGATGCCGAGCATCGCCAAGCCCACACACACCACGCCCACAGCCGTCCACTCGGCCCGTGACAGGCGCACCGACAACATCCATGCGGCGACGATCGCCGTGACCGCGATCGAGGCGGCCAACGCGGCGGCGACCACGTAGATCGGCACCAATCGCAACGCCACGACCTGGAACGCAAAGCCGAGGCCGTCGAGACCGATGCCTACGAGGTAGCGCCACTGCCGCAGGGCGCGCATCAGCAGCACCGCGTCGACCCCCGAGCCGCTGCCCGCTTCCACCGACCGGGCTGCCGCCGCCTGCAACACGGACGCCATTCCGTAACACACCGAGCAAGCCAGGGCGAACAACAGTCCGATCAGCACGTACCGACGATACGAGAAGGGGGTGGCAGCTATTGCAATGATTTGCCTCAGCGCCCACGATCAGTTATCGGGCACTGCTAAGTGGGAACGACATCATGGCCATCTCTCGAATTCTTTTCGCGGCTGCTATCGCGGTCGCTGCCAGCCAGGCAGTCACGCTGGCCCGGCCCGCGGTCGCGTCGGCGTCGGCCTTGGCCGACGGCATGTACCGGTTCGATTTCGACGGGAGTAAGCAGACGGTCGACGGCGTACCGAAGCCGACCGGTGCGCATTCCACCGTGATCGCGATGCGCTCCGCGTGCCCGCCCGCCGGGTGCGTCGCGACGGCATGGGACACCTCGATCGGCCCGACGTGGCTGCAGCCGCCCGAGGAGGGTGCGCTCGCGTTCCGCGAGAACCGCGACCAATGGGTAGCGACCAGATGGAAGATGTTCACCTGCAACAACTCCATGAAGCAAGGCACCGAGACGCTTTCATTTCAGGTGAGACCGGACGGAACCTTCGTCGGAGTGAGTACGCAGTTGGAGGCGCCCTGCGCCCCGATAGTCATCCCGTTTGTCGCGACGAGAGTGGGGGACATTTCACCCGACGTCCAGGTCGCAGATCCTAATTCCGCGTAAGCCCTGCTGCACAACAGAATTCGCGACGACCGGTGGACCAGCCAACCTTCGGGCACGTGCGAACCGACCGGGTCGGCGGTCCCTGGGCCTCACTCGCCGACGAGCCGATGGTGCGCCGCACTTTCGTTCTTCCCCTCGCGCTTCCGCCGCGCGGAGAACATACTTTGCTGGTAGCAAACACCCCTCACAGAAGGAGGCGAGCGTGATGTCGCTTCGCGGACTGCGCCTGCTGGTTATTCCTGCCATCGTTGCCACCGGTTTTTCCCTCAGCAGCGGCATCGCCCTCGCGGACGATGACGCCTATCTGGCCCAGATGAGCAAGCTTGGTTTCACCGGCGACAAGGACACGATGATCGCCCTGGGACACGCTATCTGCGCCGACCGCAGCATGGGTGAGACCCCGGACCAACTGGCCAAGGTGGTTCAGACGAAATTCACCAACGCTACGTATCAGGACGCCACCGCGGCCGTGAGCGCAGCGGAATCCGCCTACTGCCCCTAAACGCGGATCGGCCGGCGACACCCGGTCGCTGGTTGCGCATTCCGGCTAGAGCCGGCAAACGGTCCGGTGGGTCCGAATGTCGATTCCTGCTGTCGACGGCCGGCGTGTGCAGGAATGTAGCTGACGCTTGCCATAGCCACGCATCGGTCACGAATGGCACAGTGGGACTGTGCTTGTCGTCGATCGTGACTTCGTCTGCGCGCTCGGTAACTGCGAACCGTGTGATTGCGGGTGCGAGCAGTGACCACGGGTCTGTCTGAACAACGCCGCCAGTCGCTGGCGCGCCGGATCCGGTGGCTGGTAGCCACGACGATCACCTACAACGTCATAGAGGCGATCGTCGCGATCGCGGCCGGAACGGTCGCCGACTCGACAGCTCTGATCGGGTTCGGACTCGACTCGGTGATCGAGGTGTCGTCAGCGGCGGCGGTGGCTTGGCAGTTCGCCGCCCCCGACCCCGAGGCGCGCGAACGAATCGCGCTGCGCCTCATCGCATTTTCCTTCTTCGGGTTGGCGATCTATGTGACCGTCGAGTCGATCCGGTCATTGCTGGGCCAGAGTGAAGCACGGCCGTCCACGCCGGGCATCATCCTTGCGGCGGTGAGCCTGGTCGTCATGCCCGTGCTTTCCTACACGCAGCGCCGAGCCGGCCGCGAACTCGGATCACTGTCCGCCGTGGCCGATTCCAAGCAGACGCTGCTGTGCACGTATCTCTCGGCGGTGTTGCTTGTCGGCCTGCTCCTCAACACCGCGTTCGGGTGGGCCTGGGCCGACCCCCTCGCGGGCCTGGTGATCGCCGGCATCGCCGTCAAAGAGGGAATGAACGCCTGGCGAGGCGACACGTGCTGCGCGGCACCGCCGACGTCCACGGCGGCCGCACATGATTGCGACTGCTGCGACGACTAGCTGTTTCGCGCAGCATGATCGGAACCGAAAACCGCTGACTCCCGCTGGGAAGCCAGCACCTAGCAGTTTTCTATGAACTCACTTGTAAAAATATTCTGAGCTGCCCGTTCGCCGATATCCTTCAGCCATATTGTGCATAGGCAACAAAGCCGTGGCGGAAGGGCGTAGCGATGAGGCCGACCTTGCCCCTGGCAGCACTTGCGCTAGTATCTTGCGGTTTTGCCGGCCTAACCCCGACGGCAAGCGCCGAAGTCTCCGCCACCGACGGCGTCTACGCCTACATGGAAGGTCCCGTCACCGCGGGAACATGGACCATCAGGACGACGTGCAGCCCACAGTGCGTCGCACACGTGACGACCGCCCCGGGCCACGGTTTCGCCGCCCCGCTGGTCAACGGCCGCCATCTGGTGACGCGGACCGTGCCGGAAGGCGTCACATGTCCCTCGTATTTTCTCGGCGACAACGGATCCTCGTGGGGTAGCGGCACGCACCCCGTCACCGTCCGGCAGTGGTGGGACCCGGTCACGCTCGTCGGCGGCGTGGACTTCCTGGAAAGCTCCGCACCCTGTGGAATCCCCAACCCGCATGACACCTTCACGCTGGTCAAGATCGGTTAGCGGCCCTCGCCCACGAACGCTTCAAGAATTTCCCAAGAACTCCCCTGCAAGCTTCTCCGCAATACCCCGCTTCGGCGGTGGAGACGCATACGAAGGGGACGAGACCATGACGAACCGCTCACGCCGCCACTTACGGCCAGTGCGCGATGTCACCGCGCCGGCGCTGCAGTTCCGCACCATCCACGGCCACCGCCGCGCCTTCCGCATCGCCGGATCCGGCCCGGTCGTCGTGCTGCTGCATGGCGTCGGCGACAGCTCGACGACGTGGGAACCGGTGCACGCCAAGCTTGCCCAACGATTCACCGTGATCGCCCCGGACATGCTGGGCCACGGCGAGTCGGACAAGCCCCGCGCCGACTACTCGCTGGCCGCCTTCGCCAATGGCCTGCGCGACCTGCTGACCGCCCTGGAAATCGACCGGGTCACCCTGGTCGGGCACTCCCTGGGTGGCGGCCTCGCGGCCCAGTTCGCCTACCAGTACCCGCAATTCGTCGAGCGCGTGGTGCTGGTCAGCGCCGGCGGCGTCACCACGGAGGTGAGCGCGGCTCTACGCTTCGCGGCGATGCCCATGGGCGCTGAGATGCTCTCGGCGCTGCGGCTGCCCGGCGCGGTCCCCGCCCTGGGCCTCGTCAGCCGCGCGGTCGGGCACATCGCCGGCTCCACCCGGCTCACTCGCGACGTCGCCAGCCTGCCGCGCCTGGTCGGCGGGTTGAGCAAGCCCGGTGCCGTCGAAGCATTCGCCCGCACCCTGCGCGCCGTCGTCGACACCCGCGGCCAGTACGTCACCATGCTCGACCGGACCTACCTGATGCACGACCTTCCGGTGCAGATCATCTGGGGCGAGGACGACCTGATCATCCCGGCGAGCCACGCCCGGGTCGCCCACGAACAGATCCCCGGCTCGCGCCTGGAAATCTTCGAGGAGTCCGGGCACATGCCGCACGGTGACCACCCGGACCGCTTCGTCGAGGTCGTCCAGCGCTTCATCGACTCGACCGCGCCGTACGAGCACCAGCCGGAGCTGATGCGCAAGGCGCTGCAGACCGGTGTCCGCCAGTACCCCGCCGTCGACATCGAGTCGGACCTGGCGTAACGCTCCGCGGCACGCCGCGGCCCGAAGACCCGCCCGCACCCTGCCGGCACGGCATGATGGCCGTATGGCAGTGCGGCCGCGCTCCGCCCCGGTGGCGGACATCAGCCAGGAATGGCTGTCCGCACTGCGCTGGGTCGCCGTGGCCGGCTCCGTGGCCGGCGCCGTGTTGTATTCCAACTGGCTTCTGGAGAACTACTTCACGCGCTCGCTGCTGCCGGACCCCGACATGTACATCAGCGAGCTGTCCGCGGCGGACCAACCGTACGGCGAGTGGTTCCGGGCCTGCGACCGGGCCTGCGCCGTCGTGCTGGTCGTCGCGGCTGCCGCCGCGCTGATCAGTGTTCGGGGCAGCCGGTGGAGCAAGGCCGGCTGGGGTGCGCTCGGGGTTTTCGCGGTGGCGACGGGATTGGACAGCACGGTGTGGACGCTGGTGTGCGCGCCGAGTTCGAACGCGGCGTGCGCGGCCCGCGAGGCTGCCGGGACCGTGCCGCTGAGTCACCAGCTCCACTGGCTGAGCAGCGGGATGGCGCTGGCCGCCGCGATCGCGTCGCTGTTGGCGTTCGCCATCGCCGATTTCCGGGAGAATGCCCCGGCGCCGATACGGCGCGCCGGACTGCTCACGTTGGTGGCGCTGGTCGGGACCGCGATCTGGACCGGTGTGGCAATCCTGATCGACCACACCGACGTGATCGGCATGGTGGGCGTCGCGCAGCGGGCGGAGCTCGTGGCGTTCGCCGGTTGGCTGATCTACGTCGCCGTCCGCACCGCCCGGGTCCGAAGCGCCACCGGCCCGTGAGCCGGGGCGCCGATGTCGAGGTCGGCGGTTACCGGGTGCGCATTCTCGTCGACGGCGACACGGGCCCCGTGGTGGTGTTGTGCAGCGGCCTCGGCGGCCGGGCGCTGCACTGGCGTGACACGGCGGCAGACCTGGCCGCCGACCACACCGTGGTGCGGTTCGACCGGCCCGGCACACCGGTGACCGGTGCCCCGCGCAGCCCCACAGTCCGGGGGGAGGCCGACCGGATCGCGGCCGTCCTCGATGCCGTGCGCTGTGCCGATAAGGCGGTGGTGGTGGGGCATTCGGTCGGCGGCTTCTATGCCGAGGCATTCGCGCGTCTGTATCCGCAACGCACCCGCGCCCTGGTGCTGCTGGATTCCAGCGTTGCCGCCGAGGACCGACGGCTTAGATTGCCCTTGCGCGCCAAGGTCACCGTCGCCGACGCGGCCGCTAAGGCACTGCGCGACCTGCACCTCCGGGAACCCCTGACCCGCGCCGGCCTCGCCCTCGCGCAGCGACGACGCCCCGACGGGCTCGACGCGCAAATGCGGGACGAAATAAACAGCGCGGCAATCGATTCCGCTTTTCTGAGCGCGCTGTTCACCGAATATGTTGGGTATCACGAGCTCGCGGCCGAGTTGTATCACCTGCGGCCCGGCAACCCGCTGCCCCCGGTGCCGCGCGTGGTGGCCACCGCCCATACGGGTCGGCGCACCCGGCGCTGGCTTACCCAGCAGATCGGGCTGGCCGAAACCCTCGGTGCCGAACACGTCACCATCAGCCCCGCCGGGCACCTCGTGATGATCGAACGGCCGCACAGCAGCGCAGACCTCATCCGCTCCGTCGCGAGCCGGGCCTAGCAGCGCTCCAAGAATTCTCCAAGAACTCTCCTGGAATCTTTTCTCCGCAACCCGCTTCGGCGGAGCAGGGCTTTGCCGTAACTGCCAGCTCAACAACCGCGTCACCGCGTAAGATTCGCCGAGATATTGAACGCCGAGGAGGGGACCAAGACCATGGGCATGCGCGACATGATCCGGGGCGAGTTCGTCGACATCATCGAATGGCTCGACGACACGAACACCACCCTGGCATGGCGGTTCCCGCGGTATGACAACGAGATCAAGAACGGCGCCCAGCTGATCGTCCGGGAGGGCCAGCGGGCGATGTTCGTCTACCGCGGGCAGCTGGCCGATCAATTCACCCCCGGCCACTACACCCTGACCAGTGAGAACATGCCGATCCTGGGCACCCTGCAGGGTTGGAAGTACGGGTTCAACAGTCCCTTCCGCTCCGAGGTCTACTACGTCAACACCCGGCCCTATCCCGACTTGCGTTGGGGCACACCGCAACCCGTGACGGTGCGGGATCCGGACTTCAAGATGGTGCAGGTACGGGCCAACGGCACCACGGTGGTGCGGGTCACCGACCCCACCGTCTTCCTGCGCCAGGTGCTCGGCACCCAGAGTGCGGTGGAGATGGACCAGATCACCGAGTTGATCCGCCGCAACATCGCCCTGGCGTTCAACGACCTGGTCATGGGCAGCGGCCTGGGCGCGATTGACCTGCAGGGCCGCCAGGTGGAGTTGTCCGACAAGCTGCGGGAATTCGTGGCCCAGCGAGTGCAAGCTTTCGGCCTCGGGATCGACGCTGTCACCATGACGATCTCGCTGCCGGAGGAGATCCAGCAGGCGATGACCCGCGGCGTTGCACGAGGTGTGGAGGAAAGCGGCTTCCTGAACAACGTCGGCGATCTCAACCGCTTCGAGCAGGCCCGCCGGGCCGACGCGATGCTGGCCGCCGCCCAGAACGAAGGGGGCGGCGCGGCCGGCTCGGCGATCCAGGCCGGGCTCGGCGTCGCGCTGGGCGCCCAGATGGCCAACGCCGCACAACCCCAGGTTCAGCCGCAACAATTCGCGGCCACCCAGCAGCCGATGCAGGGGGCGCCCCCGCCGCTGCCCACCCAACAACTGTTCCACTTCGATCAGGGTGGCCAGCCCGCCGGTCCCTACCCTGTCAGCGCGCTGCGACCGTTCGTCGCCGGCGGCCAGCTGACCCGCGACACCGTCGTGTGGACCGAGGGGATGGCGAATTGGGCTCCGGCGTCGAGCGTGCCGGCGCTGCAGTCGCTGTTCAGTACACCGCCTCCCCTGCCCGGCACGCCGCCCCCGCTTCCGCAGCAATGAATTACGACCCGGGCGCCCCGCGGCCTCCGCATCCGCAACCGCCGCCCATGCCTCCACGACCCGCGGGCCCCCCGGCCGGCCCGCCGCCGCTGCCGCCACGGCAAGCGGGGCCGCCCCCGTTGCCGTCCCGACCGGCGGGTCCCCCGCCGTTGCCACCCAGACAAGCCGGGCCGCAGGCCAGCCCGCCGCCGATGCCGCCGCGTCAGGCCCCTCCGCCACTGCCACCGCGTCAGGCCCCGCTGCCGCAGACAACTCCGCCGCCCGTGCGTCCGTTCGCCGGGCCGCCGGCGGCGGGCCCCGCGATGTTCCACCAAACGGAGCGCACTCTCACCTATCCGTGCGCCTCCTGTGGCGGACAGCTCAACTTCGACATCGCCAGCCAGAAGATGCGCTGCCCCAGCTGCGGCAACTACTCCGACGTCAACGCGCCGAACACTCCGGTCCGTTCGCGGGAACTGCGCGGTGCGATGCAACAGCTGCGGGAGACGCAACGCGGCCAGGAGGGCCCGAATGTTTCCGGCATGCGCGAGGTCAAGTGCCAGAACTGCGGCGGCACAACCGAATTCGCCGGCAGCCTGACCTCCACCAAGTGTCCCTACTGCGCGACACCGATCCAGCGAGACGACGTGCACAACGCTCCCGCACGGTTGCCGGTGGACGGTGTGGTGCCGTTCCGGGTCGACGAGAAGCAGGCCCGTCAGCTCATCGAAAAGTGGGTCACCAAGCGCTGGTTCGCGCCTACCGACTTCAAGAAGTACCGGGAGATCGGCGCCTTCTCCAGTCTCTACACTGCCTATTTCACGTACGACGCCAACACCGATACCTGGTACGAGGGCGAGCGCGGTGAGGACTACCAGGTCCGGGTTGGCACCGACAGCGACGGCGACCCCATCTACGAGACCCGCACGTCGTGGTATCGCGTTGCGGGACAGGTCAACAACGTCTTCGCCGACCTGCCGGTGCTGGCCAACGACAGCGAGAACCTCAATCGCAAACGGATCAAACAGCTCGAACCCTGGCCGGTCGAGCAGGCCCGGGCCTACTCACCGGAGTTCGTCGCTGGCCACCTCTGCCGCACCTACGACAAGGACGCCGAACAGGCACTGCCCGAGGCGCAACAGGAGATGGAGCAGGCCGTCGAGCGGACCGTGCGATCCGACATCGGGGGCGACCGGCAGCGGATCCACCAGCTGCGCACCAATTGGAATTACCTGGGTTTCAAGCACATCCTGCTCCCGATCTGGCTGCTGACCGTCATGTACAGCAACCGACCGTTCCAGGTCGCCATCAACGGCCTCACCGGCGAGGTGGCCGGCGATCGGCCATGGAGCAAGGTCAAGCTGGCGATCGCCATCACGTGTGCGGTGCTGGCCGTGATCCTGGTGATCGCGATCTGGGCGTATTTCCATTCGCACGGCCATCATTCGAGCCGAACTCCCAGCCGCGTTCACAGGAGGTAGTCGATGGACATCGTCGTAGCGGTGATCCTGATTCTGGCGCTGCTGGTGGGTTCGGCGGTGGCGGTGGTGGCGGTCGTCAATCACCGCCAGCAACGGGCGCTGACCGACGCCAATCAGCTGATCCCGGGCCGGCCCACCCGCGCTCCCCGGTCGTGGGCCGTGTCGCACGATCCCGAAGCCCGGCTGCACCGCCGGCTGCGGGATGCCATGAAAGCTCTCTACGCCGTCAATGCCGTCGATACCGGGACGACGGTGGTGCTGCGCGCCGATCTGGAACAGACGGCGCTCGATCTCGACGACCACCTCGTCGCCGTCGCCCAGCTCGCACCCAATCACCGCGACGAGTTGCTCGCCACCATCACGACAACGGTCGAGTCCATCGAAGCCGCCGTGGCCCGCTACGCCACCGCCGCCACGATGCCCGACTCCACCACCCTCGAGGCTGACCTCGCCACCGTGCAACAACACCTCGACGTGACCCGGGAAGTGCAGCGACGGCTCACCGCCTGACCGGCGGCAGCACGGGAGTCACCAGCTCGCCGCTGCGCAGGTAGCTGTCCAGGTTGCGAATCGCCAGCAGCGCCATGGCCTTTCGGGTGCGGGCCGTGGCGCTGCCGATGTGCGGGAAGAGCACCACGTTGTCCATGGTGAACAGCTCGGCCGGCACGTGCGGTTCGTCGGCGAAGACGTCCAAACCCGCTCCCCCAAGGCCGCCGCCGCGCAGCAACTCGACGAGTGCGTCCTGATCCACGACGCTGCCGCGGGCGATGTTGACCAGATAGCCGTCCGGACCCAGTGCCTGCAGGACGGCGCGGTCGACCAGATGATGGGTTCCGCCGTCGCCGGTGGTGGCGACGACCAGGACGTCGACGGACTCGGCGAGTTCGGCAGCCGACTCCGCATACCGGTACGGCGAGCCGTCGACGCGGTGGCGGTTGTGATAGGCGATGGCACAGTCGAATCCGCGCAGCCGGGTTGCGATCGCCGAACCGATGCGCCCCAGACCCAGGATGCCGACCTGCAGGCCGCTCACGTCGCGCGCATAGCCGAAGGGCCCGTCGGTCGCCCAGCGGCCGGCCCGCACGTAACGGTCGGCGGCGCCGAATCGGCGCAGTGTCATCAGGATCAGTCCCAGCGCGGTGTCGGCGACGGTGTCGGACAGCACGTCGGGGGTGTTGCTGACGCCGATGCCGCGACGCTTGGCCGCGTCGAGGTCGATGGCGTCCACTCCGGCCCCGTTGTTGACGATCGCCTGCAAGTTGGGCAGCGCGGCCATGGTGTCGGCGTCCGCGCCGGGTCCGCCTGAGGTCAGCACCACCCGGATCTCGGCGCCGTGTTCGGTGAGAAACTCCGTCCTGGCCGGACCGGCTGGGAGCGTGCGGAATTCATACCGCTTGGCCAGTTCGCTCTTGAATGTCGGCTCGAAGGGCCCGATCCCCAGCAACTCATTCGATTTCTGCACCGTCACCGTTCCATCTTCGCCCAAGCCGTCTGCGCATTACCCTTGGCGGCACAACGATTCCCGGCACAATGATTCCCGGCACGATGATTCCCCGGCACAGTGATTCCAAGGAGGTGGCAGTGGGCACGCAGGAAGTACGGATGATCGTGTTGTCGACGGACGATCTCGATGAGTCGATCCGCTTCTACTCCGAGACCCTGGGCATGGCGGTGAAGTTCCGCGACGGCGACCACTTCGCCGCCCTGGACGGCGGGTCGATCACGCTGGCCCTCGCGACCGCGGTGGATCACCCCATCCCCGGACAGGTCGTCGTCGGCATCAAGACCTCGGACGTCGACGCCGCGGCCAAGGCCATCGAGGCCAGCGGCGGCGGCATCGTGCGGGCCCCCTACGACGATGCTCACGAGCGCCGCGCCGTGGTCTACGACAACAAAGGCAACGGTCTGGTGTTCTACAGCCCCCTGGCCCGGTGAGTTTCACCGGCGGCGCCAGTCTGCATCGGGGTGAGCAGAACCAACCTCTCGATGTCGATCTCCGCCGACGGCTACGTGGCCGGCCCCGATCAATCCGCTGAGCATCCCCTGGGCCGCGGCGGCGAACAGCTGCACGGCTGGCACCTCGGGCCCGCCAAAGACCATCCCGCCAACCGCCAGGTGGTGTCGGAGATGCTCGACGACATGGGCGCAACCATCATGGGGCGCAATATGTTCGGCCCGGTCCGCGGCGAGTGGGCGGGCTCCGACTGGGCCGGCTGGTGGGGTGACGTTCCGCCGTACCACTGCCCCGTCTTCGTCCTGACGCACTATCCGCACGAACCCATTGAGCTGCGGGGTGGGACGACGTTTCACTTCGTCACCGACGGCATCGAATCGGCCTATGCGCGAGCCCGGGACGCGGCCGGCGACCGGCCCATCTCGATCGCGGGCGGAGCCTCGTGCGCGCGGCAGGCGATCCGGGCCGGTCTCGTCGACGAGATCGATCTCCAGCTGAATCCGGTGATACTCGGCTCGGGCGAGCGTCTTTTCGACGGCCTGCCGGCCGGTGAACCCGGGCTCGAACTGGTCCGCGTACTCGAGGCGCCGGGCGTCGCGCATCTGCGGTACCGCGTCATCCGATAGGCCGCAAGAACCCGGCAAGAATCCACCAAGGATCCTTCAAGTCGCATCCGTGATCGTGAGCCTTACCAGCCACGAGAAGAAGGCGACGATCATGCGGATGTTCTGTTTCCACCACGCCGGCGGCGGCAGCCTGACATTCAAAGCCTGGCAGCGGGCTCTCGCGCCGGCGGTCGAGGTGATTCCCGTCGAGATCGCCAACCGCGAGCGCTTCAGCACGATGCGCGATCTCGTCGACGAGGTCAACGAGCAACTGCGCCCCTACCTCGACGAGCCGCACATGTTCTTCGGCCACAGCTTCGGCGCGCTGCTCGCCTACCGGCTGGCGTCGGTACGGGCGGCGGCGGGCGCCACGCTGCCCCGCGCGGTGTTCCTGTCCGCTTACGCCCCGCCGCACCTGCCGCCGCCGCTGCACCTGGTCGACGGCCTGGACGACGAGCAACTGGTCACGTTGTTCTCCGATCTGGGCGGCTGGCCCACCGGATTGACCCGCTGGCCCACGCTGCACGAGCGGGCCGTCAGCACCACCCGGCACGACCTGCGGCTCTGCGCGACCGACCGCGAGGAGAACAGCGCGGAGCTGCCCTGCCCGATCCACGTCTTCGGCGGCAGCGAAGACCCCCTGGTCAGCGAGTCCGACCTGCGCGAATGGCGTACCCGCACGACCGCGGACTTCTCGGTGCAGATCCTGCGCGGCGGCCACTTCTACCTGCGGGACCGCCAGCCGCTGTTCGAGACGCTGAAGCCCCTGGTGTCGACGGTTCTGGCCGCGTGAGAGGGCGCCTCAGCTTGACGCGTGTGACCGGACTCGCCAAGGTACTAGGCGATGATTCGGAAATGTTTCTGGTCGGTGGCGGCGGGTCTGATGCTCGCCGTCGTCGCTCCGGCCGCGCCGGCCGCGGCGGCGCCCGGGGATGACGACACCGCCGGTGGATGGGTGCCCGACGGCCAGGAACTCAGCACCTTCGACCTTGCCGACCCCGCCGTCAACCGCCTCACCCCGGCGCTGCTGCACGCGATCCAGCGGGCAGCGCACGGCGCCAAGGCGGACGGCATCACGCTCGGCCTCACCTCCGGGTGGCGCTCGCCGGAATTCCAGCAGCAGTTGTTCAATGACGCAGTCGCCCGGTACGGCAGCGCGGCGATCGCCAGCGAGTACGTCGCCTCCCCCGAGACGTCCAAACACGTCATCGGCCACGCCGTTGACGTCGGCCCCACCGCCGCCGACACCTGGCTCATCCGCAACGGGTCGGCCTACGGGCTGTGCCAGATCTACGCCAACGAGATCTGGCACTTCGAGCTGGCGTCCGACTATGGGGGCACCTGTCCGCCGTTGCGGCCAAACGCGGCCGGCTGACACCCACATGCTCGAAGTCATCGACAAGGGCGATCCCACCGACGAGCATCCGGTACCACTGCTGTTCGTTCACGGCGCCTGGCACGGGGCCTGGTGCTGGGACGAGCACTTCCTCGATTTCTTCGCGGGCCACGGATACCGCGTCGTCGCCCCGAGTCTGCGCGGCCACGGCGCAAGCCCCGGTGCGCTGCGCGGGGCGCGCATCCGGGACTACGTCGCCGATGTGGCCTCGACAGCGGAGTCGTTGCCGACGCCGCCGGTGGTGATCGGGCATTCGATGGGCGGCTTTGTGGTTCAGCACTACCTGACGCGGCACACCGCCGCCGGGGCGATCCTGCTGGCGTCGATCCGGCCCCGGGGCGTGCTCCGGGTGACCGGACGCATCGCCCGCCGCCACCCGGTGCAGTTCGTCAAGGTGAACGCTCAGATGCGGCTGGGACCGCTGGTGACCACGCCCGCACTGGCCAGGGAGTTGTTCTTCTCCGCGGCGATGCCGCAGGCGGACGTCATCTCTTATCAGGGTCGGCTCCAGGACGAGTCCTATCGAGCCTTTCTCGACATGCTCGCACTCGACCTGGTCGACCCGAAACAAGTCAGTCGCGTGCCCCTGCTGGTGCTCGGCGCCGAGCACGACGCCATCGTCACGCCACGCGAAACCCGCAGTATCGCAGCACATTACGGGACTGAGGTAGAGGTGTTTCCGGACCTGGCCCACGACGTCATGCTGGAACCCGGCTGGCGGGCGGTGGCCGAGCGAATGCAGAGCTGGCTCGCCGCGCACGGACTGTAGATCACGGGCGCATCAAGAATCTATTGAGAATTCCACAAGCCGTGCGCATGAGGCTTTGGTTAACGCAAACCAGCGTCCACCACCCTCAGTAACACGGAGATAGCAATGTTCACTCGTCGTTTCACCGCTTCCCTGGCCGGCACCACCCTCACCGCCGCCACGCTCGGCCTGGCCGCCCTCGGCCTGGCCGGCACGGCTGGCGCAAGCACGGTCGACGACAGCTTCATCGCGCAGATCAAGGCTGACGGCATCACCCCGCCCAGCAACGCGCGGGCCATCAGCGAGGCGCACGCCGTCTGCAGCGCGCTCGACGCCGGCCAGTCCAGCAAGCAGGTCATCAGCGGAGTGGCCCAGCGGACCGGCCTGAGCAGCAACGGTGCCCACACCTTCGCCGTCGACGCCGCCAGCGCCTACTGCCCGCAGTACGTCACCACCACCTGACCCTCAACCCGATTCGCCGCCTCACAGCTACTGTGGGGCGGCGTTTCGGTGCGCGGGGTTAAGCGCG
Source organism: Mycobacterium paragordonae (assembly GCF_003614435.1). Taxonomy (NCBI): domain Bacteria; kingdom Bacillati; phylum Actinomycetota; class Actinomycetes; order Mycobacteriales; family Mycobacteriaceae; genus Mycobacterium; species Mycobacterium paragordonae. The sequence continues at coordinate 5,043,805 of NZ_CP025546.1, forward strand.
GAACGCGGCGACCGGCATCTCGACGCTGCCCTGACACGGACCGCTGGCGATGTCGGTGTGCCAGGTGCCGCGCAGCGACCCGTCGGACTGCGGCGCATAGAACGCCCACGACTTGGCGGGTGCCCAGACTTTCGGAACCCCCTCTCCCATAAAGCAATCCCACTGAAAGTCGAAGCGCTCAACCCACCGGGTGCCGTCCCAGGTGTAGTGCGAAGGCACCGAGATCGTCGGGTTGTTGGGTTTCGGGCCGTTGTTGGCGGTGGCGACGCAGGTGGCGGCCGAACACACCGTCGAGAAGACGTAGTCGGCGCTGAAAGTCTGCTCGGTTTGGCCGGCGGCCACGCTGGTGCCTTTCTTGTCGACCGCGTACCTCACCAGCGAGTACTTGCCGTTCCACGACGGTGTTGCCGCGTGCGCCGCCGGCATGCCGAGTGCCCCCAGGCATACCGCGAGCATGGCGAACATCCATCCCAGGCGCATCGTGCCCATGCTGCCGGTCGGATGACGCGACGGGGTATCGAGGCGGATACGATCCCGCTCAACCCAATTCGAACTTCGTCGCACCGAACGGCTCGGCTGTTCCCAGCGCGAACACCGCGGTCGGTTGCACCCGGTAGAGATGCCACGGCGCCCGTCCCGCCGAGGGCGCGCTGAACGGCGCGGTGAGCGCGTCTCCGGCCACCTCCGCCGGCCAGCCGTCTGCGGCGTATATCGCTGCCACAGAGGTTAATTCGCTGCTGTCGGTGACCCGGTCGGCGGTGCCTTCGATGATGAGGTCAAAGGGCTCGGTGGCGACGCTGACGGTGCATCGGGCGTCCCGCGCCAGATTCCGCGACTTGCGGGTGGTCGGGCCGGATGTGAAATACCAGGTGCCGTCCACCGATTGCACCCCGACCGGCATGACGTGCGGACTCCCGTCGGGATTGGTGGTGGTGAGCCAGGTCGTGTGCCGTTGCGGGCCACCGGTTCCCGGCGCCTGCGGTAACGGGCCGTCCAGCACCGCTCTGACCCGGTCCCACTCGATCGGCGGTGTCCCGTATCCGTCGAGGTTGTGCTGTGTGATCGTCATAGCTGGATAGACCGTGGCCGGGCCGAAAGTTCATCGCCCGTGTAACAGAAACAGGGCGTAGGCGGCGATCGACTGCGCGTCGGCGATCACACTGTTGCGCATCATCTGCTCGACATCTGCGCGCGGGAACCAGGCGCTGCGCATGTCCTGCTCCTCGTGTTCGCGATCAGCGTCCCCCTCCGAGATTCCGGTGGCCAGATAGACCCATCCGCGCTGACTGCTCATCCCGGGGGCGACGTCGAGCTGCCCGAGGGCCTCGAACGACGTTGCCCGCAGCCCGGTTTCCTCACGCAACTCCCGTTCGGCGAGCGCGGCCGGCTCAAGGTCGGTTAAATCCGGGGCGGTGCCTTGGGGGAACTCCCAGCGGCGCGCGCCCACCGGATACCGGAATTGCTCCACCAACCGGAATCGCTCTCCGTCGTACGGCATTACGAGTGCATAGGTCGGCTTGTCCACGACCGCGTAAATGCCCGGGCTGCCGTCCGGCCGGCGGATGTCGTCTTCGCGCAGGACCATCCAGGGGTTGCGATACGCCTCACGGGACGCGACGGTTTCGATGAAAGGCACCAAGCCAGTATTGACTCATGGTGCTGCCGGCTTCGCGCGACGTTGCACGAAAGGAGCGGAGGATGCTGACGTTCGAGGAGATCTGCATCGACGCGGCTGACCCGACCACCCTCGGCCAGTGGTGGGCGCGAGCGCTGGGCTGGCAACACGAGATTGACGAGGAAGGCGACGTGCGGCTCACCGCGCCGCATGGGGCGGGCCCGTCCTGGATGTTTCTTCGCGTCGCTGACGAGCGAATCGTCAAGAATCGCATCCACTTCGACTTCCGTCCCGATGATCAGGAGGCCGAAGTTCGGCGCCTGCTCGAGTTGGGCGCGCGCCAGGTCGACATCGGTCAGGGTAGGCAGAGCTGGGTGGTACTGGCCGATCCGGAGGGCAACGAGTTCTGCGTGCTGGCGGCGAACCGGGACGGGGAGTAGGACCCCGACGTCGATGACCGCTATCGGGCGCGACCGACTCGTGCTGGCTGCCATTCTGGCGCTGGCGGCGGGGTTGCGTCTGATCGCGCTGCCGCGGCGCGGTGAGTGGGACGACGACCAGGGCACGGAGATGCTCGCGATGCTGGGCTGGGTGCGGGATGGCCGTATCCCCCTGCTGGGCCCCGTGAGTTCGGCCCCGACGGTTCATCACGGCGCCTGGTTCTACTGGATCCTGGCGCCGGGCGCGTTCGCGACCGACGCTCACCCGATGGCGGCCGTCGCAACGCTGGCCGTGATCGGTATCGGTGGCGTCGCGGCGGCCTGGTGGCTCGGACGCACGGTCGGCGGTCCGCTCGCCGGTCACCTGACCGGGTTGCTGATGGCCGTCAGTCCGGCGGCGATCACGGCCTCGACGTACGTCTGGAACGCCAATATCGTCGCGCCCGGGGCGGCACTGGCATCGGCTGCGGCCTGGCAGGCGTGGCGGACGCGCCGCGCGCGCTGGTGGCTGCTGTCGGCCGTCGGCGGGGTGCTGATGCTCAGCGGACACCTGCTGGCCGCCGTCGCGCTTCCGTCGTTCGCCGCCTTGATGGCCGCCGACCTGCTCAGGCGGCCGCGATCGGAGTGGCCGTGGCTGCCCATGCTTGGTGCGATCGGGATCGTCGCGGTGGGCTACCTGCCCAGCCTGGTCCAGTGGCGCGCCGTCGTGGACTTCCTCGCCACGCATGATCCGGGCGGACCTTCGCTGCCCGCCCGGTTGGTCGTCATTTCCCGACGGGTGCTGGCCTGGCCGGTATCGGGCTTCGCGGATTCGGCGCCCTGGTCCGGCTGGCTGACGGCGTTGCTCACATTGGCGGCACTCGTGATAACGATCCAAAGAGCCGGTCCCTTAAGGCAATTCGGCTGTTGGGCCGCGGCGACGACGGGATGGTCGGTGCTCGCGCTGGCCGTCCTGGCGCCGACGCTCGCCACCCCGTTCGCGGGCCTGCCCACCGACCAGTACCACGCGTGGCTGGAGCCGATCCTGTTGGCGGCCATCGGCACTGCCGGTGCGCAGCTGTGGCGCACAAAGGTGGTGGCTACCGCTCTGGTCGGCGCCTGCATCGCGTTGTCCCTGATTTCGCTGCCACCGCTGTCGTCTCCGGACGGCGGGTGGCCGAGGGCCGCGGAAACCGCGACCCGGATCCGGGCGGTCACCGACGGCCACACCGTCGCGGTGGCTGGTGTAGGCAAGAGTGGGGCTGCGCTGGAGTTTCCGTTGCGCCGTGCACACAGCCCCGGTGCCGGGTTCGCCGCTGCCGAGTTCCTCGTCGTGACCTGCGACCCGTTGTTCTTCCGGGTGGCCGTGTTGCCCTGCGGCGGACAGGCCGAGGCCGCCGAGGCCCGCGAACTCGGGTTCCCGCGCGCCCGGGTGGTCGACCGTTTCGCCGACGGTCCCCGACGGGTGATCAGCATCTTCGCCAGCCACTGAAACCTTTGCCAGTGCTGTCGTGAGCAAACCCTGCGGAATGCGCTGCGTTTCTTTAAGCTCCTCTTGGGGTTTGTGATCATGGCTTTGTATGCACCACCGAAGCACAGTTTGCGGGGGCGGCCAGGCGGCCGTCAGCAAACGGCGTCGGCGCTTGTGATCGGCCTTGCAGTCGCGTCGGTGTTGGTCGGCGTGGCCAGTTGCTCGAAGTCGGGAAAGCCGGCGGTGCAGCGCGAGGTCGTGCTGCAGTCCGCGTCGTCCCGCGCGTATCCCTGGACGACTGACCTGAGCACGGTGGCTCTGCCCACCGAAGGCGAGACACCGGGTCCGATTGCGGCGTCCGGGGGTGCGGCCAGTCCGGTGGACGTCTCGGGCACTCAACCGGAGCTGTATGGCGGCGTCACCGGCGTTCCGGTGTTGGACCGGGACAAGTTGGTGACGGAACTGGATGCCAACCCGCCGATGGCCACCGCGTGGCGTAGCGCCGCGGGAGCCCAGGACGTGGACGGCTATGTCGGTTCGCTGACGCCGGTGGTGTTGATCCACGACACCGCGGTGACGGATCACTCGTATCGGAATGGTGCCGCGGCGCCCTTTCAGTCGGTGCTGCAGGCGGGCACTCCGGTTCTGGTCGACGCGCAGGGAGTTCCCCGCGTGCGCGGCACTTCCGGCAGCCCATTGTCCGAGCCGGAGCGCGACGTGACTCCCACCTACAGCGGGAAGGGCTGGCCGACGTTCGCGCAGTCGTCGGTGGTGGCCGTGCAGCCCGCTCCGGAACCCGCGAAGTCGATGCAGCTGCTGGCCGTGACACCGGTCGGGGAAGAGGCGGCCAACCCGTTCCAGCCCGACATCGCGGTGGGTCAGACGGTTCCCGTGCAATCGACGCGGACGGCGCCGCCGCCGCCGGTCGGTTCGCTGCCGCTCGGACCATTGCCGACGGCGACGCGGCGTCCGGGTGCCCAGCTGCCGACGGGCGCGACCCCCACCGGTGCTCAGCCGACCGGTGCGCAGCCGACCGGTGTTCAGCCGACGGCTGTTCAGCCGACGGCGACGCCGCGACCTACGGGGGCCCAGCCGACGGGGGCGCAGCCCACGGGGGCGCAGCCCACGGGCGTGCAGCCGACGGGAACGCCGCGGCCCACTGGTGCGCAACCGACGGGCGTGCAGCCGACCGGCGTCCAGCCGACGGGCGTCCAGCCCACGGGCGTCCAGCCGACGGGCGCGCAGCCGACGGGCGTGCAACCCACCGGAGTCCAGCCGACGGGCGTGCAGCCGAAGCCCACCGGCGCACCGCAGCCCACCGCGGCACCCAAACCCACCGCGGCACCGCAGCCCACCGCGGCACCGCAGCCGACCGCGGCACCCAAACCCACCGCGGCACCGCAGCCGACCGCGGCACCCAAACCCACCGCGGCACCGCAGCCGACCGCGGCACCCAAACCCACCGCGGCACCGCAGCCGACCGCGGCACCCAAACCCACCGCGGCACCGCAGCCGACCGCGGCACCCAAACCCACGGCCGCACCGCAGCCCACCGGCAACCGGCCGACCTAGTCGCTGCGATTGCAGTGGAATTAGCCCGCGACCAAGATAAGTTCCGGATCGACACATAAGCGCGTCATGCTGGCGTCAACCGGCGCGGTGATCGATAGTCAATTCAAGCCGGCCGACGCCCATGTCATCGGGAGTGGGTGTTCATGCGGGACGACTCATGGCGGAGCGGGCGGAACATGGTGCGCCACATCATCGTCAGCGGTGACGACGCGCTGGCCGCGACGATCATCGAGGAACTCAACAAAGTCGGCGCCAATGTCGCGATGCTGACCGGTGACAACCTGGTCGGGATCGACCTCACCAACGCCGACGCCGTGGTGTGCGTCGGCGACGACGACGCGAAGAACCTCGAAATCGCCTTGCTTGCAAGGAAAGCCAACCCACATGTGCGGGTCGTCGCCCGACTGGCCAACGACGTGCTGCGCGAGGCGATGGCCGCCGACAACGGTCCGGGCGCGATCCTGGACGTCGCCGACCTAGCCGCGCCCTCGGTGGTCGAATCGGTACTGGCCTACACCGCGCACCCGTTCGACGCCGCAGGCATCCACTTCGTGGTCTCCGGGTCCGAAGCACCGCGGGACGCGACCCTGCGCGACATCTACGGCGATCTGGCGCCCGTGGCGGTGATCGGCGGAAAGGACTCCCCCGCTCCCGGTGAGGTGGTTGCATGTCCGGGCCGGGACCTGCAGGTGCACGCCAAGGACTGGACAGTGATGATCGGCACCGCCGAGGAGGTCACGGCTCGCGGCCTCCAGGTGCCCCGCCCAGTACCCACCCGCTCCGGGCGACCCCGAATGCACCGCGGCATGGACGCGGTGCGCACGGTGCGCGACGAAGTGAACCCGATGTTCTACCGGGCGTTGGGGGCGGCGCTGGCCCTGCTGGTGGTGTCGACGGTGGTGCTGCGCTTCTGCTACCGGATGCCGGGCATGAACTGGATCGACGCCCTGTACTTCACCACCGAGACCATTGCGACGGTCGGCTACGGCGACTTCAGCTTCGCGAACCAGCCGATCTGGTTGCGGCTGTTCAGCATCATGTTGATGTTCGCCGGCGTCACCACCACCGCATTGTTGGTCGCCTTCGTCGCCGACCTGCTGTTGTCGCGCCGTTTCGTCCGCTCGGCCGGGCGCTCGCGGGTGCGCCACATGCGCAACCACATCATCGTCGTCGGGCTGGGCTCATTCGGCAGCCGCGTGGTCAGCGACCTGGTCACCGCCGGATGCGACGTCGCCGTGATCGAACTCGACGACAACAATCGCTACCTGGCCTCGGCGGCCGAACTCGATGTTCCGGTGATCTTCGGCGACGCGACACTACGCCAGACGCTGGAATACGCCGGGATCGAGAAGGCACGCGCGGTAGCCGTGCTGACCCAGGACGACATGGTCAACATCGAAGTGGGCATCGTCCTGCGGGAGATGCTGAACGCCCGACCCCACCGCAAGCTGCACCGCAAGCACGTTCCGCTGGTGCTGCGGGTGTACGACCGCTCGCTGGGATCCGCGGTGGCACAGCGGTTCGGGTTCAACCACGTCCGCTCGACGGTCGATCTGGCGGCGCCCTGGTTCATCGGCGCCGCGATGGGACTGCAGGTGCTGGGCACGTTCTCCGTCGGGCAACGCTCATTCATGGTGGGCGGCATGCGCGTCGCCTCCGGCAGCGAGCTCGACGGCAAGCCCATGCACGAGTTGTCCACGCAGACCCGCGTCATCGCGATCACCGGACCCGACGGGCAAGTCAAGCTGCATCCGCGCCGCGACGCCCGCCTGGAAGGCGGCGACACCGTCTACCTGGTCGGCCCGTACCGCGAACTGCTGGCCACCCTGCGCAAGGGACTGCCGACGGATCAGTCCGCCGCCGTCCACGAGGCGGCGGCGGGCTGACTACAACGCGGCGACGACGTCGGCCGCGCGGCGCAGTTGCTCGATGTCCGAGCTGGTGGGGATGAGCTGCACTTCGTGCGTGCCGATGTCCGCGAACCTCTTGAGCACCGCGACCAGGTCGTCCTCGGTGCCGGCCCAGCCGGTCATCGGCGCCATGGCGTCGACGTACTCGGCCGGGATCCAGTTCATGTAGCGCCGCAGGTGTCGGTGCACCTGGCCGCGGGCGTCGTCGGCGTCGCCGAACGCGAACCAGAACGAGGTCGCCAGGTGGGGTTCCGGCTTGCCGGCCTCGGACCAGGCCGTGCGCGCCACATCGAACAGTTCGTTCTGCTTGGCGACGTCGAGGTCCAAAGTGGTTCCGGCCATTCCGTCGGCCCAGGCCGACGCGCTGCGCACGGTCTTGGGTCCGATGGTGCCGACGTGCAGCGGTGGGCCACCGGGTTGGATTGGCGAGGGCCCCACGGGCCGTACTGACTCGGTGGTCTTCTCCCCCGCCCACACGCGCTTCATGACCGCGACCCGTTCGGCCATGCCGCGGATTGTCTGCGTCTTGGGGTCGGCGCCGACCGCGTTGTAGTCCTCGTGCCGGCCGCCGACACCGATTCCCACCGTCAGTCGGCCGCCGCTGAGCATGTCGCCGGTGGCCAGGCCCTTGGCGAGCATGACCGGGTCGTGCAGCTGCGGAACGATCACCGTCGTCACGAGACGCACCCGCTGGGTCCATGCCGATATCGCACCCAGCAGCGTCAGGCTGTCCGGGTTGTCGAAGGCGATGCGCTCGCCCCAACACAGCGACGAGAACGGGCCCTCGTCGATCGCCTGCGCCCACTGCCGCAGCAGCGCCGCGTCCAGGTCGGGCTCCATCACGGGCATGGTCATACCTATCTGCACGTGATTGATTCTGGCAGCATGGGTTGGATGGCATTAACCAGCACGTCAATTGCGCATGTTCGACTCACCGTCACCGACATCGAGCGGTCGCGGCAGTTCTACGAGAGCGTGTTCGACTGGCCGGTGCTGATCGAGGCGCCGGACAATGCCGATGAAGCGACCCGCCGGCGGTTGGGCTTTCTGTTCGGCGGCGTGATCTACGACATGGGCGGCGCCTTGCTGGGATTGCGGCCGGTGGCCGATGACCGCTTCGACGAGAACCGCTGCGGGCTGGACCACATCGCGTTCCGGGTCGGCAGCAAAGCCGAATTGGATACTGCGGCAGAGCATCTCGACGAGCTCGGCATCGCCCACGAGCCGATCAAGGACATCGGGCCGTCGTACATCCTGGAGTTTCGCGACCCGGACAACATCGCCTTGGAGCTGACGGCGCCGAAGTAGGTCTTGGGCGCTTGGCCCGCTGCCCCTAGTTCATGTCCCTCTGGCCGCGAGGGGCCCCAGATGCACGGCCGTTGCGGCGTGTCGGCGGCAACACGCGGGCGCTCGCCGCGGCTAGGTGAGGCCGCCGGCGGCCACTCCTGACCGCGCGGGTGCACAGAATGCCAGCGCCGGCGGCGTGTCGCTGTACATCTGTGCACGCTCGGCGCCGACAGGGGAGACTGGCGAGAACTATGAGTATCAGCTTCAACCACACCATCGTCGCGTCGCGCGACAAGCAAGAATCCGCGGAGTTCCTGGCCGAACTGTTCGGCCTGCCCAGCCCCACCCCGTTCGGCCCGTTCCTCGTCGTGGCGCTGGATCACGGCGCGAGCCTGGACTACGCCGACGCCGCCGACGGCGACGAGATCCGGCCGCAGCACTATGCGTTTCTGGTTTCCGAAGCCGAGTTCGACGCGATCTACGGCAAGATCACGGCCCGCGGCTTGCCGCACTGGGCAGATCCTCGCGCCCAACGCTCGGGAGAGATCAACACCCGCGACGGCGGCCGCGGCGTGTACTTCCGGGATCCGGCCGGTCACGCGATGGAGATCCTGACCAGGCCCTACGGCTCGGGCTAACCGCGCGCGGCGCCGTGCCGTTCACTCTCCTGGTCGCGGTAGTCGTCGGCCATTTGCGCAACATGCTCGGGCAGGGTGCCGTTGGCGACATCGGCCACGGTCGTCTCCTCGAGCACCGAACGCATGCTGGCCCGCAGCGCCCGCCACACATCGGTGAGGGCGACGGTCGGCCCGGAATAAGGCAGGTCGCCGAGGCCGATGTCGCGAACGCTGGCCAACGGCCCGTCGATGCAACGCAGCACGTCGGCAATACTGATCTCGGTTCCCGGCCGCGCCAGTTCGTACCCGCCCTCACGTCCCCGGTGGCTGCGCACCAGTCGGTCGGTCCGCAGATTAGTCAGGATGTCGACGAGGAACTGCGGCGGAATGCCCTGGGCCTGGGCCAGCTCGTCAGTTTTGACCAGCGTGCCGCTGGGGACCGTCGCGAGCTGGACCATCGCCCGCACGGCGTATTCCGCCTTGGCCGACATCCGCATGACCAGGATTGTGCCAGCCTCGCGCGTCGGGCTCTTAGGCGCGCACTTCCAGCATGTCGATCACGCTCTGCGCCTGCTCTTCGACACTCCGGTCGGCGGTGAGCCGCAGATCCGGGTCCTTCGGCCGTTGATACGGGCTGTCGATCCCGGTGAAGTGGGTGATCTCCCCCGCGCGCGCCTTGGCGTACAGGCCCTTGGGGTCGCGCCGTTCACACTCCTTCAGCGGGGTGTCGCAGAACACCTCGAAGAACTCAAATCCGGCGTCGGCGTGGACCTTCCGAGCCATCTCGCGGTGCTCGGCCAGCGGGCTGATGGCCGGCACCAACACGATCTGACCCGAATCCGCCAGCAGCGTGGCCACATGCGCCAGCCGGCGCAGGTTCTCCGCCCGGTCGGCCATGCTGAAGCCCAGGTCGGCGTTCAGGCCGTGCCGCAGGTTGTCGCCGTCGAGAACGTAAGCGGGAATGCCCTTTTCGAGCAACTTCTGCTCGACGAGCATGGCCACCGACGACTTGCCGGCGCCGGATAAACCGGTGAGCCACACCGTCTTACCCTGAATCGCGCGATCGGCGGCGGTGACGAGCGATTTGTGCCGCACGGTGTTCGGGCTTGCCTTCTGGGCCACGACATCACGCAACACCATGCCCGCCGCCACCGTGCCATTGGTGTCCGGATCGATCAGGATGAAGGACCCGGTGCTGGCGTTGCGGGAGTACTCGTCGAGCAGCAGGGGCACCTGGGTACGCAGCGACACGCGACCGAGTTCGTTGAGCTTGAGGGCCGTTGCCGTCTTGTCGCGGTGCAGCGTGTTGACGTCGAGCCGGTAGTCGAGTCCCGTGATCCGCGCACGGGTGGTTCGGGTGGTGTGCTTGATGATGTAGTCGCGGCCCGGCTCCAGCGCCGATCCGTCGGCCATCCAGCACACGGTCGCATCGAACTGCTGGACGACCCGGGGCTGGTTGTTGGTGCGGGCGATCATGTCGCCGCGGGATATGTCGATGTCGTCGGTCAGACTCACCGATACCGCCATCGGCGGAAAAGCCTCTGTCACAGGGCCGTTCGGGCCCTCGATCGCGGCGATCCGGGTGGCCTTGCCGATCGGCAGCACGACGACTTCGTCACCGGGGCGCATCACGCCACTGGCCACGGTGCCGGCGTAACTGCGGTGGTCCTGATGTTCGTGGGTGTGCGGGCGGATGACGTACTGGACGGGGAACCGCACGTCGACCAGGTTGCGGTCGCCGGCGATGAACACCTCTTCGAGGTGTGACAGCAGCGCCGGCCCCTCGTACCAGGGCGTCTGCTCGGACTTGGTCACGACGTTGTCGCCGTGCAGTGCGGAGATCGGGATGGTGGCGACGTCCTGCACATCCAGCCGCGCCGCGAAGGCGTGGAAGTCGTCCCGGATCGCCTCGAATTGTTCTTTGTCCCAACCGATCAGGTCCATCTTGTTGACGGCCAGCACGATGTGCTGGATGCCCAGCAGCGACGCGAGGAAGGCGTGCCGGCGGGACTGCTCCAGCAGGCCGTGCCGCGCGTCGACGAGCACGATCACCAACTGAGCGGTGGAGGCGCCGGTCACCATGTTGCGGGTGTACTGAATGTGACCGGGAGTGTCGGCGATGATGAATTTCCGCTTGGGAGTGGCGAAATAGCGGTAGGCGACGTCGATGGTGATGCCCTGCTCGCGTTCGGCCCGCAGCCCGTCGGTGACCAATGCGAGGTCGGTGTACTCGTGACCACGGTCCTTCGAGGTCTTCTCGACGGCTGCCCACTGATCTTCCATCACGGCTTTGGAGTCGTAGAGCAATCGTCCGATCAGCGTGGACTTGCCGTCATCGACCGAACCCGCGGTCGCCAGGCGCAGAAGTGTCGCCATCAGAAGTACCCCTGTCGCTTACGGTCTTCCATGCCGGCCTCCGATATCCGGTCGTCCGCCCTGGTGGCTCCGCGTTCTGTCAATCGTGACACCGCAGTCTCGGCAATCACCTCCGACACGGTGGCCGCCTCGGATTCGACGCAGCCGGTGCAGGTGACGTCGCCGACCGTGCGGAACCGCACCGAGGTCTCGAACACCTTCTCGTCGGCGCGCGGCTGCAGGTGCCGGTGCACCGCCAGCAGCATGCCGTCACGCTGAAAAACCTTGCGCGGGTGGGCAAAGTAGATCGACGGCAACTTCACCTTCTCGGCGCCGATGTAAGACCAGATGTCGAACTCGGTCCAGTTGGACAGCGGGAAGACCCGGATGTGCTCGCCCTTGTGGTGGCGCCCGTTGTAGAGGTTCCACAATTCGGGACGCTGCGCCTTCGGGTCCCACTGGCCGAACTCGTCGCGGAAGCTGAACACCCGCTCTTTGGCCCGCGCCTTCTCCTCGTCGCGCCGGGCGCCGCCGAAGGCCGCGTCGAATTTGTTCTCGCCGATGGCGCGCAGCAGCGTCACGGTCTGCAGCGGGTTGCGCGACGGGATGGTCTCGACCACCCGGCCGGCGTCGATGTCGTCCTGCACCGAGGCCACCACCAGGCGCACCCCGGCTTCTGCGACCAGCTCATCGCGGGTCTGCAGGACCTCGTCGAAGTTGTGGCCAGTGTCCACGTGCATCACCGGGAACGGTAGGCGGCCGGGCCGAAAAGCCTTGAGCGCCAAATGCAACATGACGATCGAGTCTTTGCCGCCGGAGAACAGCAGCACTGGGCGCTCGAATTCGGCGGCCACTTCCCGAATGATGTGGATCGCCTCGGCTTCGAGCGAGCGCAGATGGCTCAACTCGTACTGACCGACGGCGGGGCCGGCTTTGACGTCGGTAGTCATCAGCATCGTTTCCCGGTTAAGTTGGTTGGATTGACCAGATTTACGGTTATTAGAGAATATAGAACCAGCCGCTGACGCCGGTGTCAATGCATCCGATCGCCGGTAGCGCGACGCGTTGTCGCGCGCGGGGCGTGCCGCGACAAGGGTCAGCGCAGCCCCGCCGCGCCGTCCAGTCCGATCAGCAGTCCGCGGCTGCCACCAGGACCACCGAGGCCATACGCCCCGCTGAATCCACCATTGCCGCCGGTGCCACCATCGCCGACAATCCAGGCGGCGCCGCCGGGGCCTCCAGTGCCGCCGCTGCCAATCGAGAAGTTGTCGCCTCCAGCACCGCCGTTACCGCCGTTGCCGATGACTCCGGATTTCCCGCCTGCACCGCCCTCGCCGCCTATGGAGGCGCTCGGACCGCTGGATATACCGCCGGTGCCCCCGGACCCGCCGGAGCCGACGAGTATGCCGCCAGTGCCCCCGGTTCCGCCATGTCCGCCGAACTTGCCGGTACCGCCCGTACCCGCCGCGCCGCCATCACCGAAAAGCCCGCCGTCCCCGCCCGCGCCCCCGGCTCCACCGTTGCCCCGGTTGGTGTTGGAGGTGCTGTCCCCGCCGAGGCCACCCGCTCCACCCGGTCCGAATAGTCCGCCGTGCCCGCCGGCGCCGCCGGTGCCGCCCACGCCACCCTCGGAACTGGTCGAACCAGCCGCACCGCCGGCACCCCCCGCGCCGAACAACCCACCGGCACCGCCGGTTCCGCCCGCGCCACCGGGCAGGCCAGTGACGAACCCGTAAGAACCCCCACCCGCGCCGCCGGCACCGCCGGTACCGAACAGCAGCCCGCCCATCCCGCCCGCGCCTCCGGCGCCGCCGGGCAGGTTCAGAGCGAGCCCACCGGCGCCGCCGGCGCCACCGTTACCGATGAGCCCCGCCCGACCGCCGTTGCCACCCGGCCTGCCGGTTGCAGCGCCCACCGTCGCGGACCCCCCGTTGCCGCCGTTGCCGATCAACCATCCAGCGTCCCCGCCGTTGGCTCCGCTGCCCGGAGCTGCGTTGGCGCCGTTGCCGATCAGAGGTCGACCAGTCAGCGTCAGGAACGGCGCATTGATCACGGCGAGCGCAGTCTGCAACGGGGAGGCCGCCGCGGCCTCAGCACTGGCATAGGCACCGGCACCCTCGGTCAGCGCCCGTACGAACTGGTCATGGAATGTCGCGACCTGCGCGCTGAGCGCCTGGTACTCCCGGGCATGAGCGTTGAACACGCTCGCGATCGCCGCTGACACCTCATCGGCACCAGCGGACAGGACCGTCGTCGTTCGAGCGGTCGCGGCGGCGTTGGCATCGTTGAGCGCCGAAGCAATGCGGCCCAAATCAGTTGCGGCCGTGGTCATTAGCTCCGGCACCGCATTCAGATACGACATCTCTTGACACTCTCCCGCTCGGCCTGACGACTTCGGTATTCACGCACGGGCATGGTTACCATCGAGCCCAGCGTGGCGGGAAACGACGTGACGGCATTAGGTAGTCGACTACTTCATTTTCAGAGGGCTTTCGCGCTGGATGGTCGGTGAGAGGGACGAGCAGCCTCAGGATTAGGACATCCCAAGGCCAGACCCTTTTGCTGCGGACGAACGCACGCAAGCATGGACCGGTGAGCACCCCTACCGAATCCGCGAACGGCCGCGACGTGATCGCGGCGTTTCTGCCGCAGTCCCCTTTCGCCGCCAAGCTCGGCATTGTCGTCGACCATCTGGGTGACGACGAAGTCCGACTGCGTCTGCCGTGGGATCCGGCCACCGCCACCGTGGCCGACATCGTGCATGGCGGTGCCCTAGCCACGCTCGCCGATTTGGCGGTGATGGCGGCGGCGTGGTGTGGCCGGGAGGCGCCGCCTCAGTTACGCGGAGTGACCGTGTCGCTGAATCTGGATTTCATCGCGCCCGCGCGCGCCACCGACGTGATCGCAGTCGGCCGCGCGCTGCGGCGGGGCCGCTCGCTGGTCAACTGTGAGGCCGAGATCGTGGACCCGCAGGGTGCACTGCTCGCCAAGGCGCTGGCGGTCTACAAGGTGGGCTGATGCGCTTGCGCCTAGAGGGTGACCTCTTCGAGCTTGCCGGTCGCGACGTCGAAGATGAACCCGCGCAACGACTCATGCTTGGTGACGAATGGACTGTTCTCGATCCGGCGCAGTGACTGGCGGACATCCTCGGCGATGTCCGGAAACGCCTCGGCCGCCCACGGCGGCTTGACGCCGGTCTCCTCCTGGATGCTGCGCTTGAACTCGTCGTCATTGAAGGTGAGCATGCCGCAGTCGGTGTGGTGGATCAGGATGATCTCCTTGGTCCCCAGCAGTCGCTGGGAGATCGCCAGCGACCGGATGGCGTCGTCGGTGGCCACGCCGCCGGCATTGCGGATGACGTGCGACTCCCCCTCGTTGATCCCGAGCGCACGGTAGACGTCGAGGCGGGCATCCATGCACGCCAGCACCGCGACGTGTTTGCTCGGCGGCAGCGGCAGCGGCCCCTGAAAGTTGCTCGCGTAGTTGGCGTTGTTGGCTAGGTAGTCGTCGGTAACCGTCACGCAAGTCTCCCTCGGGTATCGCGGAATTTTATTTGCCAGCGGGTCGCCGCGGATCTTAACAATCGGTCGGCCGGATTACACCGGTGCGAATCAGCCGGATCTGAATGTTCGGCACCGGATCGCTACCCTGTCCCAATGCGGCAGGGTGGTAGGGCGTGACGCGTTTTCTGCTGCGCCGGCTGGCGAAGTACTTCGTGCTGCTGGCACTAGCGTCATTTCTGACCTTCTGCCTCACCTCGGTGGCGTTCTCGCCGCTGGAAAGTCTGATGCAGCGCAGTCCGCGCCCGCCCAAAGCGGTGATCGACGCCAAGGCGCACGACCTCGGCCTGGACCGGCCGATCCCGATCCGGTACGTGAACTGGGTTTCGCACGCCGTGCACGGCGATTTCGGCAAGACGGTGACCGGGCAGCCGGTCGGCGTCGAGTTGGGCCGCCGCATCGGGGTCACCCTGCGGCTGCTGGTCATCGGATCGGTGCTGGGCACGCTGCTGGGGGTGACGCTCGGGGCGTGGGGCGCGATCCGCCAGTATCGGCTCAGCGACCGCGTGGTCACCATCTCGGCATTGCTCATCCTGAGTACGCCGACGTTCGTCATCGCCAACCTGCTGATCATGGGGGCGCTGCGGACGAACTGGGCGCTCGGTTTCCAGCTCTTCGACTACACCGGCGAGACGTCACCGGGTGTGATCGAGGGCAGTTGGGCGGCGGTCGGCGACCGGTTGAAGCATTTGATACTTCCCACTCTCACCCTGACGCTGGGCGCCGCGGCCGGCTACAGCCGCTACCAGCGCAACGCGATGCTCGACGTGCTCGGGCAGGACTTCATCCGCACCGCCCGCGCCAAGGGCCTGACCCGCCGCCGCGCACTGGTCAAACACGGCCTGCGCACCGCGCTGATCCCGATGGCGACCCTGTTCGCCTACAGCGTCGCCGGACTCGTCGGGGGTGCGGTGTTCGTCGAGAAGATCTTCGGCTGGCACGGCATGGGCGAATGGACGATCCGCGGCATCGCCACCCAGGACACCAACATCATTGCCGCGATCACGCTGTTCTCCGCCGCCGTCACGTTGCTGGCCGGGCTGTTGTCCGACATCCTCTATGCGGCGCTGGACCCGCGGGTGCGTGTGTCATGACCGCGGTCAAAGCCGTCGAATTCACCTCACGTCGCACGCTGGTGCTGCGCCGGTTCCTGCGCAACCGTTCGGCGGTGGTGGCCCTGGCGTTGCTGGTGCTGTTGTTCATCGGGTGTTACGCACTGCCGCCGCTGCTGCCCTTCTCCTACCGCGACCTCGACTTCAACGCGCTGCTGCAGCCACCCAACGCCCGGCACTGGTTAGGCACCAACGCAATTGGTCAGGACATGCTGGCGCAGACGCTGCGCGGCATGCAGAAGTCGATGTTGATCGGCCTCTGCGTCGCGATCATGTCCACCGGTATCGCCGCCACCGTCGGCTCGATCGCCGGCTATTTCAAGGACTGGCGCGACGGGGTGCTCATGTTCGTGGTCGACCTGATGCTGGTGGTGCCGAGTTTCATTCTGATCGCCATCGTTTCGCCGCGGACCAGGAATTCGGCCAACATCATGTCGCTGGTGCTGCTGCTGGCCGCCTTCAGCTGGATGATCAGCTCGCGCATGGTGCGCGGCCTGACGATGAGCCTGCGCGAGCACGACTTCATCAGGGCCGCAAGGTACATGGGCGTCTCGAGCCGGCGGATCATCGTCGGCCATGTGCTGCCCAACGTGGCGTCCATCCTGATCATCGACGCCACCCTGAACGTAGGGTTCGCCATCCTGGCCGAAACCGGTTTGAGCTTCCTGGGTTTCGGCGTGCAGCCCCCTGATGTGTCGCTGGGCACCCTGATCGCCGACGGCACCCAGGCCGCCACCACCTTCCCCTGGGTTTTCCTGGTTCCGGCCGGAGTGTTGGTGCTGATCGTCTTGTGCGCCAACCTGACCGGAGACGGCCTGCGTGACGCGCTGGATCCCGGCGCCAGGACATTGCGACGGGGGGCCGAATGAGTTCCCTGCTGGAGGTGGCCGACCTGGCCGTCACCTTCCCCACTGACGGCATCCCGGTGACCGCGGTCCGCGGCATCAGCTACCACGTCAACCCCGGTGAAGTGGTCGCGATGGTGGGCGAATCGGGGTCGGGCAAGTCCGCGGCGGCGATGGCGGTGATGGGCCTGCTGCCGGAGTACGCCACGGTGAGCGGCTCGGTGCGACTGCAGGGCACCGAACTGCTGGGTCTCGGCGACGACGGCATGTCGCGGTTTCGGGGCAAGTCGATCGGCATGGTGTTCCAGGACCCGATGTCCGCGCTGACCCCGGTTTATACCGTCGGCGATCAGATCGCCGAGGCGGTCCGGGTACATCAGCACGACGTCGGGAAAAGGGCGGCCCGCGAGCGTGCGGTGGAATTGCTTGAGCTCGTGGGTATTACGCAGCCTGCCCAGCGGGCCCGGGCCTTTCCGCACGAGCTGTCCGGTGGTGAACGGCAACGGGTGGTGATCGCAATGGCGATCGCTAATGACCCGGACCTGCTGATCTGCGACGAACCGACCACCGCGCTGGACGTGACCGTGCAGGCCCAGATCCTCGAGGTGCTCAAGAAGGCGCGCGACGTCACCGGCGCCGGCGTGCTGATCATCACCCACGACCTTGGTGTGGTCGCCGAGTTCGCCGACCGGGCCCTGGTGATGTACGCCGGTCGGGTGGTCGAGTCGGCCGGCGTCAGCGACCTGTACCGAGACCGTCAAATGCCCTACACCATCGGATTATTGGGCTCGGTGCCGCGACTGGACGCCCCGCAAGGCACCCGGCTGGTGCCCATACCCGGCGCCCCGCCGTCGCTGGCAGGCCTGGAGCCGGGCTGCCCCTTCGCGCCGCGCTGCCCGCTGGCCATCGACGAATGCCGCACTGCGGAGCCGGAATTGATCGAAGTCGGACCCGGGCATCGGGCAGCCTGCATCCGCACCGAGAAGGCCGCGGGACGCAGCGCCGCCGAAATCTACGACGTCAATACCGAACAGGTGGTCGCCGCGCCAGATGACTCGACCGTCGTCGTGCGGGTCCGGGATCTGGTCAAGACCTATCCCCTGACCAAGGGCGTCGTGCTGCGCCGCACCGTCGGTGAGGTCCGGGCCGTCGACGGCGTCAGTTTCGAGCTGCAGCAGGGCCGCACGGTGGGCATCGTCGGCGAATCCGGTTCCGGCAAGTCGACCACGTTGAACCAGATCCTGGAACTGACGGCACCGCAGTCGGGTTCGATCGAGGTGCTCGGCACCGATGTCAGCACGCTTCGCACGGGCAGCCGACGATCGCTGCGCCGGAATATCCAGGCGGTGTTCCAGGATCCGGTGGCGTCGCTGGATCCGCGACTTCCCGTCTCCGAGTTATTGGCTGAATCGTTGCGGGCCAACGGGTTCAGCCGGAACGACAGCAACGCCCGGGTGGCCGAGTTGCTGGACATCGTGGGTCTGCGCCGCGCCGACGCCAACCGCTATCCCGCCGAGTTCTCCGGCGGGCAGAAGCAGCGCATCGGTATCGCGCGGGCGTTGGCCCTGCAACCCCAGATCCTGGCGCTCGACGAACCCGTGTCGGCCCTGGATGTCTCGATCCAGGCCGGCATCATCAACCTGCTGCTCGACCTGCAGGATCAGTTCAGCCTGTCATATCTCTTTGTCTCTCATGATCTTTCGGTGGTCAAACACCTGGCCCATCAGGTGGTGGTGATGTTCCGCGGTGCCGTGGTGGAACAGGGCGACAGCGAGCAGGTGTTCAACAACCCGCAACACGAGTACACCCGCCGGCTGTTGGGTGCGGTGCCGCAACCGGAGCCGGGCCATGCGTAGCCGGGCGGGCCGGGTCGCGGCGGCAATCCTGGTCGCCGCATCGGTGTTGTCCGGGTGCTCGACCGGCGGCCAACTGACACCCACCGGCCGCGGCGCCGTCGGCACCGCGAGCGACCTCAACCCACAGAACCCGCAGACCCTGCAAGAGGGCGGCAACCTGCGGCTGGCCCTGATCGACTTCCCGCCCAACTTCAACATCCTGCACATCGACGGCAACTCCTCGGAGACCGCCGGAATGCTGAAATCCACACTGCCCAGCGCCTTCACCATCGCCGCAGACGGCTCGGCGACTGTCAACACCAACTACTTCACCAGCGTCGAGCTCACCGGGACCAACCCGCAGGTCATCACCTACACCATCAACCCGAAGGCGGTCTGGTCCGACGGCAGCCCCATCACCTGGCGCGACATTGCCAGCCAGATCCACGCCACCAGTGGGACGGATACCGCCTTCGAGATCGCCACCACCAACGGCGCCGACCGCGTCGCCTCGGTGACCCGGGGCGTCGACGACCGCCAGGCGATCATGACCTTCGCCAAGCCCTACGCCGAGTGGCGCGGCATGTTCGCCGGCAACGGCATGCTGCTGCCCGAAAGCGTGACCGCCACCCCGGAGGCGTTCAACAAGGGTTGGCTGGACGCTCCGGGTCTGTCCGCCGGACCGTTCATCGTCAGCACGCTCGATCGGGCCAAACAGCGAATCGTGTTGACCCGAAACCCCAGATGGTGGGGCACCCAGCCGCGACTGGACTCCATCACCTACCTGGTGCTTGACGACCCGGCCCGGTTGCCGGCCCTGCAGAACAACACCATCGACGCCACCGGCGTAGCCTCGCTCGACCAACTCATCATCGCCGAACGCACCAAGGGGATCTCGATCCGGCAGGCGCCGGCACCGGTGTGGACGCACTTCACGATGAACGGCGCCAACGGGTCGATCCTGTCCGACCGGTCACTGCGGTTGGCGGTCAGCGAAGGCATCGACCGGCGCACCATCGCCAACGTTGCGCTACACGGCCTCACCGGCGACCCGGTCCCGCTGAACAATCACATCTTCGTGGCCGGGCAGGAAGGCTACCAGGACAACAGCATTCCGTACGACCCGGAGCGGGCCAAACGTGAACTCGACGCGCTGGGCTGGAAGCTGAACTCCGAGAGCGGTTTCCGTGAGAAGGACGGCCGGCAGCTGGTGGTGCGGATGCTGTTCTACGACGCGCAGAGCACCAAAGCGGTCACCCAGATCGCCCAGCACAGCCTCGCCGAGGTCGGTGTGAAGCTGGATCTGCAATCGCGTTCCGGCAGCGGCTTTTTCCGCGACTACGTCAACGTCGGGGCGTTCGACATCGCGTTGTTCGGCTGGGTGGGCGACGCGTTCCCGCTGTCCGGCCTCACCCAGATCTACGCGTCCAACGGAGACAGCAACTTCGGCAAGATCGGCAGCCCGGAGATCGACGACGCGATCGAACGAACGCTGGGCGAACTCGACCCCGGCAAGGCCCGGGCGCTGGCCAACGACGTCGACCGGCTCATCTGGGCCGAAGGCTTCAGTTTGCCGCTGATCCAGTCTCCGGGCCCGGTGGCGGTGCGCAGCAAGCTGGCGAATTTCGGCGCTCGGGGGTTGGCCGACTTGGACTACACCGCAATCGGATTCATGCGCTGACGCGGTGCAGCAGCGGCGGCACGGCCGCCTCCACGGTGGCCGCGACGTCAATCGCCTTCCACAGCACACGCATCGGCAGCCGCGCCGGCAGCGCGTCCAGTTCCTCGGCACGCCCGGCCAGCCGGTCGAAGTCGCCGCGGCACACCGCGCGGGCGATCTCCAGCGCCGCGGGCTCGCGGAAGTCCAGCGCGCTGTGCGCCATGGTGGGCAACCGCAACAGCCGGGCGTTCGGCAGCAGTGACATCGCACGTTCGGCCACCGCCAGCGGCGTGACCAGGTCACGGCCGCCGGCGATCACCACGGTCGGCCAGGTGAATTTCGGCAACTCCGATATCAGGTCATAGGGTTCGGCTTCGAAATCGGCTGTCTTGACCAGTGTTTCGCGTACCGCCATGGCGGGGTCGAGTGGCAGCCCGTCCGGTTCGGCGGCGTAGTCGAGTTCGCGGAACGCGATGCGGCTCACCAGATCGGATTCGTAGCGGTACGGCACCTTCTGGCTGACGCCCATCGTGGTGAAGCGCACCAGCGCCCGCCACAGCATCCTGCGCCCGGTGAGCAGCAGGTCGAGTTGGTGGTTGAGCATCGGTGCCCCGCCGTAGCCGTACACCGTCGCGGCGACCTGTCCCGCCGACGGCGTCATCACCCCGGCGTCGACGAGGCGCCGGATCTTGGGCGCCAGCTCCTCGGTGTCGGGGCTGTCGCCGGTCAGCAGCACGCCGCGGATCGCATCGCGCACCGCCACGATGTCGTGGGCGGACAGCACCGGCGAATCCAGGATCATCGCGTGCACCCGTTGCGGGTGGCGGACGCCGACGCCCGCGGCGATGTAGCTGCCGTAGGAGGAGCCGTAGATGACCGCCGAGTCCACGTGCGCGTCGTCCAGCACGGCGGCCACGTCGTCGACCACCTGCTCGACGGTCAGCGCCTCCGGGGGCAGGTCGGCGCCCGCATCGTCGTGGCGCGACATGCCCAGCCCCCGGTGCTCGATCATGATGACGTCGAGCCCGGCCGCTGCCGCGCGGCGCCGGAACCCCTGATACAGCCGCAGCGAGGCCACTCCCGGCCCGCCCGGGATGACCACCAGCGGATGCGCCGACTTGTGGCCGGTGCGGACGTAGAACAGGTCGAATTCGTCGTCGCTTCCCGGCGACACCGGCCGCCGTACCGGCCGCACTCCCGGCAACTTCGCCAGCTTGTCGTGCACCCGGCGCCGTCTGGCGTTCATGGTCATCGGAGGCAGCCCGTCATGCGTGCCATTGTGCACAGATCACCGGTGCCCGGCACGTCGGTTGGCTGTGGGTTAGCTGCGGATCAGATCAGCGGCCTTTTCCCCGATCAGCACCGACGGCGCGTGGGTGTGCCCGCGGATGGTGCTGGGCATCACCGAGGCGTCGGCGACCCGCAGTTGCTCGACTCCGCGCACCTTGAGGTGCGGGTCCACCACACTGTCGTCGTCGCTGCCCATCCGGCAGGTGCCCATCGGGTGGTACAGCGTGTGCGAGCACGCGTTCAGGGCCTGTTCGAGGGTGGCTTCTTCGAGTCCGGCGCAGTTGCGTGGCCGCACCACCGGGCCGAGGACGTCGCGCAGCGAGGGTGCCTGGGCGAGTTCCGCGCATATCCGCAGACCCACCATCATGGCCTCGCGATCGCGTGGATCGGAGAGGTAACGCGGGTCGATGACCGGTTTGTCGTGTGGGTCGGCGGAGCGCAGCGTGATCTGTCCGCGGCTCTCGGGAGCGACCAGGATCGGCCCGAAGACGACTCCGTGCCCGGCCGCGGGTTGAAGCGCCTCGTCGTAGAAGGGCGCCGGGGCGAAGATCAGTTCCAGGTCGGGCAACTCGAGGTCGGGGTCGCTGCGGACGAACCCGTACGCCTCGCCGACGTTGGAGGTGAGCATGCCGCGCCGCCGCAACAGGTAGTTGATCAACTGCTTCGGCTTCTCGGCGGAGAACAGGCTGTCGTCGTCGACGTCGAAACCCACGGGCGTCACCAGGTGGTCGATCAGGTTCTGCCCCACTTCGGGTGCGTGGTGCACGGTCTCGATGCCGTGTTCGGCCAGTTGGTCGCGGTCGCCGACGCCGGAGAGCATGAGCAGCTGTGGGCTGTTGACGGCGCCGCCGCAGAGCACCACTTCGCGGCGGGCGTGCACGACGTGACTGTGGCCGGCCCGTTGGTATTCCACACCCACCGCCCTGGTGCCCTCGAAGATGATCCGGGTGGCCGTGGCGTCGGTGAGCAGGGTGAGGTTCTTGCGGCTCATCGCCGGCTTGAGGTAGGCGTCGGCCGTGCTGAACCGGGCACCGCGGCGCTGGGTGACCACGGTTTCGCAAAAGCCTTCGGGGGCAGTCGAATTCGGCCGGGCCACCGGATACCCGCATTCACGTGTGGCGGCCAGCCAGGCGGCGGTCAACGGTCTCGGACTGCGCTGACGGGAGATGTGCAACGGGCCGGTGACCCCGCTGTCGTCACCGCTGACGAAGTGCCAGGCGGCCGTGACGTCCTCGATACGCCGGAAGTACTCCAGCGCGGCCGATCCCGACCATTGCTCGTCGGCCCGCTTGGCCCATTCGTCGTAGTCCGCGCCGAAGCCGCGCACCCACATCATCGCGTTCATCGACGAACAGCCGCCGAGGACTTTGCCACGGGGCCAATAGATTTGGCGGTTGTCGAGTTCCGGTTGGGGTTCGGTGAGGTAATCCCAGTCGACCTCGCTGCGGAAGAGTTTGGAGAAGGCGGCGGGGATCCCGATGAACCTGTTGGTGTCGCCCGGGCCGGCCTCGAGCGCCACCACCTCGGTGCCCGGGTCGGCGGTGAGCCTGTTGATCACGACAGCACCGGCCGAGCCCGTGCCGATCACTATGTAGTCAGCTTGAATGTCCATCGCCCATCCCTGTTTTGGAGCCGCGGGAGCTGTGGGAGCCGCGCTGGCTGGGTTGGCTAGGCGCTGGGGGTCCCCCCGCTTGCGGGGAACGAGTCACCGACATTCGCCGAGTGTAGGCCCGACGGGTCGCCAGCACTATGCGTTCAGATCGATGCGATGCGCACCCGTGACACCGTCGTATCTGGTGGGACTACACGTCAGCACGATCACCTGCCCGTGCGCACCCACGCTGTCGAATACCTCGCCCATCTTGGCCAGCCGGTCCGGATCGGTGAATCCCAGTGCGTCGTCGACGACGACAGGGACGGTGTCCTCCTTGGCGACCAGCGCTGCGCCCGCCAGTCTCGCCAGGATGCCGAGCTGCTCCTTGGCCCCGCCCGACAGGGACTCGTAGGGCACTGTCACGCCACCCAGGGTGCGGTTCAGGATTCGCAGGTCGCTGTCGACGTCGATCTCGAACGTCGGCCCGAACACGGGGCGGCCGAGCCGTTGCAGCTCGGCGCGGTAGGGCTCGACATACCGCTTACGGGTGTCGTCGCGGTGACGGCACATCACCGACCGCAGCAGCTGTGCGGCCCTGGCCCGGTCGCCCACCCGGGTGTGCTGGCTGGTCGCGTGTTCGAGTTCCGTCTCGGCGGCGTCGAGCCTTCCTTTCCGCCCCTCACTGCGCAATACCGCCAGCTCGATACTGATCTCGTTCAATGTTGCGTCCGCGGCATCGCGCCGCTCGCGCAGCGTCTCGGCCACCTGCTGCGCTTCGGCGAGTTCGGCGGCGATCGTGTCCGGCTGAGCGGCGGCGAGGGTTTGCTCCAGTTCGGCCACGCGTAGCTCGGCGGTGTGTGCCGCCTGACGCTCGGCCTCGGCCCTGGCCGCCAGCGCCTCGTCGCTCGACGATGCGCGCTCCGCCGCCAGGCGGGTGACAGCCGCGTCGAGTTCAGCGCGTTGGGTAGCGGCATCGTTGCCCAACACCGCTGCGCGCGTGGTGGTCTCAGCCAGGCGGCGGGTGGCGGCGGTCGCGAGTTGGCGCCGGTTCTCGCACTCGGCCTGCGCCGCCGCCCGAGCCGACTCGGCGGCCTCGCGTTCGGCGCGGGCGCTGGCGGTATCGGCGTCGAACAGATCAGGTTCCGCGGGTTGGTCGGCCTGCAGCTGCTCCAACCTGGCCCGCAACTGGTCAGCGTTCTCCTCACCGCACAATCCGCTCAGCGTCGCGGTGAGCCGGTCACGAGTACTGCGCAGCTCGCGTTGCCGTTCATGAACTGACCGCGCCGTCGCCACGTCCGCGACCCCGGCCGCCTGCAGTGCGGCGCTCAGTTCCTGTTGTACGGCAACAAATTTGGCTCGAACGTCGAGGGCGGTGGCACCCGGGGTGACCCGCGTCGTCAGCACACCGGCGACTTCCACGTCGGTGGGACCGGTTGCCGTGATCGACCAACTGCGCCCGGCCTGCAGTGCGACTCGCTGGTCGCCGACGACAAGTTCGATGTCGGCGGCAGCGGTGAATTCCACTACTGCGGAGATCATTTCGAGTTGGTCTCCGGCGCGATCGGCGGCTGCGGCGGCCTGTTCGATCCGGCGCAGCATCTCGTCGGTCAGCGCGATCCCGGAGAGCTCGTGACAGATCGGATCGAGATCGCGTTCGATTCCGTCGATCTTCGCCAGCCGGGCAGTCAACCGGTCGACTTCCTCACGCTCCGCGATTCGGTCGAGAGCGCGGCGCGCGTTTTCGGTGCGCTCTTGCGCGGCTCCCAGAAGCGCGGCCGCCTCGTGGGCCGCGGCGTCGCAGGCCGCGGCTTCCCGCGTCGCCGCCGCTTGTTGGCCGACGGCGTCTTCGGCTTGGGCGACCAGTGCGGCGATTGCCGCTGCGCGAGCATCGATTTCGTCGATCAAGGCCAGACGCCCGGTGTGCGCGGTGGTCGAGGCGGTGCTGGTTGCGGCGGCAGCGGCAGCGATCAGCTTGGCTTCGCGCACCGCGTCGGTGAGCGCCTTGACGCGGTCGGCGGCGGCCCGGGCCGCGGCCAGCCGCGGCCCGATGATTTCGGACTGTCGGGCCAGCTCCGCCGACAGGCGCGTCACCTCGGCGTGCCGTTGCACCCGATCGTCCACCTCGGCCATCGCCTGGGCGCACTCGGCAACCGCGGCCTTGGCGTCCGCCAGGCGGGACCGCGCGGCCGACCACTCCCCGGTTGGTCGGCCGGTTCCGGTGAAATAGCGCGCGTATTCGGCGTCGATCCGCTCGATGAGCAGCGGTTCCGTGCCCGACAGCGCGACGTCGCCGACGGATTGCGAGGCCGCGACGTCGAGTGCACGCGACAACGCGTCGCACCCCGACAGATCCACCGCCACGGTCGACGCGGCCTGTAACACCCGCTGCGCGCGCCACAACTCGGTGTCGACCGTCTCGGCCAGCATGGCGCGAACCCGCTCGTGGGCCTCGTCGCCGGTGAGTTGTTCGCGGCGCGGCGCCAGCACCGTCAACTCCGTCTCGCACTTCTTGTGGAACCGTTTGCGGTAGACGAAACGATAAGGGCCACTGCTGATTTCGGCGGTGATCTCCGAGCCGACGTCGGCGTTGGCCGGCTTGACCTGCTTGACGTCCTTTTTGGTCGAGCGATCCTTGGATTCCAGCAGCAGGTCCAGCGCCTCGATCATCGACGACTTGCCGATCTCGTTGGCGCCGTAGACCACCACGACGCCGTGGTCGGGGAATTCGATCTCCCGGTGCGCGATACCGCGGTAGTGCGTCAGGACCAGGCGGTGCAGCTTCATGCCGCACCCCGGTCCGCCAGACGCAGCAGCAGGGCCAGGGCCGCCTGGGCGTCGCCGGCGTCGTCGGCTCCCGCGCGGGCCGTCGCGACCAGCTCCTCGACCGCCGAGGCCGCGAAGCCGCCGATGCCGAGGTCGTCGAACTCCCCGTCCGCGGGGATGACGGCCAGATCGGTGTGCCGCTCCCAGAGTCCGAGCCAGGCGAACAACCGGGCGTATCTGTCCAGACAGGCGTCGAGCGCCGCGCGGTCGGTGACCGTCAGCGACCCGGTCAGCGCCAATCGCACCACGGTGCGGTCCTTTTCGGGCATCAGGTCGAGATTGAGGTCCAGATCGGCGATGCACCGACTGGTGTCGACCTGGTTGTGCAACGTCACGAAGCGCCACCGGCCGATGCGGCGGGCCTCGACGGTGACCGCGCGTTGTGGATCGGTCTCGTTGATGTCGACGACCAGCACATGGCCGGGGTCGGCCTCGACGTCGTCGTAGTTGGTCACCTCCGGCGACCCGGAGTACCACACCCGGCCGCTGTCTCCGACCTGAGTCAGGGAATGCTTGTCGCCCAACGCGACATAGTGAATCACACTGTCCGACAACGCCTTCTCGACGTTGGGGAGCCGGATCAGTGAGGGCTTGGCGCGGTCTGGGTCGAGTACGTCCACGCCACCGTGGGCGACGAGGACCCGGGTACTGCCGTCGGCGGGCAGGCCGTCCAGTACGTCGGCGACCAGATCGGTGGTGGGCGCCTTGGACCGCCACGGCGCTGCGACGATCTGCACGCCGGGCCGTACTTCGTGGACACCGGCCCGGTCGAGCACGACCACGTTGTCCGGGCATTCCGAGGTGAACAGAGCGCCGGTGTAGACCGACGACGCATCCAATGGGTCGTGGTTGCCCGGCAACAGGTAGACGGGGATACCGATGGCGCGCATGGCTTCCAGGGACTGCCCGATCACCTGCGGCGCGAGCTGGTTGTGTTCGAAGACGTCGCCGGACACGACGACGAACTCGGCGCCCACTTCCGCGGCCAGCGGTCCGAGCGCGGCCACCGCGTCGCGGCGGGCCGCCGAATAACGGGGCTGGGCGTCGCCGGCAAGGAAGTGCCGGGTCATGCCCAGTTGCCAGTCAGCGGTGTGCAGGAACCGCATGCCGTCGACCCCCTTCTGGATACGTGATTTGGCGTTGCACCGGGAGTGTATGGCGGGGTGCCGACAAGCCCTGGGACGTCGATCGGAGGGTCTGGCGGTGGAGGGGGGCGCGACCTCTTGCGTCACTCTGGCCTCATTCGGCGCTGGCGGGTCCGCCGAGCGCCCGCATGTTGCCGGCGACACGCCGCGACGGCCGTACATTTGGGGACCCTCGCCACACACCGCAACCCGCCGCACCACCGAGCGCCCGCATGCCGGCGACACGCCGCGACGGCCGTACATTTGGGGACCCTCGCGACATGCCGCAACCCGCCGCACCACCGAGCGCCCGCATGTTGCCAGCGACACGCCGCCCCAGCCGGCAATCTGCGGACCCTCGCCACACACCGCAACCGGCCACACCACCGAGCGCCCGCAGATGTACGCAGACACGCCGCCGAGGTTGGCATTTTGTGCACCTTCGCCCCCGTTGCGCCCCAGCGGTCGATACCGTGTTCCGGTGGACGGACGGCGCACCTTGATCCTGATGCGGCACGGGAAGTCGGCGTACCCCGACGGTGTGCCCGACCATGACCGCCCCCTGGCCCCGCGCGGTCAACGGGAGGCCGGACTGGCCGGCGACTGGCTGCGCGCCAACGCGCCAGCCGTCGACGCGGTGCTCTGCTCGACGGCCACCCGCACCCGAGAAACCCTGGCCTGCACCGGAATCGACGCGCCCGTCCGCTATCTGGGACGACTCTACGGCGCCACCCCGGGCACCGTCATCGACGAGATCAACCAGGTCGACGACGATGTCGCCACCCTGTTGATCGTCGGACACGAGCCGACGACATCCTCGGTGGCGCTCATCCTCGCGGACACCGACACCAGCAACATCGCTGCGGCGGAAGGCATCTCGGAGAAATACCCGACGTCTGCGCTCGCCGTGCTACGCATCCCCGGCCGTTGGGCCGCCGTCGAACCCGGCGTCGCCGCGCTCACCGACTTCCACGTGCCGCGCCAGCCAAGCTGACCCGTCAGGCGTTGGTCGCCAGCGTCAGCTCCATCAGCTTGATGGCCTGGCCACAGGCATCGATACCGGGCGCCTGGGGATTGATCCACCAGCCGACCACGCCCGCCGCATCGCTGGCCACACCACACGCGCCGTTGGGATCGCTGGGCCGCATCACGATCGAGTCGATGCCCTGGATCGAGCGGGTCTCGATCTGGTACTTCAGCCCCTCAGCGACCTTGCGCTCGTTGCTCAAACTGCCCTGCTCGAACCAGAACCGGGTGATGTCGATCAGGCCGGCCGGATTCGCCGCCTGCCAGCGGCAGATGGCCCCGACGAACGTGCTCTGTATGTCGAGCGGATCGGCGCCCACGGTCTTGGCCAGGATGTCAGTGGTCAGAACCTCGCACTCCTTGAGCAGGTTCGGATATTGCCGCTCGGAGTTGTCGTTCCGCGGCACGCCGCCACCGCCGGCCTTGATCGCCTTGCCGTCGACCGACTTGGAACATCCGGTCAGCACCATCAGTACCGCGATCAGCACCGTCACGGCGCGCATCCGCCGGCTCATTTCGAATTCGCTATCGATTGGCGGGCCAACTCTTTCGCGATGTCGCAGGCCGGCGGGAAGGGCTTCTGGCTGAAGCTCACCGACCATTCGATGAAGTCGTCGGAGAACTGAATCCCGACCTCGCACAGTGAATCGCCCAGACTCGGTTCGTTGCCGACGGCGATGAAGCCACCATGACCGTTGATGTTGATGTCCTCGACGCTGGCTCGGGATAGTTCCTCGGTTTTGCGTTCCCGCCCGATCGGGCTGCCGCGGTACCAGGAGAAGGAGAAGTGCGGTCCCGAGATCCCGCCGCCGGCCAGCCACTGGCAGCCCACGGAATTCTTGGCGGTGTTGACCAGCCCGGAGATCTTCGTCAGCTGCGTCACCGTTTCGTCGGTGACGCCGCCGCACTGCGGGAAGAAGGGTCCATGCTTGCCCTCCGCGTTTCCCGAACTCGACGGGACCGGTCCACCCGGCTTGTTGTCACCCGAATTGGAGCAACCCGTGGCTCCGCAGAGCACAGCCACGAAGGCGCCAACAGCCACGACTCGCGCCGCCCACTTACGACGCACTCGGACCTACCCCGTTACCCACCCATTTCTTGGGCCGCTGCCGCTCCACACGATGCACTGTAGCCGCAGCCCCGCGGGTCAACCACCGACACGCCACTTGAGCAGGCATTTCGGCACGACACGCGGGCTCGGGCCGGGTCCCTTGATGCGCAGCCGGCGTCCACCGGGTGTGACACAGTTACCCCATGCTCCTGGCACTGCTGCGCCAGTACATCCTGCCGTATCGCGCATTCGTGGCGGTGTTGATGGTGCTGCAGTCCATCAGCACCCTGGCGTCGTTGTACCTTCCCACGGTCAACGCGGCGATCATCGACGACGGCGTCTCCAAGGGCGACACGGCCACGATCATGCGGCTGGGCGTGGTGATGCTGGTGGTCACCGGGGTGCAGGCGGCGTGTGCGGTAGGAGCCACCTACTTCGGCTCGCGCACCGGAACCGGCTTCGGCCGGGACCTGCGCGCGGCGATGTTCAACCACGTGCTGCGCTTCTCCGAACACGAGACGGCGCACTTCGGGGCGCCAACCCTGTTGACGCGCAGCACCAACGACGTCCGGCAGATCGTGTTTTTGGTGCAGACCAGCGCCACGGTGCTGGTGACCGCGCCGATCATGTGTATCGGCGGCGTCATCATGGCCATTCACCAGGAGGCGGCGCTGACCTGGCTGCTGCTGGTCAGCGTTCCGGTGATGGCAGTGGCCAATTACTGGATCATTTCGCACATGCTGCCGCTGTTCCGCAGCATGCAACGACTGATCGACGGCATCAACCGGGTGTTGCGCGACCAACTCTCCGGTGTGCGGGTGGTCCGGGCGTTCACCCGCGAAGGTTTCGAACGCGACCGGTTCGCCGGCGCCAACATGGCGCTGTCGAATGCCGCACTGGGGGCGGGCAACTGGCAGGCGCTCATGCTGCCGGTGACCACCCTGACCATCAACCTGTCCAGCGTCGCGCTGATCTGGTTCGGCGGCCTGCGCATCGACGCGGGCCAGATGCAGGTGGGATCGCTGATCGCCTTCCTGGCCTACTTCGCCCAGATCCTGATGGCGGTGCTGATGGCGACGATGACACTGGTCGTGCTGCCGCGGGCGTCCGTGTGCGCCGAACGCATCACCGAAGTGCTGTCCACCGAACCCGCGATCACCAGTCCGCAAGAGCCGAGGTTCCCCCCGCAGCCGATCCGCGGCCTGGTGCGTCTGGACAGTCTGACATTCACCTATCCCGGCGCGGATTACCCAGTACTGCAAGACATCTCGTTGATAGCCCGGCCCGGCACCACTACCGCGATCGTCGGCAGCACCGGGTCGGGCAAGTCGACCCTGGTGTCGCTGATCTGCCGCCTCTACGACGCCACCGCGGGCAATGTGACGATCGACGGCATCGACGTCCGCGACTATGACACCGAGCGGCTGTGGTCAGCGATCGGATTGGTACCGCAGCGCGGCTACCTGTTCACCGGCACCGTCGCCGACAACCTGCGCTACGGGGCGGTGCCCGGACAAACCGTCACCGACGAGCAGATGTGGGACGCATTACGGATCGCTGCCGCAGCCGATTTCGTGCGCCCGCACGGGCTGCAGATGCGCGTCGCCCAGGGCGGAATCAACTTCTCCGGCGGCCAGCGCCAGCGGCTCGCGATCGCTCGGGCCGTGATCCGCCGCCCGGCGATCTATCTGTTCGACGACGCGTTCTCGGCCCTCGATGTCCACACCGACGCGCAGGTGCGCAAATCCCTGCGCGAGGAAGCCGGCCCGGCAACGATCGTCATTGTCACACAGCGCATTTCGACCGCCGCCCAGGCGGACGAAGTGATCGTCGTCGACAAAGGCAGAGTGGTCGGCACCG
Source organism: Mycobacterium paragordonae (assembly GCF_003614435.1). Lineage (NCBI taxonomy): Bacteria > Bacillati > Actinomycetota > Actinomycetes > Mycobacteriales > Mycobacteriaceae > Mycobacterium > Mycobacterium paragordonae. The sequence goes on from NZ_CP025546.1 coordinate 5,074,831, forward strand.
GCAGCCACGACACGTTGCTGGGCGAGTGCCCCACGTATGCGGAGTTCGCCGCCTCCCAATCGGTGGGCGCGGCAGTCGGGGGCGCGTCATGAGCGCACCGATGAGCGCCCGCCCCCGCGGCGCGGCCGTGGCGCCGCCCAACATGCGGTCGCGGGACTTCTGGGGATCGGCGCGACGATTACTGGGACGACTGACCCCGCATCGCCGGTTGAGCGCCGCCGTCATCACGCTGGGGATCGTCGGCACCGCTATCGGGGTGGTCGTACCCCGGATCCTCGGGCACGCGACCGATCTGCTGTTCAACGGCGTCATAGGGCGACGGCTACCAGCGGGCATCACCAAGGCCCAGGCCGTGGCGGCGGCCCGGGCTCGAGGCGACAACGCCTTCGCCGACCTGTTGTCGGGGATGAACGTGGTGCCGGGCCAGGGCGTGGACTTCGGCGCGGTGGCGCGCACGCTGGCGCTGGCGCTGGTGCTGTATCTGATTGCCGCGGCGATGCTTTGGGGCCAGGCCCGACTGCTCAACATCACCGTGCAACGGACCATCACCCGGTTGCGCGCCGACGTGGAGGACAAGCTGCACCGGCTGCCGTTGTCCTACTTCGACCGGCACCAGCGGGGCGAACTGCTCAGCCGGGTCACCAATGACATCGACAACATGCAGACCTCCCTGTCGATGACGATCAGCCAGCTGGTGACGTCGATCCTCACGGTGCTCGGAGTGCTGGTCATGATGGTGTGGATCTCGCCGCTGCTTGCGCTCATCACCGTGCTGACCGTGCCGCTGTCTCTGTTGGCCACCCGCGCCATCACCCGCCGTTCCAAGCAGTTGTTCATGGCGCACTGGACCAGCACCGGACGCCTCAACGCCCACATCGAAGAGACCTACAGCGGCTTCACGGTGGTCAAGACGTTCGGCCACCAGACCGCGGCGCGCGCGCAGTTCGAGCAGCTCAACGACGACGTGTACCGGGCCAGCTTCGGTGCCCAGTTCTTTTCCGGATTGGTCGCGCCGGCAACGGGATTCATCGGCAACCTCGGTTACGTGGCGGTCGCCGTCGTCGGCGGCCTGCAGATCGCCGCGGGGCAGATCACCCTCGGCAACATTCAGGCATTCATTCAGTACGTGCGGCAGTTCAACACCCCGGTGGGCCAGGTGGCCGGGATGTACAACACCCTGCAGTCCGGGGTGGCCAGCGCCGAGCGGGTGTTCGACCTGCTCGACGAGCCGGAGGAACCGCCAGACCCTGCATCCGCACCGGTCTCACCGGGACCCGGGCGGGTCGAGTTCGATCACGTCAGTTTCGCGTACCGGCCCGGCGCTCCGGTGATCCATGACCTGTCGCTGGTGGCCGAGCCGGGCAGCACCGTCGCGATCGTCGGGCCGACCGGAGCCGGCAAGACGACGTTGGTGAACCTGCTGATGCGGTTCTACGACGTCGATTCGGGCCGGATCCTGATCGACGACATCGACATCGCCACCCTGAACCGCCACGCGCTGCGTTCCCGCATCGGGATGGTGTTGCAGGACACCTGGCTGTTCGACGGGACGATCGAGGAGAACATCGCCTACGGCCGTCCCGACGCCGGCCCCGCCGAGATCGTGGCGGCGGCACGGGCGGCCTATGTCGACCGTTTCGTCCACACGCTGCCGGAGGGTTATCAGACCCCGATCAGCGGGGGCGGCGGCAACATCAGCGTCGGCGAGAAGCAACTCATCACCATCGCCCGGGCTTTCCTGGCCCGCCCGCAGCTGCTCATCCTGGACGAGGCCACCAGCTCCGTCGACACCCGCACCGAACTGCTGATCGCCCGCGCCACCCGTGAACTCCGTCGCGACCGGACGAGTTTCATTATTGCTCATCGTCTTTCGACGATCCGCGATGCCGACCGCATCGTGGTCGTGCAAGCGGGCCGGATCGTGGAGCAAGGCGCTCACACCGAACTGCTGGCCCGCCGCGGCGCCTACTACGAGATGACCCGGGTCTGAGCGCACCGCTCACAGAGTCCTCAAATGATCGGCGAAACAAGCGGGTTCGGCCCGGTACCGCTGCGGCCTCACTAAGCTCGGGGGTCGGCTGTCGGGCCAAACATTAGGAGATGTCGATGAAGCTTCCGCCTCGTGTCTACCGGCAACTGGTCGCCGCGGTCGCTGTCGCACTGGCCGTCGTCCTCACCATCGGTGCCTGCGGAAGCAAATCCTCCAACGGCGCCAAAAGCCCGGGAAGCACTGCGAATGCCACCAGCGGCGAGGCGGCGACCCTGCTCAAGCAGGCCGCCGACGTGATGCGCAAAACCACCGGGATGCATGTGGCCGTCGCCGTCGACGGTGAAGTGCCCAACATCCGGGTGACCAAGCTCGACGGCGACGTCTCCAACACGCCGCAGACGGTCGCCACCGGCGTTGCCACGGTGCTGGTAGGCAGCAAGAGCGAGGAAGCCCAGTTCGTCTTCGTCGACGGGCACCTCTACTCGGATCTTGGGCAGCCTGGCACCTACACCGACTTCGGCAACGGTGCCTCGATCTACAACGTCTCGGTGCTGCTCGATCCCGACAAGGGCCTGGCCAACCTGCTGGCCAATCTCAAGAACGGCGCGGTGGCCGGCAGCCAACAGGTGAACGGTGTCGCGACCACCAAGATCACCGGCAACTCGTCGGCGACCGATGTCGCCACGCTGGCCGGCACCCGGGTGACCGAAGAGAACGTCTCGACGGTGCCGACCACCGTCTGGACCGCGTCGGACGGTTCCTCTCATTTGGTCCAGATTCAGATCTCGCCCACCGCAAACACTTCGGTGACGTTGACCATGTCCGACTGGGGCAAGCAGGTCACCGCGACCAAACCCGCCTAGCGCCGGCTCTCGGAAAGGACTTCCCAATCGTGTTGTCAAGCCGCCGTCGTGATGGGGATGGGGGGTAAGTCGTGGTAGGTGGTGTGGTCGCGGAGCATGGCCCACAGGACGTTGATACGGCGCCTTGCCAATGCGAGTACGGCTTGCTTGTGCGATTTGCCCTCGGCTCTTTTGCGCTGATAAAAGGTGCGCGAGGCGGGGCTGGTGGTGATCGAGATTTGCGCCGAGAGGTACATCGACCGCAGCAGTCCGCGGTGATAGCGCTTGGGGCGGCGCAGATTTCCATGGATGCGGCCGGAATCGCGGGGTTGTGGTGCCAGCCCGGCGAACCCGGCGAGTTGATCAGCACCGGTGAACGCGGTCATGTCTCCGCCGGTGGCGGCGAGGAATTCCGCACCCAGCCGGGGTCCGATGCCGGGCAGGCTGATGATTACTTCGGCGTGTCGATGGTCGCGAAATCGGGCCTCGATGAGCTCGTCGAGTTCGGCGATTTCGTCACCGAGGGCGATCACCCCCTTGGCCAGCCGGGCGACCATCTGGGCTGCCAAACGCTCTCCGGGCAACACCACCGACTGGGAGCGGGCGGCCTCCACCGCGGTCTGGGCCAGCGCGGTGGCGTTACGCGCGCCCTGTTTGCGCAGCCACGCGTCCAGGCGCGCAACTCCCGCGCGGCGGATCGCCGCCGGGGTTGGGTAGGCGGTCAACAGCACCAGCGGACCTTTGTTGGTCAAGGTCAACGCCCGCTCCAATGCAGGGGATATCTCGAGCAGTTGCGCGCGCAGGCGGTTGATCTGGCGGGTGCGATCAAAGACCACATCCACGCGGCGGGTGGTCAGGATACGCAAATCCACGGCGATCTCATCGCCGGGCCGCAGCAAACTGATATCCCGGCGAAGGCGGGCCTGATCAGCGATGACGAACGCGTCCCGGGCATCGGTTTTGCCCTCGCTGCGGTAGCTGGCCGACGCTCGGTGAATTGCCAGCCCGGTCAGATATGCCAGCGGCTGCTCGCGAGCAACGAGCAAGCCGATCAGCAGTGCCGCCGCTCCATGGTTGAGGTCGATCGCCCACAACACTTGGCCGCCGGCCAGCTCGATCACCTCGTCGAACAGACTCGCCAGTTCAGGCTCGTTGTTGAACACTCGCCGCGACAGCAGCCGTTGCCCTTCGCTGTTGATCACCACGCAGTGATGGTGTTCTTTTCCCACATCGATTCCTGCCCAGACCTTTTCGGTCAACGCCACCTCCACACTCATAGCCGTCACTCTTTGCGGTCCCTGGCAACGACGTCCCGGCGTAGTCCTACAGCAGCGATCACATCGCGTATCCCAATCAGCAGTCGAGCCGTTGCCAAACTGCGGGCGGCCAAGTCCTTTGAGCGGTCCACACCGCACCCCAATGACAGCCATACCCGCAGTTCGTGGGGTTCTCCGATCCTACGAACGACCCGATCAAACCCACGCTTCGAAAGGTAGGACTCACCCATGACGACGACCACCCGTCGACGGCGGATAGCGGTCGCCGCCGCCAGCGTGGCTACCGCCGCCGCCTTTGCAGTCGCGCCGGCACCTACCGCCGCGGCTGCCGATTCCTACGGCGCGATCGCATACTCCGCCAACGGTTCGTGGGGACGATCGCATGCCTACCCCACCAAGGCGGCCGCCGAGGCGACGGCGGTGAAGTCCTGCGCCTACCCCGACTGCAAAGTTCTGACCACCTTCACCGCCTGCGGGGCCGTCGCGGCCAAGGACCACGAATACCAAGGCGGCGTCGGCCCCGACCTGAGCGCGGCCATGAAAGACGCCTTGGGCAAGCTGCCCGGCGGTTACATCGACACCTGGGCCTGCAACTGAAGCGTCCGGCGGTCAGGTCACTCCAAGAACGGTCAGGTCACTCCAAGAATTCGTAGAGATAACAATTAGGCCACCATCCGAATCTTTGCTCAGCACGGCTTCCGCGGAAAGCGGAGCACCAAATTGATGAGCAAAGGACACGACCATGAAGAGCCTGAAGGTCTCCTCGATCGCCAAGACCACCCTGTTCGCCCTGGCAGCCAGTGGGGTGGCCGGCATCATGGCACTCGGACTCGCCAGCCCGGCCGAGGCCGGCACCGGCACCATGTACGGCGACCCGACCGCCGTCGCCAAGTACTGGGTCCACCAGAACTACGACGACTGCGCCATCATGTCCAGCGCCGACGTGGTCGGTCAGATCACCGGCAAGCTGCCCTCGGAGCGGGCCATCATCAAGGTCGCCCAGTCCACCCCCAGCGCCTCCCACCCCGGTTCGATCTACGTCAAGCCCGCCGACAAGAACGACCCCAACTCCGGTATGGGCACCGACCCGGACGACCTGCCGACCTTGTTGGCGCACTACGGAATCCACGCGACCAACACCGACGCGGACACGGCCGGCAAGACCGGTGTCGCCACCGGCATGGAAGCCCTTGAGCAGTACCTCGGCAGCGGTCACGCCGTCATCGTCGGACTCAACGCCGAGATGATCTGGAACCAGCCGATCGAGAACACCGGCAAGGACGGCCAGCCGCGCGCCGACCACGCCGTGGTGGTGACCGGTGTCGACACCGGCAAGGGCATCGTGCACCTCAACGACAGCGGCAACAAGAACGGCAAAGACGAGCAGGTCCCGATGGCCGTCTTCGTCAAGGCCTGGGCCACCAGCCACAACTTCATGAGCGTCACCCAGGAGACGCGTAAGTGAGCTGATGCCTCCGCGGGCAGCCGACCGATCCGGTTGGCTGCCCGCTTTGGCGTGCCGGTCCGCCGATCGTCAAGTGCCCCAGGATGATTCCTGCGCGCTCCGGAAGATCGCTTTGGCGCGAACGGCTTTTCGGTCAGTTGACGGAAGCTCAGCGGGGAGCGACGTGCACCAGTCAGGAGTGCCGGATCCACGTACTTCACCCGTTAATGCCGCACAATGACAGCTGTACGGCACCCAGGGTTTACAAGATCGACAACGATGAAGACACAATAATGAGGAAGGTCGCCGTGCCGGCACCTCTCTACTCGGAGGGCACGGGCGACCGCGGAGGACCCGGAATGGCTGGGAGCGCGATGATGGACACACATCTCGAGTTCGGTGTGCTCGGACCGCTGGAGATGAAAATCGACCAGGCCCTGGTGCCCCTGGGCACCCCCAAGCAGCGGGCCGTGCTGGCGATGCTCGTCATCAACCGGAACCGGCCCGTGGGCGTCGACACCCTGATCACCGCCCTGTGGGATGAATGGCCGCCGTCCGGGGCGCGCGCCAGCATCCACTCCTACGTGTCCAATTTGCGCAAGCTGGTCGGCGCCTCCGGGGCCGACCCCCGACTGGTGCTGGCCGCGGCGCCACCCGGATACCGGCTCACCATCCCCGAAAACACCTGTGACCTCGGCCGGTTCATCGCCGAGAAAACGGCGGGCGTGCACGCCGCGGCATCCGGCAGCTTCGAACAGGCCAGCCGGCATTTGGCGGCGGCGCTCAAGGAGTGGCGCGGACCGGTGCTCGACGACCTGCGCGATTTTCCGTTCGTCGACTCATTCGCCACCGCCCTGGTGGAGGACAAGATCATCGCGCACACGGCGAAGGCGGAGGCCGAGATCGCCTGTGGGCGCGCGTCGGCGGTGATCGGCGAGCTCGAAGCGCTGACCGTGGAGCACCCTTATCGGGAGCCGCTGTGGGCGCAGCTGATCACGGCGTACTACCTCACCGACCGCCAATCCGACGCCCTCAACGCCTATCGCCGGGTGAAAACCACCCTCGCCGACGACCTCGGCATCGATCCGGGTCCGACGCTGCGGGCGCTGAACGAGAAGATCCTGCGCCAGGAGACCCTGGACGTGAAGCAGAACGCCAAGGTGACCGCCGTGGGCACCGTCACCATCCTGGATAAGCGCACCATGGCCGCCACCCAGAAAGTGGCCGCCTACCTGCGTGACGTTGCCACCGGACGCGACTACCCGCTGCGCTCGGCCGCGACCCGGATCGGTCGTCTCAGCGACAACGACATCGTGCTGGACAGCGCGAACGTCAGCCGCCACCATGCCGTCATCGTCGACACCGGGACCAACTACATCATCAACGACCTGCGGTCCTCCAATGGTGTGCATGTGCGCCACCAGCGCATCCGCACCGCGGCCACCATCCACGACGGCGACCACATCCGGATCTGCGACCACGAGTTCACCTTCCAGATCGCCGCACACACCCAGGGCTGACGCGGCTGACCGACGTCTACTGAATGTGCCACGCGCGCAATCGTTTTGATGGAGTCACCGCCGGCGTCCGGGTGCCGCGCCGACGTGCGGCGGTCCGGGCCGGATCAGCTACCGCGTCGGCAGTGGGCGGCTGTTTGCCACAAGGTTTTTCGCGTCCACCGGCGGTCCCCCGCCTGTCGGACCCGACCGGTACCGTCTCTGTCACGACAACAGGTGCGGTTTTTCGGGCCGGGGTGTTGGCAGTCTTATTGGCAAGCGCCCATCGTCCCGATTACCGTCATGGTTGCTGAAGCCGGTGGTCGCGCTCCATGCAAGACCTGAAGGCTGTTGATAGTGTCGGCGGGATTCGGCTTGGTTGAGGAGGATCGTCAATGAGCGAGGCACCAGACTCGCGAGTGGGCTCGATGTTCGGGCCCTACCACCTCAAGCGGTTGCTGGGCCGCGGCGGGATGGGCGAGGTCTACGAGGCCGAGCACACCGTCAAGGAATGGACGGTGGCCGTCAAGCTGATGACCGCGGAGTTCAGCAAGGACCCGGTGTTCCGGGAGCGCATGAAGCGCGAGGCCCGCATCGCCGGCCGCCTGCAGGAACCCCACGTGGTGCCGATCCACGACTACGGCGAGATCGACGGCCAGATGTACCTCGAAATGCGCATGATCGAGGGCACCGACCTCGACAGCGTCCTCAAACGCTTCGGGCCGCTGACCCCGCCCCGCGCGGTCGCCATCATCACCCAGATCGCCTCGGCCCTGGACGCCGCCCACGCCGCCGGGGTCATGCACCGCGACGTCAAACCCCCCAACATCCTGGTCACCCGCGACGACTTCGCCTACCTGGTCGACTTCGGCATCGCCAGCGCCACCACCGACGAGAAGCTCACCCAGCTGGGCACCGCCGTCGGCACCTGGAAATACATGGCCCCCGAACGGTTTTCCAACGACGAGGTCACCTACCGGGCCGACATCTATGCGCTGGCCTGCGTGCTCTACGAGTGCCTGACCGGGAGCCCGCCGTACCGCGCCGACAGCGCGACGACGCTGGTGACCGCGCACCTGATGGACCCGGTGCCGCAGGTCAGCGCCGCGCGGGCGGGCATCCCCAAGGGTTTCGACGCCGTCATTGCGCGCGGCATGGCCAAGAAGCCCGAGGACCGCTACGCCAGCGCGGGAGACTTCGCGCGGGCCGCGCACGACGCGTTGAGCGACCCGGACCAGGACCACGCCGAGGACATCCTGCGCCGCAGCCGGGAATCGACGATGCCCGGCACGGCGGTGGCGCCGTCGGTGCCCACCGGCGGGCAGCAGCCGCCGCCCGGGCCGCCCCCTGCGTACTCACCACCGCCCGCCTACGGCGATCCGGTCGGTTCGGGGCCGATGCAGCGGCAGTCGCCGACGAATGCGCCGTCCTGGTCTCCCGCGAGTGGCCCCATTCCCGCGAGTGGCCCCATTCCGGCGAGTGGGCCGATTCCCGCCCAGGGTCAGCCCACGCAGGCACCGCAATACTTCGGGCAGAGCGGCGGCTGGGGCGGCGGTCCGTCCGGCCCGCAGCAGCCGGGTGGCCCGCCGACCTGGAACCAGGGTGGTCCGCCCTCGGGCGGAAAACGCAGTCCGTGGCCGATCGTGGCCGGCGCCGCCGCTCTGGTGGTGGTGCTCATTGTCGCCGGGGTCGGCATCTGGCTGGCTACGCGCAAGGGCGACGACACTCCGGTAGCCGACACGACGACGTCGGCCACCACCAGTTCCGGCAAGCCGACCACCACCAAGAGTTCACCGGCGACCACCACGCCGGGCGGTGACCCGCAGAGCAAGCTGATGTCCATGCTGCCCTCCGGCTACGCCACCGGCACGTGCACGCCCACCACACCGAAGCCGAACAGTGTGTGGACCGGCACCATCGCGATGGTCGACTGCGGGCAGAACACCAACCAGGGTGGGCCGAGCCGGGCGATCTACGGACTGTTCCCCAACCTCGATGCGCTGAAGCAGGCGTTCAACGACGACATCGCCGCGGTGCAGCTGGCGAACTGCCCCGGGGAGGGTCCGTCGCCGGATGGCTGGCACTACGACCGGGACCCGACGGTCACCGCCGGAATGATCGCCTGCGGAACCTACAAAAATCACCCGAACGTGATCTGGAGCAACGAGGGCAAGCTCATGCTCAGCGACGTGTTCGGTGATCCGGCAACGATCGACGACCTGCACAACTGGTGGGCAAAGTACGGCTGACCGACAGCCGGCCGGCGCGTAAGAGTCCAATGCTCAAGCGGCACAACGACAGTGGATGGTCGCGATGAGCGAGGAGCCGGGCTCGCGTGCCGGGTCGACGTTCGGGCCCTATCACCTCAAGCGGTTGCTGGGCCGTGGCGGGATGGGCGAGGTCTACGAGGCCGAACATGCGGTCAAAGGGTGGACCGTCGCGGTCAAGCTGATGTCGGAGACCGTGAGCAGCGACCCGGTGTTCCGCGAACGGATGAAGCGGGAAGCCCGCATCGCCGGCCGATTGAAGGAACCGCACGTCGTGCCCATCCACGACTACGGCGAAATCGACGGGCAGATGTACCTCGAGATGCGCCTCATCGAGGGCACCGACCTCGATAGCCTGCTCACCCGCTACGGTCCGCTGCCGGCCCCGCGCGCCGTCGCCGTCATCACGCAGATCGCCTCCGCGCTCGACGCCGCCCACGCCGCCGGGGTCATGCACCGTGACGTCAAACCTCCCAACATCCTGGTCACCCGCGACGACTTCGCTTACCTGGTGGACTTCGGCATCGCCAGCGCCACCACCGACGAGAAGATCACCCAACTCGGCACCGCGGTCGGCACGTGGAAATACATGGCGCCCGAACGGTTTTCCAGCGATGAGATCACCCACCGGGCCGACATCTACGCGTTGGCCTGCGTCCTGTTCGAGTGCCTGACCGGTAGCGCGCCGTACCCGTCGGAGAACGCCGGCGTACTGATCAGCGCCCACATGATCAACCCCATCCCACGCCCCAGCGCAGCGGGACGCGACGTGCCGAGGTCGCTGGACTCCGTCATCGCGCGCGGCATGGCCAAGAAACCGGCGGACCGCTACGGCAGCGCCGGTGATCTGGCGCGCGACGCGCACAAGGCGCTCAGCCACCCCGACCAGGACCACGCCACCGACATCGTGCGGCGCAGCCAGGAGTCCACCATACCTGAGCATCTGCGCAATCCACCTGCGGCGCAACGGTTTTCCCATCCCGGCCCGCCCGCGCCGGCACGACCGCCGGCCGCTTCGCCCCGCCCGCCCGCTGCACCCCGGCCGCCAGGGCCGGCCCGCCCGCCCGCACCGCCACGTCCACCGACGCCGCCCCGTCCGCCGGCGCCGCAACATCCGTCGGCCGCTTCGCCCGGCGCGCCCCGCCAACCAGGTCCACCGGGTCCAGCCCCGGCGTTCACCGGGCCATGGCCTGCCACCAGCCCGGCCGAGCACTCGCGCGCTCGCAACCCGTGGGCGATCGTGGCGGGTGTCGCCGCCGTCGTTCTCGTCCTCATGCTGAGCGGCATCGGCATCTGGGCACTCAACAAAGACGACGACACACCGCAGGCCAACCGGCAGCGGACCACCACGACGCGGCCCACCACGTCGACCACCACGCGCACCACGACGACACCGTCGTCGAGTGCACCGCCGGAGGCGCAGTCCCGATTGATGAGCCTGCTGCCCGCCGGCTATCCCGCCGGAGCCTGCACGACGGACACGAAAACGATGCCGGGCGCCCTGGTTTCGGTGTCGTGCGGACAGAACACCGATGCCAACGGCCCCAAAGTGTCGGCCTACGGGCTGTTCCCCGACGTTGCCTCCCTGAAGAAGGCCTTCACCGCATTCACCACCACCTTCACCATCCAGCAGTGCCCCGGCGGCAAGGCGTCTCCAGGCAACTGGTGGCACACCCAGGACCCGAAAACCGTTCTGGGCCAGATGGCCTGCGGCATCTACAAGAGCGACGACCCGCAGGTGATGTGGAGCAACGAACAGACGCTGGTCTACGCGCTCGTCGGGGGGAAACAGCAGATACCCAACCTCGACCAGCTCTACAAATGGTGGGCCAAACACTCGTAGACCGGTCGTCGTAGCATCACGGTCCGCGGGAGTAACGGAGGCAGGCGATGGGCGAGATCGTGGGGCTGGTGGTGCGCGGGGGTGGGCGCAGTTGGCAGGTGGCTCCGGGGCGGGCGTGGACGGTGGGGCGTTCGGGTGAGTCCGATATTCAGTTGGACAATCCGCGGATCTCGCGGGTGCATGCGGTGTTTGAGCCCACCGAGTCGGGGTGGGTGTTGTCCAATCGCAGCAGCAACGGCATGTATGTGCGGGGCGCGCGGGTCGAACAGGTGCTCATCGACGAGGAGCCGGTGACGGTCGTTCTCGGGTCGGTCACCTCGGGCCAGGAGATCGAACTGGCTCCTGATGCGGGACAGCCGGTTTCGATCGGGGAGGCAACGACCATGGTGGGGCAGTTTCCGCCATTGCCATTGCCATTGCCGTTGTCGTCGCCGCCCGAGTCGCTGGCGAAGACCACCGAGATCCCGCTGCCGCCGCTGTCCACGGCGTCAGGACAGACGGCTTCAGGGCAGACGGCTCCGTGGGAATCGACTTCGGGGCAGACGGCGCCGGGGCAGACGGCGTCGGGGCAGACGGCGTCGGTGCGGACGCCGACTGCGGTGCACGCGATCGATCAGGCGACGGTGAGCATCGGGCGGGCCCCGGAGAACACCGTGGTCCTGCACGACCTGCTGGTCTCACGCCGCCACGCCCTGCTGCGGCGCAGCAGCGCCGGCTGGGAACTGATCGACAGCCACTCCGCCAACGGCACCTACGTCAACGGCACCCGCATCACCCGCGCCCTGATCGGCCCCGACGACATCGTCGGCATCGGCCACCAACTACTGCACCTGTCCGGCGACCGCCTCGTCGAATACATCGACACCGGCGACATCTCCTATGAAGCCGCCCACCTGCACGTCGAAACCGCCAACGGCACAGTCCTACTCGATGACGTCAGCTTCGTCCTGCCCCAACGCAGCCTGCTGGCCGTCGTGGGCCCCTCCGGCGCCGGCAAATCCACCCTGCTGGGCGCCCTGACCGGATTCCGCCCCGCCACCACCGGCACCGTGCGCTACGACGACCGCGACCTCTACGACAACTACCCCGAACTACGCCACCGCATCGGCTTCGTCCCCCAAGACGACATCCTGCACACCCCCCTAACCGTGCGCCGCGCCCTGAACTACGCCGCCCGCCTGCGCTTCCCCCAAGACGTCACCGCCACCGAACGCCAACACCGCATCGACGAAGTCCTCACCGAACTCGGCCTGGCCGCCCACGCCGACCAACGCATCGACTCCCTCTCCGGCGGACAACGCAAACGCACCAGCGTCGCCCTGGAACTGCTCACCAAACCCTCCCTGCTGTTTTTGGACGAACCCACCTCCGGCCTGGACCCCGGCTACGAAAAATCCGTCATGCAAACCCTGCGCACCCTGGCCGACGACGGACGCTCCGTGGTCGTGGTCACCCACAACATCGCCCACCTCAACATGTGCGACCGCCTGCTGGTCCTGGCCCCCGGCGGACGCCTGGCCTACTTCGGCCCACCCCAACAAGCCCTGGCCTACTTCGGCTGCACCGACTTCGCCGACCTGTTCATCCTGCTCGAAAACGACACCGACACCGACTGGACCACCCGCTACACCAACTCCCCCCTGCACGCCGCCTTCACCCCCACCGAACACCCACCCACCACCCCCACCCCGACCCCGACCCCGGCCAACAAACCCAAACCCAAAGCCCAACAAAGCCCCGCAGCCCAATTCGCCATCCTGGCCCGCCGCTACCTCGCCGTCATCGCCGCCGACCGCCAATACACCCTGTTCCTCCTCGCCCTGCCCCTGCTGCTGAGCCTGTTCACCTACGCCGTCCCCGGCGACGCCGGTCTCTCCCTGGCCAACGCGATCACCCAGCAGTCCAAGCAACCCACCCAGTTGCTCGTGCTGCTCATCATCGGCGGCGCGCTGATGGGGTGTGCCGGCTCCATCCGCGAGATCGTCAAGGAGCAGGCCATCTACCGCCGCGAGCACGGCATCGGGCTGTCCGGCGGCGCCTACCTCGCCTCCAAACTCGTTGTGCTGGGCGCAATCTCGGCCCTACAAGGATTGATCCTCGGCTTCCTCGGGGTCGCTTTCCTGCCGCCGCCCGACGACTCGCTGCTGCTGCAGTCCGGCAGCACCGACATGCTCCGGCATGTCGGTTCGGCCGAGATCGCGGCGGCCGTCGTCGCCGTGACCGTGGTGTCGATGATCCTGGGCCTGCTCATCTCCGCACTGATCAGCAACGCCGACCGCGGCATGCCCCTGCTCGTCGTCGTCGTCATGGCCCAACTCGTGCTCTGCGGCGGCATGTTCGCCGTCAACGACCGCATCCCGCTCGAACAACTCGCCTGGCTCTCCCCCTCCCGCTGGGCCTACGCCATGGCGGGCTCTTCGCTCGGGGTGAACTACATCCGCCTCACCGACCCGGACCCGATGTGGACTCATGACCGCGCGCACTGGCTGACGGCGCTGGGCATGTGTGCGGCGTTGGGAGTGGTGATGGTGATACTGCTGGCGGCGCGGTTGTACGGTCTCGATCGGCACCGCAGGGCCCGCAAGCGACCCAGGCCGTTTGCTTAGAAGCCGAAAAAGAGGTCTGGCCAAGCGAATACCGGCAGGTTTACGCTATTCGCTGGCTTTGGTGCGTCCTCCAGATGTGTTTGCCCCGTGGCAACGTACCGGTTGCCTCAACGAAGGAGATGTCTATGAAACTGAAGCTCTGGTCCCGCGCCGGCGTCGGCGCCACAGCCGCGGTAATGGTGACGGCGCTCGTGCTGGCCGGCTGCGGGAGTCCCAAGAACAACAGCTCGGGCAGCGGATCCAACGCGCCCAACGCCGACGCCGCGAGCACCGTCAAACAAGCTGCGGACGCGATGCGCAAAGTCACCGGAATGCACGTCAGCCTCACCGTGCAGGGAGCGGTGCCCAACCTCGAGGTGACCAAGCTCGACGGTGACGTCTCCAATACTCCGCAGACCGTGGCCAACGGGACGGCGACGCTGACCGTCGGCAAGAGTCCCGTCGACTCGAAATTCGTCTTCGTCGACGGCCACCTCTACTCCGACGTCGCCGAGCCCGGCAAATTCACCGATTACGGCAACGGCGCATCGATCTATGAGGTCTCCACGCTGCTCGACCCTGATAAGGGTCTAGCCCACCTGCTGGCCAATCTGCAGAACCCCAAGGTGGGCGGCAACGAACAGGTCAACGGCGTCGCCACCACGAAGATCACCGGCACGTCGTCCACCGACGACGTCGCCACCCTGGCCGGATCGCGCCTGAGCCCGCAGAACGCGCCACCCACCCCGACCAGTGTCTGGATCGCCTCGGACGGCTCCTACCACCTGGTCAAGATCGAGATCACCCCGGTTGAGAACGGAACGGTGTCGATGACCTTGTCGGAATGGGGCAAGCAGGTCACCGCGACCAAGCCGGTTTAGGCCGGTCCAGCAGCTCCGTGGAACCCGAACTTCTTCAGTCGCCGAAAGGAACCATCATGGGATTGACCGCTTTTCGGGCGCGCTTTCCAAGAGGCGCGGTGGTCGCACTGACCAACGTCGCGGCGGTGACGGCGACGCTGATCGCGCTGGCCCCCGCCGCGCACGCCGACGGCCAATACGGCGCGATCGCCTACTCGCCGTCGGGGCAGCTGTTCGGCCGGACCAAAGACGCCCCATCGCGCGCCGCCGCGGAAAGCGGCGCGATGGGTGCCTGCGGCAAGTCCGACTGCAAGGTTCTGGTCTCCTTCTCGGAATGCGGTGCGGTCGCCGAGAACAACGCCGGAGACCACGCCGGCGGGTACGGCTCAACCCTGCTCAGCGCCGAGCAGGACGCCATGAAGCGGCTGGGCACCGCGGGATGGATCGGCACCTGGCTCTGCAACTAAAGTCGATGCGCCCGCCCGCCCGTACGCTCACCGGGGCGGCGTCGTCGGTGTAGCGGAGGCGTGGGATGGACCGTGGGATGGACGACGTGCTGGGGGTGTCGGGCCCGGTTGGGTTACAGGTGCGCGGGGGTGGGCGCAGTTGGCAGGTGGCTCCGGGGCGGGCTTGGACGGTGGGGCGTTCGGGTGAGTCCGATATTCAGTTGGACAATCCGCGGATCTCGCGGGTGCATGCGGTGTTGGAGCCCACCGAGTCGGGGTGGGTGTTGTCCAATCGCAGCAGCAACGGCATGTACGTGCACGGCGCGCGGGTCGAACAGGTAACCATCGACGAGGAGCCGGTGACGGTGGTGTTCGGCTCGGCGACCTCCGGACAGGTGGTGGAGTTCGAGCCCGGAGCTACCGGTGCGCCGGGACCGGTGTCGATCGGGGAGGCGACCACGACCGTGGCCCCGCTGCCGACCGGTCCTGAGGTCGGCGCCGGGAACACCGAGATCCCGGCCCCGCCGCTCCCGACGGGTCCTGAGGTCGGCGCCGAGACGACCGAGATCTCGGTCCCGCCGCTTCCGACAACCTTCACCTCGGAACTGGGGCTGGGGGAGCTGACCACGTCCGGGCAGACGGCGTCGGTGCGGACGCCGACCGCGGTGCACGCGATCGATCAGGCGACGGTGAGCATCGGGCGGGCCCCGGAGAACACCGTGGTCCTGCACGACCTGCTGGTCTCACGCCGCCACGCCCTGCTGCGACGCAGCAGCGCCGGCTGGGAACTGATCGACAACCACTCCGCCAACGGCACCTACGTCAACGGCACCCGCATCACCCGCGCCCTGATCGGCCCCGACGACATCGTCGGCATCGGCCACCAACTACTGCACCTGTCCGGTGACCGCCTCGTCGAATACATCGACACCGGCGACATCTCCTATGAAGCCGCCCACCTGCACGTCGAAACCGCTAACGGCACAGTCCTACTCGATGACGTCAGCTTCGTCCTGCCCCAACGCAGCCTGCTGGCCGTCGTGGGCCCCTCCGGCGCCGGCAAATCCACCCTGCTGGGCGCCCTGACCGGATTCCGCCCCGCCACCACCGGCACCGTGCGCTACGACGACCGCGACCTCTACGACAACTACCCCGAACTACGCCACCGCATCGGCTTCGTCCCCCAAGACGACATCCTGCACACCCCCCTAACCGTGCGCCGCGCCCTGAACTACGCCGCCCGCCTGCGCTTCCCCCAAGACGTCACCGCCACCGAACGCCAACACCGCATCGACGAAGTCCTCACCGAACTCGGCCTGGCCGCCCACGCCGACCAACGCATCGACTCCCTCTCCGGCGGACAACGCAAACGCACCAGCGTCGCCCTGGAACTGCTCACCAAACCCTCCCTGCTGTTCTTGGACGAACCCACCTCCGGCCTGGACCCCGGCTACGAAAAATCCGTCATGCAAACCCTGCGCACCCTGGCCGACGACGGACGCTCCGTGGTCGTGGTCACCCACAACATCGCCCACCTCAACATGTGCGACCGCCTGCTGGTCCTAGCCCCCGGCGGACGCCTGGCCTACTTCGGCCCACCCCAACAAGCCCTGGCCTACTTCGGCTGCACCGACTTCGCCGACCTGTTCATCCTGCTCGAAAACGACACCGACACCGACTGGACCACCCGCTACACCAACTCCCCCCTGCACGCCGCCTTCACCCCCACCGAACACCCCCCCACCACCCCCACCCCGACCCCGACCCCGGCCACCAAACCCAAACCCAAAGCCCAACAAAGCCCCGCAGCCCAATTCGCCATCCTGTCCCGCCGCTACCTCGCCGTCATCGCCGCCGACCGCCAATACACCCTGTTCCTCCTCGCCCTGCCCCTGCTGCTGAGCCTGTTCACCTACGCCGTCCCCGGCGACGCCGGCTTGTCACTCACCAAGGCCATCGAGAAGGTATCGACCCAGCCGGGTCAGCTGCTGGTGCTATTGATCATCGGCGGAGCCTTGATGGGCTGCGCTTCCTCGATCCGCGAGATCGTCAAGGAACAGGCCATCTACCGCCGCGAGCACGGCATCGGGCTGTCCGGCGGCGCCTACCTCGCCTCCAAACTCGTTGTGCTGGGCGCAATCTCGGCCCTACAAGGATTGATTCTCGGCTTGCTCGGGGTCGCCTTCCTACCACCCCCGGATCAGTCGGTGGTCATACCCTGGCCGCGGATCGAAGTGGCGGTGGCGGTCGTCGCCGTGACCGTGGTGTCGATGATCCTGGGCCTGCTCATCTCCGCACTGATCAGCAACGCCGACCGCGGCATGCCCCTGCTCGTCGTCGTCGTCATGGCCCAACTCGTGCTCTGCGGCGGCATGTTCCCGGTAAAAGACCGCATCCCGCTCGAACAACTCGCCTGGCTCTCCCCCTCCCGCTGGGCCTACGCCATGGCCGCCTCGACCGTCGACCTCAACGATCTGCGGCGCACGGCCGGCGGCGACCAGGATCCGATGTGGGATTACGACGTCAGTAGCTGGTTGATCGCCGCCGCGGCCTGCCTCGTGCAGGCGGCCGTGCTGGTGCTGTTCACCGTGCTGCGGCTGAGGCGCATGGGACCGCAACGAAGGGCGAAGAGATAACTCGGTCGGGCCACAGCGAATACGCTGGTGATGGCTTCAGCGCGCATATCGCGGTTGGCGCCCAGACCTGGAGGTGGTTGATAGTGTCGGCGACGTTGGTTGATTGGGAGGATCAGCGATGAGCGACACGCAGGGCTCGCGGGTGGGGACGATGTTCGGGCCCTACGAACTCAAGCGGTTGCTGGGCCGTGGCGGGATGGGCGAGGTCTACGAGGCCGAGCACACCGTCAAGGAGTGGACGGTCGCCATCAAGGTCATGACGGCGGAGTTCAGCAAGGATCCGGTGTTCCGGGAGCGCATGAAGCGCGAGGCCCGCATCGCCGGCCGGCTGCAGGAACCCCACGTGGTGCCGATCCATGACTACGGCGAGATCGACGGCCAGATGTACCTCGAGATGCGCATGATCGAGGGCATCGACCTGGACGCGGTGCTGAAGCGTTTCGGGCCGCTGACCCCGCCGCGTGCGGTCGCGATCATCACCCAGATCGCCTCGGCCCTGGACGCCGCGCACGCCGCCGGGGTCATGCACCGCGACGTCAAACCTCCCAACATCCTGGTCACCCGCGACGACTTCGCCTACCTGGTCGACTTCGGCATCGCCAGCGCCACCACCGACGAGAAACTCACCCAGCTGGGCACCGCCGTCGGCACCTGGAAATACATGGCCCCCGAACGGTTTTCCAACGAGGAAGTCACCTACCGCGCCGACATCTACTCGCTGGCCTGCGTGCTCTACGAATGCCTCACCGGCGGTCCGCCCTACCGAGCCGACAGCGCCGGTTCCTTGGTCACGGCCCACTTGATGAACCCGGTGCCGCAGGTCAGCACCGCACGCGCCGGCATCCCCAAGAGCTTTGACGCGGTCATCGCCCGCGGCATGGCCAAGAAGCCCGAGGACCGCTACGCCAGTGCCGGCGACCTGGCCTTGGCCGCGCACGAAGCACTCAGCTCGCCGGACCAGGACCACGCCGAGAACATCCTGCGCCGCAGCCAGGAGGCGACCCTGCCCGGGCCGCCGACCGCGTCGTCGCCGCCCACCATGCCCGCGGTGACACCGCCACCGCGGCCCGGTCCGCCGAGCACGCCGCCGCCCGCGCCGCGGTCTTCGGGCCCGCAGTACGGCGGTGGCTCCGGACCGCAGGGACCGTCTGGTCCGGCGCCACAGCAACGTCCGCCCAATCAGCCCGGCCATCCCGCCTGGAACCCGGTCAGCGGCCCGATTCCGGCGTCCGGCCCGCAGAACAATCCGCAGTACCCCCAGAGCGGCGGGTGGGGCGGCGGACCACCCAGCCCGCAGATGTCCTCCGGCCCGATGCCGTCGGCCTGGAACCAGGGACACCGGCCGCCGGCCCCGGCCAAACGCAATCCATGGCCGATCGTCGCCGCCGTCGTCATCGTGCTGGTTCTCGTCGTCGGCGGTGTGATCATCTGGCAGGCGACCCGGCCCGAGCCCGCGGCCAAGGTCAAACCCATCGCCGAGGACCGGCTGAGCTCGATGCTGCTGAGCTCCTCCGAGGTCAACGCGGTGATGGGCTCATCGACGATGCAGCCCGGCAAACCGATCACGACGGTGGACTCCTCACCGGTCACGCTCTCGATTCCGGACTGCCAGGGCGCGATGTACGGCAGTCAGGGTCCGGTGTACGCCGGTAGCGGCTATACCGGCATCAGTGGGCTGGTCTCGTCGGAGCCCGGCGACAACTACGACCACTGGCTCAACCAGGCGGCCATCGCCTTCCCGACCGCCGACAAGGCGAAGTCTTTCCTGCAGTCCTCACTCAGCAAGTGGAAGGGTTGCGCGGGCAAGACCGTCACCGTCACCAACAAAGGCAAGACCTACCGGTGGACGTTCTCCGAAGTCCAGGGCAGCTCACCGAGGATCACGGTGGTGGACGCTCAGGAAGGCGCCAACGGCTGGGAATGCCAGCGGGCCATGGAGGCGGCCAACAACGTGATCGTCGACGTCAACGCCTGCGGCTACCAGATCACCGACCAGGGTGGGCAGGCGGCCGACAAGATCGTCGCCAAGGTCAACAAGGAGAAGTAGCTTTCGGGCTAGGCCTGGCCGGGCAGGTCTGGGCCCTGTGCGCGGAGGTCGTCGACCGCCGACATGGCTTCACGCAGCTTGGCCAACCACTCCTCGGTGTGCTCGCCGACCAGCTTGACCGACCAGGCCAGCGCGTCGGCGCGTGATCGCGCGACGCCCGCGTCCACCAGGGTGTCGAGCACCTGGCGTTCCGGTTGCTTGAGCCGCGTCATGACCGGTACGGCGATGTGGGTGAACAGGATTCGGTTCCCGTTGACCTCGACGCCCCAGGAGACCTTGCGCCCGTAGCGTTCCTGCGCTTCGTCGGCGATGGCCATCCGTTCCGCCCGGGTGTCTTCGCGGAACCGCGAGACGCGTCCCTCGGCGCGGGCGGAGCTTTCGTCGGCGGCTTCCGGCAGCGCGCCGACGACGGTGATCTCTTCGCGGTCGACGATGACCGTCGGGTCACCGTCGAACCATGCTTCGGGAAGGCGGCCGGCGAACCACTCAGGCGCGCCGCTGGCATCGGGTTGCTCGGCTTGCTGCCAGCCCCCGGGACGCCCGTGTCGGCGCCCATGATGGTGAATGTTCATGCTTACATGATTACACCGTTACACATGTAAGCAAATAGCGTTTCACCCCAGGCGAACAGCGGTCCGGTGAGCACTTGCTCCGGGCCGCCGGAAACCGTTGCCATCGGCCATGCACAGTTGTATTTTTAGGAGCGAAGCAGGCCCGGAAGTGACCGAATCTCAAGCGCCGGAAGAAGGGTGAAAAACGGCCGCGTAAGACCCGCAGTAGTCGGTGTCAACAACGCCCCCGCGAGTCACGCCGGGCCTGCCCATGTGTCAGGAACCTGTAGCCAGGCGCGTTTCAGTCGCGGCGGACCCGGAATAGTTTCGCGTCACTCTTGATGCCTTTGAGCCGACGGGCGCCGGCGAATGAGAATTGAAACCCCGCGTCTTCGCCGACGGCGTCACTGACGGCGTCGGTCGCCAGCACGGTGCCCGGTCGCGCCACACCGGTGACCCGGCTTGCCGCATTGACCGGACTGCCGAACCAGTCCCCCGCCCGGCTCACCGCCATGCCCGCAGCGACACCGGCCCGCAGCCGGGGGAAGTCATTGTCGTTGTCCACCATGTCGACCAGCTTGAGGACGGTGTCCAGCAACGGCGCCGGCTCGGGGCAGACGAACATCACCGCGTCGCCGATCGTCTTGATGAACCGTACCGGCGGCGCGGTCAGGTCCCGGGCCAGATCCGCCAGCCGCCCGGCCAGCTGGCTCAGCTCCTCGGCCGAAACCACTTCACCGAGCTTGGTGAACCCGACCAGATCGGCGAAGGCAACCGCGACCGGGCGGGCTCCCGGCAGCGGCTTGCCCGCGGCCCGCTCCCCGGCGTTGACAGCTTCGGACTCCATCATGTGCCGCAGATGCAGGAACAGCATCTGGTGAATCATCGGGCCGAGCAATGGCGCGATCTGGTTGATCAGTGCCTTGGATCCCTGCGCGATCTGCACTTCGGTGGCACCCGGCTTGATGATCGCTGCCAGGGCGGTATACCGCATGACCTCGGCCGCGTGGGAAAGGCCGTCGGCGAGCACGCGCACCACGGACACCACCTGATCGGGATTGAGCCCCAGGTCGACGAAACGCTGCGCGAACGCGGCGGCCTCGCCGTCGGCGCGCATGTGGACGACCGCGTCCGGGTCGTCCACCCGGGCCAGGCCGATGGCCCGTTGCACCCGTTGCAGCAGCTCCAGGTCGATGCCGTAGGTTTCGCTGATCTCCCGCGCGGACACATAGGTGCCGTCGTCGCCGATGACGTGCCGGGAGGCCAGCAACAGGGGCGGGTTGGTCGTTCGGATCTCCTCGGCCGTGACGCCCTGTTCGAGCAGCCAGCGCACCAGGTCGGCGCGCTCGGCGCGCGCCTGGCCCTCGAGTCCGTTGAGCAGGTCGTCGATGTCGCGGTCGTCCGCTGGTTCGGCCACGTCATCCACGTTAGAGCCCGGGCCGCGCCATCATGTGACGTGATGACCGAACCGCTGCTCGACGGGCTCCCACCGGTGATCGACGACCGCGCCCGGGTGTTGATCCTGGGCTCGTTTCCCAGCGTCCGCTCGCTTGCCGAAGGTCGGTACTACGCGAACCCGCGCAACGCATTCTGGCCGATTGTCGCTGAACTGTTCGAATTCGATTGCACCGCAACATATTCCGAAAGAATAGCGGCGCTGCAGTCGCATAACGTGGCCCTGTGGGACGTGGTGCGCAGCTGCCGCCGGGCCGGGAGCGCGGACGCCGCGATCGACCCGAAAACCCTGGTGATCAACGACTTTGACTGGTTGTTCGGTAGCTATCCGAGGGTCACCCGGGTGTACTTCAACGGGGCGGCGGCGGCCAGGCTGTTCGAGCGGATGGTGCGCCGCCCGGCGACCGTGACGTGCCAACGGCTGCCCTCGACGAGCCCGGCTCACGCCATTGCGCCGGCGGTGAAACTCGCCGCGTGGGCCCGGCTTACCGATGCCGGTTCATGACACCGGCGGCCGCCGCTGTGCCCACGGCCGGGCGGCTTCGATCTGCGCGGACAACGACAGCAGCGTCGCCTCGTCGTAGGGCCGGCCGACCAGTTGCACCGACATCGGCAACCCGTCATCGTCGAAGTCCCACGGCACCACCGCCGCGGGCTGCCCGGTGAGATTCCAGATCTGCTGATACGGAACCCGTTGCGCCACCAGCAACAGCGTGGACACACCGCCGCGCCGCTGGTAGGCCCCGACGCGGGACGGACCGGCCGAGGTGCCCGGGGTGATGACGACATCGACGTCGTCGAAGATCGCCTGAATGCGGGCGTCCAAACCGGTCTCGGCCGCGCGCAACCTGGCCATCGTCCGATCGGAGAAGAAGGAACCGAGGCGGGCGATGGCGCGGGTGCGCGGTTCCAACCGTTCGGGGTGGGCCTGCGCGTCGGCGTCGTCGCTGATGCCCCGGAGAAACCGGGGCAGGTAGTTCGCATACAGCGAGGCCGGATATGCGGGGTCCCGCTCGATCACCTCGTGGCCGAGGTCGCGCAGCAACGCACCCGCCTGCTCCACGGCCGTCAGCTGCGCCTTGCCGACCCGCACGGGCATCGGCGTCGGCACCTTGGTACTCAATGCGATTCGCAACGGACCTGGCTCGCGGGCGGCGGCGGCGGCGAACTCCCCTTCGGGGCCGGGCACCGTGTTCGTCGCGTCGAGCAGCAACGCGGCATCGAGTACCGACCGCGCGATCGGTCCATTGACGCTCAGCCCCTGCCAGGCGTCGTCGTGCGGTTCCAGCGAGACCCGGTCGCGCTGTGGTTTCAGCCCGAACAGACCGCACCAGGTCGCCGGGATCCGGATCGAGCCGCCGCCGTCGGATCCCAGGGCCAACGGCGCCAGACCCGCGGCGACCGCGGCGGCGCTGCCGCCGCTGCTGCCCCCCGGTGTGCGACGCGGATTCCACGGGTTGCGGGTGGCGCCGAAGGTCAGCGACTCGGTGAAGGGCATGATCATCAGCTCCGGCACCGAGGTCTTGCCGATGATCACCGCGCCTGCCGCGCGCAGCCGGCGCACGACTTCGGCGTCGTCGGTGACGGCCGGCCCGTGCGCGCCACTGCCGTACGTCGTCACCTCGCCGGCGACGTCGACGTCGTCCTTGATCGCGATCGGCACACCCAGCAGCGGTCGCCGCTCCCCGGCATCCAGGCGTCGCTGGGCGATCTCGGCCTCCTCGCGCGCGGCGTCGTAGCGCACCACGCGATAGGCGCGCAGCTCGCTGTCCAGCCGCTCGATGCGTTCCAGATAGAGCTCGAGGAGTAGCGGGGCGTCGATGTCACCGTCGGCCAGCATGCGCGCCTGTTCAGCCGCGCCGGCGAACGCGAGATCGCGGGGGTCCACTGCCGCAGCGTATCTCGCGGGCCGGGCGGTGCCGGTTGGCGCCCAGTACCGTGGCGACATGTCCTGCGTATTCTGTGCGATCGTCGCCGGAGAAGCCCCGGCCATCCGGATCTACGAAGACGACAGCTATCTGGCGATCCTCGACATCCGCCCCTTCACCCGCGGCCACACCCTGGTGATCCCCAAGAAGCACAGTGTCGACCTCGACGACACCCCGCCGGAGACCCTGGCCGGAATGATCACGATCGGCCAGCGCATCGCCCGGGCAGCCAAGGCCACCGAACTCGCCGATGCGACCAACATCGGCATCAACGACGGCCGCGCCGCTTTTCAGACCGTTTTCCACGTTCACCTGCACGTACTGCCGCGGCGCAACGGCGACAAGCTCTCGGTCGCCAAGGGCATGCTGGTGCGCCGGGATTCCGACCGGGAGGGCACCGCGCGCCTGCTACGCGAGGCCCTGGCCCGCATCGAGGCGAGCAACTAGCAGCGACCCCGGCGTTGGACCCGCCCTCAGTAGTGCCGCCGCGACCATGCGCCGCGGTTTATTCTGAGAGAACGGTGAAGCTCCTAGGTCCTTCGCCTGCCTGATTGCATGTGCGAGCTGGAGCGACCAATGATGCGCTGGACGGGGATGCGATGCCCGTTCACCGGGCTGACCCTGGGGGTGACCTCTTCCGTCGTCGGCGGCTATTGCCTGGCCGCTGCCCTGGTCACCGCGTCATCGGTGTGGGGCTGGCAAGGCCCCTATGCCACCCGTCCGGCGGTACAGGCCGTGACCGTGCTCTGCCTGGCCTTCGCCGCCGCCTGCGCCGGCCGGGCGGCTCGGCACTCGGTCGGACGCCGCCGCTGCGGCTGGGCGGCAATGGTTGTGGCGCTGGCCGGCTGGGCTGCCGGGGAGATCATCTGGTCCGTCTACGACGTGCGGCCCGACATCGAACACGCCAGCCATCCGGCCGCCGCGGAGATCGTGCTGCTGCTCTACCCACTCGGGGCGTTCACGGCAATGGTGCTGCTCTCGCAAACTCCTAGTGGTCATAGTCTCTGGCGGCTAGTGCTGGACGGCGTCATCGTGTCAATGTCGCTGTGGGTGGCCTCCTGGGTCTTCGTTCTCGACAAGGTTCTGAGGACCGACAGCAGCTCTCGGCTCGTCACGTTGATACACGTCGGCTCCGACGTCGTGCTGATGACGACCGCGATTCTGCTGTTGTCGAGAAATCGTCCCGGCAGGCGGCGCAGCGTCAACCTGTTCGCCAGTGGTGTCGCAACGATCATGCTCGCCGACATGCTGGTCCTGTTCCAGACCGGGATCGGCAGCTACCACACCGGTGACCTGGTCGACGTGAGCCGGGTGGCCGGGTTGGGCCTGATGGCGCTGGCGGGTCTGGTCAGCGTCCAAGAGCCCGCCGTGGTGAACACGAGTCCGGAAATCACTTCCCACACCCGGCTGTGGCTGCCGTACCTGCCGTTGTTGTTGGCCGCCGCCCTCGGGTTGGGGCACGCGGTGCGCTTGATGCGGCACGGGCCGCTGGTGGTGGGGCTGGGAATCCTGGTCGCGGCGGTGCTTGCCCGGCAGTTCGTGGTGCTGGTCGAAAACCAGGGCTTGTTGACGGAGGTGGCCGAGGAAGCCTTCCGGGACAGCCTGACCGGCCTGGCCAATCGTGCCAATTTCCTGCACAAGCTGGAGCAGGCCGTCGCGCGGCGCGGCGAGAACTCCGCACCGATTGCCGTCATGTGCCTGGACCTCGACAACTTCAAGTCGGTCAACGACGCACTCGGCCATCCGGCCGGCGACGAACTTCTGGTTCGGGTCGCCGGTCGGCTCACCACCACTCTGGGCGAACAGGGCACCGTAGCGCGGCTCGGTGGTGACGAATTCGCGGTACTGATCGAGGGCCCGGTGGAGGAGTCGCACGCGGCAGCCGAGCGCGTACTCGAATCGTTCAATGCCGCAATCGTTGTCGACGGCGTTCCGTTGGCGGTCCGGCCCAGCATCGGTTTCACGGTGGCCGCGGCGGAATCCACGCACACAGTCGACGAACTGCTGCGCCACTCGGATCTGGCTATGTATGCCGCCAAACGCGAAGGCGGACACTGTATTCGCAGTTTCGTGCCGGATCTGCCGCTGCCCTACGCGCTGCGTGAGCTCAACGACGAGTCGATGCTGGCGCTGAAAAACAGCCTGGAGAACGGATTCGACGGCGCGCGTCTCTATCGAAACGCCACCAACGCCAGCCCTTCTTTGATGGCGCGGGCGATCAAACCACTTGCTGCCACCCCGAAGTCGACGTCAGACGAGCTTCACGACCCACCGCACAGTGTCCGATGGCCCCCGACGGCCGTTCGAATCTGTCTGGGGGCGTTGGCAATCGGCGTCCTTATCTTCGCGTCGACGTGCCTGCCCGACCCGCACGCCGACCACTCCCCGTTCTTCGCCAACGTCTTCTACCCGTTCTTGAACTTCTGTGCGGCGGCGCTGATCGCTTATCGCGCCTACCGGGTCCAGGCGGACCGGAGGGCATGGCTACTGATCGCAGTGGGCACGGCAGTGTCGGCGCTGGGTGACGTCATCTACGCCAAGTGGGTTCCCGACGGCCAGTCGCCGTCGATCGCCGACCCCGCATATCTCGCCTATTACCCGTTCATCTATGCCGGCTTGGTGCTGCTGATGCGGTCGCGCCTGAAGCGGGTGCCGCTGCCGGTACGGCTGGACTGTGTGGTGTGCGGGTTGGTGATGGCTTCGGTGGCCGCCGCCCTGGCCGCAGGACCCATCCACGCGGCCGCCATGAAAGCACCGGCGACCGTGCTGGTGGGACTGATCTATCCGTGGCTCGACCTGTTGTTGGTGGCGCTGGCCGCCGGGATGCTGCCGATTCTCGGCTGGCGCCACGAGTTCCGCTGGGGCCTGCTGGTCATCGGGTTCGTCCTGTTCGCGGCCGCCGACACCGCGTACCTGTTCGAGACTTCGGCTGGGTCCTACCGGGTCGGCACCATGCTCGACGCGTTCTGGCCCGCGTCGTTTCTGCTGATCGCCGTTGCCAGTTGGACGGCGTGGTCGTCGACGCCCCCGATGCCCAAACGCTCGCTGGGGTCCTACGCGGCGCCGGTGGCATGCACCATCGTCGCGCTCGCGGTCACCGCCATGAGCAACGAGTCACGGGTCGCGTCGATACTTGCTGCGCTCAGCCTGATCGCGGTGGCGGCGCGGTTCTCGGTGACCTTCCGCGAAGTGAGCATCATGGCCGAGAGTCACAAGCAGGCCATGACCGATCAACTGACCACGCTGCCCAATCGGCGCTCGCTGGCGACGACGCTGACGGCCGCACCGCTCACCCTCCCGCCGGCGATCGGTCCCGCGCTGAACACTCGCGGGCCGGCCCGTCGGGCACTGCTGCTGTTGCAGCTCTACGAGTTCGACGAAATCACCGACACGGTCGGCCACCGCTTCAGCGACGATTTGCTGTGTCAGATCGCCGGTCGCCTGAACCAGAATGTGCGTCGCGAGGACATGCTGTCCCGTGCGGGCGACGACGAGTTCGCGATCCTGCTGGCCGAGGGCGCCGATCTCATCGCCGCGCGCGCGCAGGCGGGCCGGCTGCTGGAAGCGATGAACGAACCGTTCACGGTGGATCCGATGACCGTGCAGGTCGATGCCCGGATCGCCATTGCCCTGTTCCCCGACCACTGTGATCATCCGCAAGAACTGCTCACCCGCGCCGAGATGGCCCTTCCGCACGCCAGATCCGCCAAGAGCAAGATCGCCGTGTACGACGCCGCGTACGAGTTGTACCGCGATAACGACCCCAGCCTCGTCGAGGAGCTGCGCGCTGCGCTGGCCGACGGCAACGAGCAGCTGACCTGCCACTACCAGCCGAAGATCAACGCGAGCGACGGCAGCGTGCACAGTGTGGAGGCGCTGTTGCGCTGGCACCATCTCCACCGCGGGCTGCTGCTGCCCGAGGAGTTCCTGCCGGCCGCCGAGCGTGCCGGTCTGATGCGCAAAGTGGCCAACCGCACCGTCAACCTCGCCCTCGACCAGGTCCGGAGTTGGCGCGACCAGGGCGTGGCGCTGACCGTCGCGGTCAACCTGTCGACCACCAACCTGCTGGACCTCGACCTCGTCGGCAATATCGAGCAGCAACTGAAGACCCACGGGCTGCCCGCCGATGAACTCATCATCGAGATCACCGAGAGCACGCTGGTGGACTCGGCGCGGTCCCGCAACACCGTCGCCGCGCTGCAGCGCCTCGGCGTGCGGATCTCACTGGACGACTACGGCACCGGCTGGTCGTCGCTGGCCCGGCTGCAGGACGTCTCGGTCGACGAGTTGAAACTCGACCGGGTGTTCGTGGCGCGGCTGGCGCAGGACCCGCGCTCGGTGGCGATCGTGCGTTCGACGGTGGCGCTGGCCGAAAGCCTGGGCGCGGACCTGGTCGCCGAGGGTGTCGAGGACGAGGTGACGCTGCGGGCATTGCGCCAGTACGGGTGCACCATCACCCAGGGGTTCGTGCACAGTCCGCCGATGCCGGCCGGCGATCTGCTGCAGTGGATCGCCGAGCACGCTCCGGATGTGGCGCCTGAGGAGGCCGGCGTGACGGACTAGACGTGGCGATCGCAAGCGCGGCGCAGCCGGGCGCTGCGGGTCGCCACCATCAAATACGCGGCGATCGACTAGAACAGCTCCTTGGCGAGCAACTCCAGCGTGGCCACCCGGGCCGGGCCCGTCCTGGGATCGGTGCCGCGCCGAGCGGACGCCACCGGGTGCACCATCACCTCGTCGACGTCGAAGCGTTCGGCCAGCGCCCGCACCTGCTCGGCCGCCTCGGCGGGCGAGCCGACGACGGCGCGGGCCATCCCGCTGTCCACGATGTGCTGCTGCTGCGGTGTGAGGGTGGCCTGGTGGGCCTCTTCGACGAGCTGCACCGGCCCCAGCGGCTGCCCGGTACGCAGCCGGGCCATCATCTGCAGGTTCGGCAGCATCAATTCCATTGCCTCATCCCGGGTTTCGGCCACCGACGCGTTCACGGTCAGGAAGGTGACCGGCTGGGGCGTGAGATCGCTGGGCCGGAAATGGGCGCGGTAGTAGTCCAGCGCCTCTTCGGTGCCCTGCCCGGAGAAGTGATGGGCGAAGACGTAGGGCAGTCCCTTTGCGGCGGCCAGACGCGCCGAGTACATCGACGACCCCAGTAGCCACAGTCGCGGTTCGCTGGCGGCCGCCGGCGTCGCCTTGAGGGTGTAATCACCCGAACGCAGCGGCACCCGCACGCCGCGGGCGCTCATCAACGCGACCACGTCGTCGAGGTACTCCGGGAAGTTCTCGATGTCGCGGTCGTCGCGGCCACCGCGGAGTGCGTAGGACGTGACGGGATCGGAGCCGGGGGCACGGCCGATGCCGAGGTCGATGCGGCCCGGCGCGGCCGCCTCCAGCAGGGCGAACTGCTCGGCCACCGCGAGCGGCGCGTGGTTGGGCAGCATGACCCCGCCCGAGCCCAGGCGCAACTGGTCGGTCTGCGCGGCGAGGTAGGCGATCAGGACAGGTGGGCTGGTGGCGCCCACCGAGGGCATGTTGTGGTGTTCGGCGACCCAGTAGCGCGTGAAGCCCAGCCGGTCGGCGGTCTGCGCCAGCGACACCGTGGCCGCGAGCGCGTCGCCGGTGGACTGGTCGCTGCGCACCGGGACCAGGTCGAGGACGGAAAGATGCACGGTCGGCACAACGCGCCCTGGCGGGCAGATGTTCCCCGGCTCAGTAGTTAAGCATTCAGTAGTTCAGCAGCGTGAACGAGTTGACGATCATGTCGAACTGCTCCTGGGAGATGGGTGCGCCGCCGGGGATGCTGTCGCTGGCCAGGAACTGGGTGCGCTGCGTGTACGGGTGAAAGCGCTTGAAGTAGTTGGCGAATCCGAGGCCGTGATCGGTACGGGCGAGTTTGAGTTCGCCCGCCAGGACCGCCGCGCCCAGCAACGCCAGGCTGGTGCCCTGGCCGGACAGCGGAGAGGCGCAGTACGCGGCGTCGCCCACCAGAGCCACCCGGCCAATTGACCAGTGGTCCATCACAATCTGCGACATCTCGTCGAAGTAGAAGTCCGGCGCCGAGCGCATCAACTCCAGCAGCTTTGGTCGGACCCAGCCGTCGTCGGCCATCCGCCTTTCCAATTCGGCAAACTGAGTTTCGGTGTCGCGGTGGTCGATTCGCAATTCGGGGTCCATGAATCCCAGCATGGCCCGCGCCTCGGAGTTGCGGCGCGCACTGTAGATCCCGGCCATGCTGGAGTCGCCGTAGTGCCACTGCTGCCAGTAGTCCAGGTCCAGGAAGTTGGGCACGGTGAAAATTGCGGCAAATGTGCCGAGCCGCTTGATGAATCGCTCTTCGGGGCCGAACACCAGCCGGCGCACGTTGGAGTGCAGGCCGTCGGCGCCGATCACCAGGTCGAAGCTGCGGGGCTCGGCCGTCTCGAAGGTGACGTTGACCGCGGGACCGAGATTCTCCAGGGTGGCGATGGTGTCGTCGAACAGGAACTCGGTTTTCAATTTCGTTTCGTCATAAAGCAATCCGACCAAGTCGTCGCGCAACAGCTCGATGTCCGAGTTGTTGATCGGCCCGCCCGTCGGCGTCGATTCGGTGTCCTCGGAGAGCACATTGCCGTCCCGGTCCACCACCGACGATCCCCGGATGTCGGTCTTGCAGGTCTCGGCTGCGTTGCGCAGGCCCATCCGGTCCAGCACCTCGAGCGCGGGGCCGCGCACGTCGATCGCCTGACCGCCCGGCCGCAACCCGGGATAGCGCTCCACCACGGTGACCGCATAGCCGTTGCGCTGCAGCCAGTAGGCTGCGGTGAGCCCCGCCACACTGGCGCCAGACACCAGAACCGATTCCACCATTACCTGATTCCTGCCAGCCTCTTCGCGTCCGTGAAAACCTCGTCGAGCATTGCCGGAGTCAACCTACCTGTGAACATGTTCTGCTGGCTTGGGTGGTAGCAGCCCAGCAGCCGCAGGCCCGAGGGTAGCTCGGCGACGGCGCCGTGGCCGAACTTCGGCTTGAGCGTGCCGCCCGTCAGGCGTAGCGCGATCTGCCAGGCGAACCCGCCCAGAGCCACCACTACCCGGACGTACGGGGCCACCAGCCGCCACTCGGCGTCCAGCCACGGTGCACAGGTGTCCCGTTCCGCGGGCGTCGGGGCATTGGCCGGCGGCGCGCACCGAACCGGTGCCGCAATGCGAATGTGCTTGGTGTGCAACCCATCCGCGGCGTCGACGCTGGTGGGCTGATTCACCATTCCGGCCCGGTAGAGGGCCGCGTAGAGCTGGTCACCGGAACGGTCACCGGTGAACATCCGGCCGGTCCGGTTGGCGCCATGCGCGGCCGGGGCCAAACCGACAATCAGCAGCCGCGGCCGCTCCGACCCCCAGCCCGGCACCGGACGTCCCCAGTACGGCTGGTCTGCGAAGGCGCGCCGTTTGGCCAGGGCGACGTCCTCGCGCCAGGTGACCAGCCGCGGGCAGGCCCGGCACACGCTGATCGCGGCGTCGAGTTCGGCGATCGATCCGGCCGCGTTCGCCAGCGCGGCGACGTTGGCGGCGTCGGCGGCCACGGGTGTCCGCGGCGTCGCCGGGTCGCCCGGCCACCCGGACCCCGGCGGTACCGGCGAGGTGTAACTCCGGCCGGTATTGGGATGCATGAGCACACGACCATCCTGCACGGCCCCGAAAATCAGTGGTTTCGGTCGGGGCTTTGGCGTTAGATTCAGCCGCGATATCCCATGACCGAAAAAAGCCGAGGCCCGGCATTTCTGCTCCTGTTCGCCACTTTGATGGCATGTGCGGGCGATGGCATCTCGATCGTCGCGTTCCCGTGGCTGGTGCTGCAGCGCCAGGGCAGCGCGGGTCAGGCGTCGATCGTGGCGGGGGCGACGACGCTGCCCCTGCTGTTCTCCACCCTGCTGGCGGGCACCGCGGTCGACTACTTCGGCCGTCGCCGGGTGTCGATGGTTGCCGACGCCCTGTCGGGGTCCGCGGTGGCCGCGGTGCCGGTGATCGCGTGGGCGTACGGCCCGGCCGGGGTCAACGTGGCGGTGCTGGCGGCGCTGGGTGCGTGTGCGGCCGCCTTCGACCCGGCCGGAATCACCGCCCGGCAGTCGATGTTGCCGGAGGCCGCCGCGCGGGCGGGCTGGTCGCTGGACCGGGTGAACAGCGTGTACGAGGCCATGCAGAACCTCGCTTTCATGGTCGGACCGGGCGTCGGCGGCTTGATGATCGCCACGGTCGGCGGCGTCAACACCATGTGGATCACCGCGGGGGCATTCGCGTTGTCCATCGTGGCGATCGCCCTGCTGCGCCTGGACGGAGCGGGTAAGCCGGTGCACGCCGCCCGCCCCGAGGGGCTGGTGTCGGGGATCTCCGAGGGGCTGCGCTTCGTATGGAGCCTGCGGGTGCTGCGCACGCTGGCCCTGATCGACCTCACCGTCACGGCGCTGTATCTGCCGATGGAGAGCGTGCTGTTTCCCAAGTACTTCAGCGACCGCCACCAACCGGGTCAGCTGGGCTCGGTGCTGATGGCGCTGTCGCTGGGCGGTCTGATCGGCGCGCTGGGTTACGTCGGTCTGGTGAAGCGGTTGTCGCGGCGCACCATCATGCTGACCGCGGTCCTCACGCTCGGTGTGGCGGCGGCCGTCATCGCGCTGTTGCCGCCGTTGCCGGTGATCTTGGCGCTGGTAGGCCTGGTGGGCCTGGTGTACGGGCCGATTCAGCCGATGTACGCGTACATGATCCAGACCCGGGCGCCGGCACATCTGCGGGGCCGGGCGGTCGGGGTGATGACGTCGCTGGCCTACGCCGCGGGCCCGCTGGGGCTGTTGCTGGCCGGCCCGTTGACCGATGCCGCCGGGTTGCACGTGGCGTTTCTCGCGCTGGCGCTGCCGATCCTGGTGACCGGGGTGTTCTGTGTGCGGCTGCCGTCGTTGCGGGAGCTGGACGCGGTGCCCTCGACCGTCTAAGTCGTTCGGCCGTCTAAGTCCCTCGACCGTCTAAGTCCCGAGGATCCGGCGCTTCTGCTGCTCGAATTCCTCGTCGGTGAGCACACCGCGGTCTTTGAGGGCGGCGAGTCGTTCCAGCCGGTCGAGGGGGTCTTGGCTCGCGGCCGGCGCTTGCGGCTGCATGGCCTGCATTGCCTGTTCCTGCATCTCGGCGGCCCGGCGCATCATCTCGGTGCGGAAGCCGCCGGGGTCGGACATGGCCTGCCGGATCACGTCGCCCATCGGCATCCCCAGCACCGAGGCACCGCTGAGGTCCGGGCGGTTGGCGGTGATGGCGTCGACCACGGTCTCGGCTGGGGCCTGGTGGTCCAGCTGGATGCGGCTGTGATCCTTCGGGTCGTAGAGCACCGCCAGCCGGGTGCCCGGTCGCGGCCACATCGCTTGGGGCAGCAGCGTTTTGAGGTTTGTTTCGAAGGATGGCTCGTGCTCCGGTGTGACGCGCAGCCGCAACGTCCAACGCACTTCGGTGTTGTTCACCAGGTTCGGGTTGCCGACGGTGACGGAGACGATGGACTGTTCGGCATTGAGCACGTCCGCGAACGCGCGGACACCGACTTTGTTGAGATTCCGCTGTCCGAACAAGTCGAGGCACCTACCTTCGTTGCGTCCCTCCAGCATCCCGAGCGCAGGTGAAGGACCGCTCAAATCTACGCCGATCGGCTGCGGTAATCGGCACGTTGCGGCGGCCGTAGGATCGATCCGGTGAATACCGGTTTGCTGGAGGCGCTGATCGCCGAACTGCCCGAGGGCATGGTGGTCACCGATCCCGCCGTCACCGAGGGATACCGGCAGGACCGGGCGCTGGACCCGTCGGCGGGCAAGCCGCTGGCCGTGGTCCGGCCGCGGCACACCGAAGAGGTGCAGACCGTGGTGCGATGGGCTGCGGCGCACAAGGTGCCGGTGGTGACCCGCGGCGCGGGCAGCGGACTGTCCGGTGGCGCGACGGCGGTGGACAACGGCATCGTGCTCTCGACCGAGAAGATGCGCGACATCGCCATCGACCCGGTGACCCGCACCGCGGTGTGCCAGCCCGGGCTGTTCAACGCCGAGGTGAAGCAGGCCGCTGCCTCGTATGGGTTGTGGTATCCGCCGGATCCGTCGTCGTACGAGATCTGCAGCATCGGCGGCAATATCGCCACCAACGCCGGCGGTCTGTGCTGCGTCAAGTACGGCGTCACGACGGACTACGTGCTGGGCATGCAGGTGGTGCTGGCCGACGGCACGGCCGTCCGGCTGGGCGGGCCTCGCCTGAAAGACGTTGCGGGACTTTCTCTTACGAAGCTGTTCGTCGGCAGCGAAGGAGCGCTCGGGATCGTCACGGAGGTAACCCTGCGGTTGCTGCCGGCGCAGAACGCGTCGAGCATCGTGGTGGCCAGCTTCGCCACCGTCGAGTCGGCCGTCGACGCCGTGCTGGGAGTCAGTGCGCGCCTTCGGCCCTCGATGCTCGAGTTCATGGACCAGGTCGCGATCAACGCCGTCGAGGACACCTTGCGGATGGACCTGGACCGTTCGGCGGCCGCCATGCTGGTGGCCGGTTCGGACGAACGCGGGCGAGCCGGCACCGAGGATGCCGAGCTGATGGCCGCGGTATTCGCCGAACACGGTGCGACAGAAGTCTTTTCGACCGACGATCCGGACGAGGGCGAGGCGTTCGTCGCCGCCCGCCGGTTCTGCATCCCGGCGGTGGAGGCCAAGGGATCGCTGTTGCTCGAAGACGTCGGGGTGCCGTTGCCGGCGCTGGGGGCGCTGGTGACCGGTATCGCCCGGATCGCTGACGAGCGCGACCTGATGATCTCGGTGATCGCCCATGCCGGTGACGGCAACACGCACCCACTGTTGGTGTTCGACCCGGCCGACGCGGCCATGGCCGAGCGCGCCCAGCTGGCCTACGGCGAGATCATGGATCTGGCGGTCGGCCTGGGCGGGACCATCACCGGCGAGCACGGGGTCGGCCGGTTGAAGCGGCCGTGGCTGGCCGACTACCTCGGCCCCGATGTCATGGACCTGAACCGGCGCATCAAGGCGGCGCTGGACCCGGACGGAATCCTCAACCCCGGATCGGGGATCTAGCGCCGTTTCCCGCGGTGCGCCCACTGTGAATCCTGCGACGGATCCGCCGCGTGTCGCGTCGTCAGATTCACTGTCGACGGTTGACACGGTGGACAGTGTGTCGTACCAATAAGACATGACTGCGGTTATGTCTCATGAAGCCCCGGCGAAGTTCGTCCTGGCTACCGCCGAGACCTGGTCCGACCCGTGGCCGATGTACCGGGCGCTGCGGGACCACGACCCGGTGCATCACGTCGTGCCGGCGGGTCGTCCCGACCACGACTACTACGTGCTGTCCCGGCACGCCGACGTCTGGGCGGCGGCCCGCGATCACGAGACGTTCTCTTCCGCGCAGGGCCTGACCGTCAACTACGGCGACCTGGACATGATCGGGCTGCGGGATAACCCGCCGATGGTGATGCAGGACCCGCCGGTGCACACCCAGTTCCGCAAGCTGGTTTCGCGCGGTTTCACGCCGCGCCAGGTCGAGGCCGTCGAACCCAAGGTGCGCGAGTTCGTCGTCGAACGCATCGAGAAGATCCGCGCCCGCGGCGAGGGTGACATCGTCACCGAGTTGTTCAAGCCGCTGCCGTCCATGGTCGTCGCGCATTATCTCGGTGTGCCCGAGCAGGATTGGGCGCAATTCGACGGCTGGACCCAGGCCATCGTCGCGGCCAACACCGCCGAGGGCGGTATCGCCGGCGCGCTGGAGACCGTCGGGGACGCGGTGGGCACGATGATGGCCTACTTCACCGCCTTGATCGAGCGGCGCCGGACCGAGCCCGAGGATGACACGATATCCCACCTGGTCAGTGCCGGCGTCGGTGCGGACGGCGACATCTCCGGCATTCTGTCCATCCTGGGATTCACCTTCACCATGGTCACCGGCGGCAACGACACGGTCACCGGAATGCTCGGCGGCTCAATGCCTTTGCTGCACGAGCGGCCCGACCAGCGGCAGCTGCTGGTGGATGACCCCGGGCTGATCCCGGACGCCGTCGACGAACTGCTGCGGCTCACCTCGCCGGCGCAGAACCTGGCCCGCACGGTCACGCGCGACGTCACGATCGAGAACACCACCATCCCGGCCGGTCGCCGGGTGCTGCTGGTGTACGGGTCGGCCAACCGCGACGAACGCCAATACGGTGAAAACGCGGGCGAACTCGACGTCACCCGCTGCCCGCGCAACATTCTGACCTTCAGCCACGGCGCGCACCACTGCCTCGGGGCTGCCGCGGCGCGGATGCAGTCGCGGGTCGCACTGGGCGAATTGCTCGGTCGCTGCCCTGATTTCGAGGTCGACGTGGACGACATCGTGTGGTCCGGCGGCAGCTACGTGCGCCGCCCACTGTCGGTTCCCATCCGGGTGCGGGCCTGATGGCGGGTGACTGGCTGGGCGACCGGCGCAGTGAAGTCGCCGCGGACCGGATCCTCGACGCTGCCGAGCGGCTGTTCACCGAGCAGGATCCCGCGTCGGTCGGCATGAACGAAATCGCCAGGGCCGCAGGCTGTTCCAGGGCGACGCTGTACCGGTACTTCGACAGCCGGGAATCGTTGCGCACCGCCTACGTACACCGCGAGACGCATCGGTTGGGACGCGACATCCTCGGGCGGATCGAACGCATCGAGGACCCACAGGAGCGGCTGGTGGCCGGGATCACCGCGACCTTGCGGATGGTTCGCGAAAACCCGGCACTGGCAGCATGGTTCGGCTCCACCCGGTTGCCGATCGGCGGTGAGATGGCGGGACAGTCGCAGGTGATCACCGCGCTGGCCTCCGGATTCCTCGCCTCATTGGGCCCCGCGCCAGGTCCCGACGACGCCGCCCTCGAACGCCGAGCGCGGTGGGCGGTGCGGGTGATCATCTCGATGCTGATGTTCCCCGGCCGCGGCGAGGAGGACGAGCGAGCGATGATCGAAGAGTTCGTGCTTCCGGTGCTGGCGCCGGTATCGGCCGGTCAGGCCACCCAATAAGCTTGCGACTTAATGGATTTCCGCGGAATCCCGAAGTCCTCCCGCAGCACCTTGACAACCGAGCGGGTGGTTCGGCTGTCGCAGGCCACCCAGCCGAAATGGCAACCCCCGTCACACGCCGCCGACCGCACCGCTTCCAGCAGCGCCCCGTCCTTGCGGTCCACCCAGGTGATGTCGACGTCGCGCACTACCGGTAGATGCCGGTCGTCGTCGCAGCCGGCCTCCAGGAACACTTGTGCGGGAGCATCGCCGATGGCCGTCAGCAGCGAATTGATCGCGGGCAGTGAGGCGCAGTCACCGACGATGATGTACCCGGCCGGCTGCGGGTCGGGAATGGCGAACTTGCTGCCCATCACGGTCGCCTCGATGGTGTCGCCGGGCTGGGCAGCCCGCGCCCAGTTCGATGCGATGCCGTCGTGCAGCGCGAACTCGATGTCGAAGGTGTCGGCCGCGGGGTTGGGGTTGACCAGCGTGTAGCCGCGTTGGTGTGACTTGTCGCCGTCGGCGAACCACAACCGGATCCACATCGTCGGATGCACCTCATGCGCGGTGAGCAACCCGCCCGCCTCGAAGCTCAACCGGTGGTAGTGCGGGCTGACTTCCTCCCGACCGGTCACGGTGAGCCGATAATCTCCCGCTCGCAGCAGTTTCAGCACTGCCCCGGCAAAACCTCGAGACGCCTTCTGTTCGCCCATCCGTTCCCTGACCCTTCGTCGCTATCGCGTCGTCCAACTTAGGTTAGGGTAACCATCCCAGCCGGATTTAACCCGGGGTGACGGCGACGATGCAGGCCGGAAGGCCCGAGGAGAAGCCGGCGCAATTATCTACGCCGAGCCGGCACCGCCGGAACCACCGGAACCGCCGGACCCGCCGACACCTCCGGTGGAGCCGCTGCCTCCGGTGGGGGCGTCGCCGGTATTGCCCGCGGCGCCAGTGCTGCCACCGGTCCCGGTCTTGCCGCTGGAGCCGGTTCCGCCGACACCGCCGGTGCCTCCGGAGCCGCCGTTGCCGCCGAATCCGCCCAGTTCGCCGCCGGTGCCGTTGCCGCCGACGCCGCCGGTGCCACCCGCGCCGCCCGTGCCGCCGGTCCCGCCGGTGCCGGCCGCGTTCAGGCCGCCCGCCCCACCGGTACCGCCCTTGCCGCCGTGACCGGCGTTCGCGGCGGCGCCGCCACTGGCCGCACCGGCGGCCCCGGCGCCGCCGACGCCACCCTGGCCTCCGGCGCCGCCGACACCGGCGTTGTGGCCGGCGGTAACAGTGGCACCACCCACGCCGCCGCTGCCGCCCTGGCCGCCGGCGCCACCGACACCCGCGGTCCCTCCCGAACCGCCGGTGCCCACCGCGCCGCCGGCGCCACCCAGGCCACCGGTGCCGCCGGTACCGCCGGCGCCCGCGTTATTGCTGCCGTCATCGGCGAACCCGGCGCCGCCGGCACCACCCTGGCCGCCGATCCCGCCGGCGCCTCCCTTGCCGTTGGTGGCTCCGACCACCGCCCCACCGCCAACACCGCCGGCGCCCCCTTGCCCACCGCCGCCACCGGCAGACCCTGCCGCGCCGGTCGCACCCACGGCGCCGATGCCACCAGCACCCCCGGCGCCACCGGCACCACCGGCACCGGCGGTGTTGCCGACCGTGGTGGTCGCCCCGCCCTGGCCGCCTGCGCCGCCCTTGCCGCCGGCTCCTGCCGCTCCGGCGCTACCCCCGGATCCGCCGGTACCCGCCGCTCCGCCGTCGCCGCCGAGACCACCGGCCCCGCCGGTTCCACCGGCGCCCGCAGCGTTGCCGCCGCCTTCATTGGTCCCGGCGCCACCGGCGCCACCCTGGCCGCCGACGCCCCCAATACCGCCCTTTCCGTTGGTAGCCCCGGCCACCGCGGCTCCGCCGGAACCGCCGGCGCCGCCCTGCCCACCGGTACCACCGGACGAGCCCGGAGCGCCGGCGACACCCACCGCCCCGGCGCCACCCGCACCGCCCTGCCCACCGGCTCCGGCGGTGTGGCCGTTGATATTCGTGGCCCCGCCCGCGCCGCCGATGCCGCCTTTGCCGCCGGCCCCGGCCGTCCCGGCACTGCCACCTGACCCGCCACTGCCCAGTGCACCGCCGGCGCCACCGACTCCGCCGGTCCCACCGGTTCCGCCGGCGCCCGCGTTGTCGCTGCCGCTATCGGCGAACCCGGCACCGCCGGCACCACCTTGGCCGCCACCGCCCCCGATGCCACCGTTGCCGCGGACGGCGCCGGTCACCGCGCCACCGCCGGTGCCACCGGCACCGCCCTGCCCGCCGACGCCACCGACAGATCCCGTCCCGTTGGGCCCGCTCGCGGCGCCGGCGCCACCCGCACCGCCCTGGCCTCCATTGCCGCCGGCGCCCGAGGTGTTACCCGCGGTGGCCGTGGCGCCCCCCACGCCGCCGTTGCCACCCAGACCACCGGCTCCGGCCGCGCCCGCGGTGCCGCTGATACCGCCACTACCCGCAGCGCCGCCCACGCCGCCGGCGCCACCGGTCCCGCCGGTTCCGCCGGAGCCCGCATTGTTGCTGCCGCCGTCGGTGAACCCGGCGCCGCCGGTACCGCCCTGGCCGCCGGTGCCTCCGATGCCCCCGTTGCCACTGACGGCGGACCCGACCGCCTTCCCACCGGCGCCACCGGCGCCACCCTGCCCACCGACACCACCGGCAGAGCCCGCAGCGCTCGGCGCGCTCACGGCACCGACGCCACCGGCACCACCCTGTCCTCCGGCCCCGCCCGCACCGGCGACGTCCCCGGCCAGGGTGGCGGCCCCACCCAGGCCGCCAACGCCGCCGTTTCCGCCGGCGCCCGCCGCGCCCGCACTGCCCCCCGTGCCGCCGCTGCCCACCGCACCAGCAGCACCGCCGACACCGCCGGTCCCGCCGGTTCCGCCGGCACCCGCATTGTCGGTGCCGGTATCGGTGAATCCAGCGCCACCGGTACCACCCTCGCCACCGGCACCGCCGGCGCCTCCAACGCCATTCGTGGCCCCGCTCACCGCCGCGCCGCCGGCACCGCCGGTGCCACCCTGGCCACCGACACCGCCTGCGGACCCTACGCCGCTGGGCGTACTCGCGACCCCGGCGGCGCCCTGCCCGCCGGCACCGCCGGCGCCGCCGGCACCCGCGGTGTACCCGGTGGTGGTCACCGCTCCGCCCAGGCCGCCGACGCCGCCCTTGCCGCCGGTCCCAGCAGCTCCGGTGCTGCCCCCGGAGCCGCCGGTGCCCGCCGCACCGCCCACGCCGCCGACACCACCGGTCCCGCCGGTCGCGCCGGCGCCGGCATTGTTGCTGCCGTCATCGGCGAACCCGGCGCCACCGGCACCGCCCTGACCGCCGACACCGCCGGCACCTCCCAGGCCATTCGTGGCTCCGGCCGCCGCATTGCCACCGGCACCGCCGGACCCGCCCTGGCCACCGACTCCACCGGCGGCCGCCGAACCTCCGAGCACGCCGACCGCCCCGGCACCGCCGGCGCCGCCCTGGCCACCGGCACCGCCCGCGCCGCCTGCCTTACCCACGGCCGCTTCGCCACCGACTCCGCCCTGACCACCCGCACCACCAGCGCCGCCGACACCCGCGGAGCTCGCGGTGCCGCCGGTGCCCATCGCGCCGCCCACGCCGCCCACGCCGCCGGTACCACCGCCACCGCCCGCGGTCGCGTCGGTGATCCCGCCATCGGTAAACCCGCCACCGCCGTTTCCGCCGGCACCACCGATGCCGCCCACGCCTCCGGCGCCGACGGTGCCACCGGCGCCCGAATTTCCGCCGGCACCGCCGTGACCACCGGCCCCGCCGTTTCCGCCGGTGCCGCCGTTAACGCCCACCGTGGTGCTCGTCTGACCCTGCAGTCCCGCGCCGCCGGTACCACCTGCACCACCCTGGCCGCCGGTGCCATAGGCGCCATCCACGCCCGCCGCGCCTCCAGTACCGGCCTTGCCGCCGGCCCCGGCAGCACCACCCTGGCCACCGGTGCCTCCGGCGGTCGCCGCGTCGACCCCGTTGTCAGCAAACCCGGTACCACCCTGGCCACCGGCACCACCGGTACCGCCCACGCCGCCGGCGCCGGCCGTGCCACCGGCACCCGAACCACCGCCCGCCCCACCCTGGCCGCCCGCGGCCCCACTACCGCCGGTGCCGCCGGTGACGCCCGCCGTCGTGCTTGTCTGTCCCTGCAGTCCGGCGCCGCCGGTCCCGCCGCCACCACCCTTGCCGCCTGTCCCGTAAGCGCCGTCGACACCCGCCGCGCCACCACTACCGGCCTTACCGCCGGCGCCCGCGGCACCACCCTGGCCACCGTCACCCCCGGCCGTCGCCGCATCGACCCCGTTGTCAGCAAACCCGGCGCCACCCTGGCCACCGGCACCACCGGTACCGCCCACGCCTCCGGCGCCGGCCGTGCCACCGGCACCCGAACCACCGCCCGCACCACCCTGGCCGCCCGCGGCACCAGTACCGCCGGTGCCGCCGGTGACGCCCGCCGTCGTGCTCGTCTGTCCCTGCAGGCCGGCGCCGCCGGTCCCGCCGCCACCACCCTTGCCGCCCGTCCCGTAAGCGCCGTCGACACCCGCCGCGCCACCACTACCGGCCTTACCGCCGGCCCCGGCGGCACCACCCTGACCACCGTCACCCCCGGCCGTCGCCGCGTCCACCCCATTGTCAGCAAACCCGGCACCACCCTGACCACCCGCACCACCGGTACCGCCCACCCCGCCGGCGCCGGCCGTACCACCGGCACCCGAACCACCACCCGCACCACCCTGGCCACCCGCAGCCCCATTACCGCCGGTGCCCCCGGTGACGCCCGCCTTCGTGCTCGTCTGTCCCTGCAGCCCGGCGCCGCCGGTCCCGCCGCCACCACCCTGGCCGCCC
This sequence comes from Mycobacterium paragordonae, assembly GCF_003614435.1. Lineage (NCBI taxonomy): Bacteria > Bacillati > Actinomycetota > Actinomycetes > Mycobacteriales > Mycobacteriaceae > Mycobacterium > Mycobacterium paragordonae. Next base: position 5,116,392 of record NZ_CP025546.1, read on the forward strand.
GTCCCGTAACCGCCGTCGACACCCGCCGCGCCACCCGTACCGGCCTTGCCACCGGCGCCCGCGGCACCACCCTGACCACCGTCACCACCAGCCGTCGCCGCGTCCACCCCGTTGTCAGCAAACCCGGCACCACCCTGGCCACCGGCACCACCGGTACCGCCCGCCCCGCCGGCGCCGGCCGTGCCACCGGCACCCGAACCACCGCCCGCCCCACCCTGGCCACCCGCGGCCCCATTACCGCCGGTGCCGCCGGTGACGCCCGCCTTCGTGCTTGTCTGTCCTTGCAGCCCGGCCCCACCGGTACCACCGGTGCCACCCTGGCCGCCGGTACCGTAGCCGCCGTCGGGACCCGCCGCGCCGCCGGCCTTGCCGCCGGCACCGGCGGCACCACCCTGGCCACCGTTACCCCCGGCCGTCGCCGCGTCGACCCCGTTGTCGGCGAACCCGGTACCACCCTGGCCGCCGGCACCACCGGTACCGCCGACGCCGCCGCCGCCACTGGCGCCACCCGCGATGGCGGCACCACCGACTCCGCCCTGGCCGCCCGAGCCACCGTTTCCGCCGAGGCCGCCATCGACGGCCGCCGTCGTACTCGTCAGACCCAGCGCGCCCGCACCGCCGGTGCCACCCTGGCCACCCTGGCCGCTCGCGCCGCTCGCTCCGGCGGGACCCAGCAGCCCGCCGGCTCCGCCGGCGCCGGCTACTCCTCCGGTTCCGCCGGTGCCGCCCGTTCCACCGGTACCCGCGTTGCCCACGCCGACGCCACCGGTGCCGCCCTGGCCGCCCTGACCGCCGGCACCGCCGGCCCCGCCGCCGCCACCGATCAGCGAATGAACCGCGCCGCCGAGCCCACCGGCTCCGCCAGTCCCGCCCTGACCTCCGTTGCCACCGCCCGGACCGGTCACCCCAATACCGCCTGCCCCGCCGGCTCCGCCGTCACCCGCGGAGCCGCCGATCAAAGCGGAAACCGTTCCACCCGCGCCGCCGGACCCACCGTCGAAGCCGCCGGCCGCGCCGGCACCGCCCGCGCCGCCCGCTCCCCCGCTGCCGTAGATCACCCCGCTGTTGCCGCCGGCACCACCGGCGCCACCGACACCGGTGGCCCCGGCTCCGCCGGCCCCACCGGCACCGCCGTTGCCGAAGAATCCCGCGGATCCGCCGATACCCCCGGCGGCTCCGGCGCCACCCACGCCTCCGGTGCCGCCGGCGCCGTAGATGAACGAGCCCGCGCCGCCCCGGCCCCCTACCGCGCCGGCACCGCCGACGCCGCCGGTGCCGCCGGTGCCGAACAAGAAGGCGGCAGAGCCCCCGTCACCACCCGCCGCACCGACACCACCGACGCCCCCGGCGCCGCCGTTGCCGAAGAAGATCCCCGCCGCACCGCCGGCGCCGCCGGCCTGGCCGGGAGCGCCGGAACCCCCGTTGCCGCCGTTGCCCAACAGGATTCCGCCGGCGCCGCCGGCTTGACCGGTACCGGGTGCCCCGTTCGTGCCATCGCCGATCAGTGGTCGGTTCAACAGGAACTTGGTCGGAGCATTGATCACCAGCAGAATGTCGTCGACCACGGTCTGCAGCGGGTTGACGCTGGCCGCTTCGGCCGCCCGATAGGCATTGCCCGCACCGGTCAGGGCCTGCACGAACTCGTTGTGGAATGCCGACAGCTGCGTGCTGATCAACGCATAGTCCTGGGCGAAACCGCCGAACAGCCGCGCTATCGCCTCCGACACCTCGTCGGCGGCCGCGGGCAACACCTCGGTAGTCGAGGCGGCCGCCGCCGCATTGGCCTGGCTGATCGTCGCGCCGAGCCCGGCCAGGTCCGCGGACGCCGCCGCAAAGGCCTCGGGTACAGCGATCAAGTACAAGGACATCCCGGCTCCCCTGGCATTCGACGGCACCAAACAGCTCACGATCGTTGCAGAACTCTACGCGTGTCTGATACGGGCCTTGGCCGGAACACGAAAGACTTTGAAAACGCCGAGATTTCGCTGCGGCAGAGCTATCGAACCCGGGTGAACCGGTGTAGCAACCAGGCCAGCGGGACGGTCACCACCACGGTGGCGATGAACAGGTTCAACATCGGGCCCGTGTACACGTGCGCCCGGACGATGTAGACCATCGCGAATTCCATTGTGATCAGGTGGATCAGGAAGATCTCATAGGAGATCTCGCCGAGCCACACCATCGGCCGGCTGGCCAACACCTGCGAATACCAGCCCTGATCTCCCAGGGCCAGCGGCGCCACCGCCAGCGTGGCGATGACCGCGTAGAACCCGGTCTTCCACAGCGCTTCCGGCAGCGAGGCCGGCGAGGTGGTGGGCGCGCCCGCGATCGGAGTGGAGACGATGAAGTAGCAGATCACCGCCAGCGGGATGGCCACGAACGCGTAGCAGCGCACGCCCATCTGCTGCAGAACCGTCAGCATCATGCCGCCCAGGAACCAGGCCAGGTAAGTGGGCAGCCACAGCCGTGCGCCGTCGGGAAAGAACCGGTCTATGTGCACCAGCACCAGCCAGCCCGGGCTGATCAGTGTCAACGCCGCCAGCGCCGCCAGGACCAGCTTGGGCTGCCACCGTCGCCGGCTGAGCAGCACCAGCAACAGGTAGGCCAGCAGCGGCAGCGTCACGTAGAAGGCGGCCTCGACCGCCAGGCTCCACATCTGGGTCAAGCCCTGGTGCAGGTACTTGCCGAGGTAGCCGTCGGTGTAAATCTGTGTCAGCGTGAGGTTTCGGGTCAGACCGAGCCAGCTGTGCCCGGGGTTGGGTCCCGCTTCGCGGTAGTGATATAGCACGTAGGCGAACAGCACGGTGACGACGTAGGCCGGCATGATGCGCCGCACCCGGTTACGCGCGTAGCGACGCACCGACGGCCACGGACTGCCGGTGGCCGCGGATTTGACCCACGGGCGGAACAGCAGGTATCCGGATAGGACGAAGAACATCGGAACGCCGATCTCCATGCGCGCGCCGACCAGACCCCAGTAGCCGTGGGTGTATTTGCCGGTGGTGTAGGCGGCGTGGGTGCCCACCACCAGCAGCGCGGCGACGGCCCGGACTCCGGTGAGCGAAGCGACCCGGTCGACGCCAGCGGTCTGCTCGAGGCCGCCCTGGGCGTCCTCGGCTTCCGACACCGTCATGCGTCGCGCTTCCGGCTCGGCTTTCCCTTGCCGGCGGGTTTTCGCGGGGCGCGGGAATTTTCCCGGCCGCCCGGATGGCTCCGGCCGCCGGCACTGCCGGAGCCCCGGTCCGGCCGCAGGTTGATCAGCACACCCGAAATACGGGTATGTTCAAGCTTTTTCAGCGTTTCCCGGGGCAGCTTCGCCGGAAGTTCCACCATCGAGAAATCGGGCCCGATCGCGATATGACCGAAATCGCTACGGTGCAAGCCTCCCTCGTTCGCGATGGCGCCGACGATCGCGCCCGGGCCGATCCGGTGCCGCTTGCCCACGTCGATCCGGTAGGTCGTGAAAGGCTTTGTTTGCCTTGGCCGTTCGGGGCGCTCGCGACTTTCGTCCCGTTCCTTGCGCTCTTTGCGCCGCTCCGGCGGCGGATCCGGCGAGAGCAGGAAGGCTTCACCGTCGCGAGATTGCAGCGCCAGCGCTGCGGCGATGTCAGCCATCGGCACGTCGTGTTCGCGTTCGTAATCCTCCACCAGCCGGCGGAACAGCTCGATGCCTTGGCTGCCGAGGGCGTCGGTGATCGAGTCGGCGAACTTGGCTACCCGCTGGGCGTTGACATCCTCCACGGTAGGCAGTTCGGCCTCGACAAGTGTTTGCCGCGTGGCCTTTTCGATCGCCTTGAGCAGGTGGCGCTCCCGGGGCGACACGAACAGCAACGCACTGCCGGACCGGCCGGCGCGGCCGGTGCGCCCGATGCGGTGCACATAGGACTCGGTGTCATGCGGGATGTCGTAGTTGAGCACGTGGGAGATGCGCTCCACATCCAGTCCGCGGGCGGCGACGTCGGTGGCCACCAGGATGTCGATGCTTCCGTCCTTGAGTGCCGCGATCGTTCTCTCCCGCTGCCCTTGCGGGATGTCGCCGTTGATGGCAGCCGCGGAAAAGCCTCGGGCGCGCAGTCTTTCGGCCACCTCTTCGGTGGCCTGCTTGGTGCGCACGAAGACGATCATCGCTTCGAACGGCTCGACCTCGAGCACCCGCGTCAGCGCATCCATCTTGCGTGGGCCCGCCACCTGGATATAGCGCTGCGAAATATTCTCGGCGGTAGCCGTTTTCGCTTTAGACGTGACTTCCAGCGGATCGTGCAGGTACTTGGTGGTGATCTTGCGAATGGCCGGCGGCATGGTCGCCGAGAAGAGGGCCACCTGCTTGTATTCCGGCGTTTCGGACAGGATGCGGTCGACCTCTTCGGCGAAGCCCATGGTGAGCATCTCGTCGGCCTCGTCGAGCACCAGGTAGTCCACCCGGGACAGATCCAGCGTCCCGCGCTCCAGGTGGTCGATGACGCGGCCCGGGGTGCCGACGACGACCTGGGCGCCGCGGCGCAGACCGGCGAGTTGCACGCCGTAGGAGGCTCCGCCGTAGATCGGCAGGACGGTCAGGTTCCGCAGTGCCCCGTAGCGGCTGAAGGCCTCGGCCACCTGCAGTGCCAGTTCGCGGGTGGGGGCCAGCACCAGCGCCTGGGTGGCTTTGCTGGTGGTGTCGATCTTGGACAGGATCGGCAGCGCGAAGGCGGCCGTCTTGCCGGTGCCGGTCTGCGCCAGGCCGACGACGTCGGAACCGGCCATCAGCGCCGGGATCGTGGCCGCCTGAATCCCGGTCGGGGATTCATAGCCGACGGCAGCGATCGCACGCACCACATCGGGGTGGATCTGCAGGTCGGCGAAGGTTTCGGGGGGAGAATTCTCCGGGAGGTCCATTTGACATGGGAGTCTAGCCAGTCCCGGTGCCGGACACGCGCCCTCGGGTCGGAGCGGCCCCGGCTACGTCAGGCCGTGCCGCCCGCGTTTGCCGGTCACTTGCCCGGCGGCGCCGCCGGCACCGCCGGCACCATTGGTCGTCCCGTACCCGCCATTGCCGCCGTTGCCGCCGTTGCCGGTCTGACCGGCGTCGCCGCCCTTACCGCCGGCGCCGCCCTGTCCGGTTCCATTCGCAGCCGCCAGACCACCTGCGCCGCCGTCGCCCGCGTTGCCGTATTGGCCGGCGTTGCCACCGGCGCCACCGTGTCCGCCGTTGACGCCCGGCCCACCGGCACCACCGCCGCCACCGAAACCGAACTGGGAGCCGCCGTCACCTCCGGCGCCGCCCGCTCCGCCGGTGCCGCGCGCCGAATATCCGCCGCTTCCGCCGGAGCCACCACTGCCCAGTGCTCCGGTGGCGTCGCCGCCGGCGCCGCCCGCACCACCCGTCTGGATCCCGCTGCCGCCGGCGCCTCCGTTGCCGCCGGGTGCGAACTGCCCGCCGGCCCCGCCGGCACCTCCGGTACCTCCGATGGTGGTTCCGATGCCTCCGGTACCACCGGAACCACCGCCGCCCAACAGCCCGCCGGCCCCGCCCGCGCCGCCGGCGCCGGCCACCCCCGCCCCGGTGCCCACCCCGCTGGAATTCCCGCCGCTCCCGCCGTTACCGCCCAGACCGAACAGCCCCCCGGCCCCTCCGGTACCCCCGGCGCCGCCCGGACCCGCGTAGCCGTAGCCGCCGCTGCCGCCGGCCCCGCCGCTACCGAACCAGCCACCCGCTCCTCCGTGACCACCGGTCTGGCCTGCTCCCCGAGGCCCGATCGCACCGGAGCCGCCCGCGCCACCGGAGCCCATCAGGAGTCCGCCGGCCGCGCCGTCTGCCCCGGTTCCCGGGGCGGCGTTGACGCCGTTGCCGATAAACGGACGTCCGAACACCAACTCGGCGGGCGCATTGAGCGGAGCCAGCGTCTGCTGTAGCGAGCCGTTGAGAATCAAGCCCCCCGCGCCGGCGCTGCCGGAGCCCGTCAGGCCCAGGCCGCCGTTGCCGCCGTTGCCGGCCGTGCCGATCATCGAGCCGGCCCCGCCGGTGCCACCGTGACCGCCGAATCCGGGCGACCCCCCGGCGAACCCGCCTTCGCCGCCCGCGCCGCCGAAGCCGAACGCGGAGCCGGCGTCGCCGCCGCGACCGCCGGCACCCCCGTTGAAGTTCCCGTAGCCGCCGACCCCGCCGGTGCCTCCGTCGCCGTACAGCAGGCCCGCGTGGCCGCCGGCACCGCCGGTGCCTCCGGTGGCCCCGCCTCCCCCGCCGACGCCTCCGGCGCCGCCAAAGCCGAATTGGCCGCTGGCGCTGCCGCCCGCACCGCCGGCCCCGCCAGTGCCGTCGCCGGCCCCGAGTGCGCTGTTGCTGCCGAAGCCGCCGTTGCCGCCCGTGCCACCCGTGCCGAAATCCCCGGCATTCCCGCCGTTTCCGCCGGCACCGCCGAAGCCGACTCCGTTGCCCCCCATCCCGCCGGGACCCCCGACGCCGAAGATGCCCCCGGTACCGCCGTCGCCGCCGGCTCCGCCGACGCCGGCGGTGTTGAAGCCGCCCGTCCCGCCGGCGCCGCCGTTGCCGAACAATCCGGCCGCCCCGCCACTGCCGCCTGCCCCGGACAGGTAGCCCGCTCCACCCGCACCGCCGTTGCCGAATAGCCCGCCGGCCCCGCCGCGACCGCCGGCGAGGTGGTTGGCGCCACCCGAGCCTCCGGCGCCACCGTTGCCGATCAAAATCCCGCCGGGTGCCCCGTCGGCCCCGGAGCCCGGCGCGCCGTTGGCGCCGTTGCCGATCAGCGGCCGATTGACCGTCGCCATCGTGGGCGCGTTGATCGCGTCGAGGACGGGCTTCATCGCCGCGACATTGACGGCCTCGGCGGTGGCGTACGCGCCGGCGCCGGCTTGCAGTTGCGATACGAGCTGACTGTGGAAGGCCGACACCTGTGTGCTGATCGCCTGATAGGTCTGTGCGTGCGAGCCGAACAGCGCGGCGAGGGCCGTCGAGACCTCGTCCTGGGCGGCGGTCAACACACTGGTGGTGCGGCCGGCCGCGGCGGCGTTGGCCGCGGTGATGGTGTCACCTATCCCGCTCAGGTCGCGAGTGGCTGATGTCAGCGCCCCCGGCGCCGCGATGAAAAACGACATTGACCAGCCCTTCGCTGCGACGTGCCTGTTCGGATAGTCCGAGCTGGAGTGATATCCGGTTGCGATGAAGGGATCCCCGAGCATTTATGAAATCCCCTAGCCAGGACCGCTGAGTGCCGGCAACTTGGCAGCTGCCCGGCCATGCCTGCCACAACCGGAAGCGGGCTGACGGTACCGTGCCCGGTGTGTTGTCGCTGCCCTGCCGTGCTGCCGCCCTGGCTGCCGCATGCATCCTGGCGTTAGCCGGATGCGGGTCGGGGGACTCCACGGTCGCCAAGACCCCGCAGGCCACCAAGCCCACGTCGGCGGCCATGACAGCGGGGCCGGCGAACCCGCCGCCGGGCACGGCGGCCCCACCCAGCACGAGCGAGCCGCCACCGGACCCGTGCGCGGTAAATCTCGGTTCGCCCACCATCGCCAAAGTGGTCTCGGAGCTGCCCCGGGACCCGCGCAGCCAACAAGCCTGGAACCCAGAACCGTTGGGCGGCAACTACAACGAGTGCGCGCAGCTGTCCGCGGTGATCATCAAAGCCAACACCAACGGCGACAGCCCGACCACCCGCGCGGTGCTGTTCCACCTGGGCAAGTTCATCCCGCAGGGCGTGCCAGACACCTACGGCTTCAATGGGGTGGACGCGGCGCAGAGCACCGGGGACACCGTTGCGCTGACGTATGTCAGCGGGGTGGGTCTGCCCGCCACGGTGAGGTTCCGGTGGAACGGCAGCGGCGTGGAGATCATCGGTAATACTTCGGGGCGCTGAGCGTCAGGACCGTCCAGGAGGCTGCGAGCCGCTGCGGTATCCGACGCCTGTCTCATGTGGGTGCGCCGCACAACGAGCTCAACACTCTGTCGTCCCGGTGCCGACCGGAGCATCGGTTATCCAGCCGTGAAGCCCCGGCCCCGCGCCGCCACTGCGACCGGGCCGTGGCGTCACTGCCGGTTCTACGGGTTATCCGAGCCGTTCGTACCGGTCGCGACCGCGTTGTCCGCGCTGATCGGCCCCGGCGGCAGGTTCTGGGCATAGACGTCGCCCTCGCTACCGTCGCCGCCGGTGTGGCTGCTACCGCCAAAGCCGCCGTTGCCGCCATTGGCGGTGGCGTTATCCGCATGGGGTTGGTCGGCAGCCGTCCCAGTGGAGTTAAGCCCGGCCCCGATGTTAGCGTCGGCCCCCTTGCCGCCGACGCTGCCCACACCGTCACCGGTACCGCCGTGGCCACCCAAGGCGTGACCGTTTTGAGCAGAGGTGTTCGCGCCCAGTGCGACGATCCGGCTGGATCCAGGGTTGCCCGTTGCGTCGCTGCCGCCGCCCGTACCACCATTCAGCCCGTCACCACCGGCACCGCCTTCAGACGTGCCGCTGGCCACAGCGTTGAGCCCGCCGGCGGCGATAGACGACTTGCCGCCGTTGCCACCGTGACCACCGCCGGTCGCGTTGCCGCCGGCGCCGCCGGTCGACGTACCGCTGGCCGTCCCGCCGTCGCCGCCTGCTGTTGGGTTATCGAAGAACTGAGTCGTCTTGCCGCTCTGGATATCAGAGCTCTGGCCGTTACCGCCGACGCTGTTCAGGCCGGTACCCGTACCGCCGGCACCACCGGTGGACTGACCGTACGAGGTGCCCAGCGCTCCGGCCTCAACCTCACCGAAGCTGCCGTTTCCACCGTGACCGCCGCTGATGCCGGCTCCGCCGTTGCCGCCTGTGGCCACGGCTGGGTGGCCGACACCGCCGATGGTGCCGCCGGCAGCGCCTGAGGTGCCGTCGACAACCAGGTAGCCGCCGCCACCGGAGCCGCCGAGGCCGGTGGCACCGTCGCCGGATCCGCCGTTCCCGCCGATGGCGGTGCCCCCGATCACACTGCCGCCGTGAAGAGCGCCCGTGCTGGGATCGAAGCCGATGACGGCCGACCCGCCGGCGCCACCTGCTCCACCGTTGGTACCAGTGCCGCCGTTGCCACCGGTGGCGTGGCTGTCAGTGATGGCGCCGCCCCCGGCCGCGGAGGCAATGCCGTCGCCGGCCGCGCCGCCGTGGCCGACGCCACCGGCCCCGCCGTTCCCACCGGTGGCGGTGCTGCCTGTGACGGAGCTTCCTGCGCCCGCGGCGGCGATGGTGCCGGCGCCACCGCTGACGCCGGCCGCGCCGGCTCCGGTCGCTGTGCCGTCACCGCCTACCCCGCCGATCCCGCCGGTCGCGGTGCTACCGGTAATGGTCCCACCGCCGCCAGTAACGAAGCTCCCGGCGCCGCCGCCACCACCAGCGCCACCTGCGAAATTGGTCCCGCCGTGCCCACCCTGGCCGCCGGCGCCGCCGACCTGGGTGCTGTTAGAAACGTTTTGCACGGTGAAGTCGGCGGGTGTGGCGCCGTTGCCGCCGGCACCGCCAGTGCCACCGACGCCACTGCCGCCGACGCCGCCGGTGCCGCCGTGACCGCCGATACTGCCGATGCCGGTGATGGTCGTGGGGTTAGCTGCCGATTGCAGTTGGACATTGGCATTACCACCGAGACCACCGGCACCACCCTTCGCGCCATTCGTTCCGTTGATGCCGCCGTCACCGCCGTCGCCACCGATCGCAGTGCTGTTGGAAATATGTGAGCCTGCCGGGTTAACCGCTTGTACCCAGGCCCGACCGCCTTTGCCGCCGTCACCACCGTTGCCATCGCCCCCAGAGCCGCCCGTCAAGACGTTGTCACCGGTGACGGTCCCCCTGAACGCGCTCAAATTGGCGCTATTACCGTCGCCGCCTTTGGCGCCGGCAGCGCTCGCGTTGCCGCCATCACCGCCGGTAACTGTGCCGGAAGCTTCGGCGCCAGTGCCGCCGGCCAAGATACTTCCACGGTCGCCATTGCCGCCGATTCCGCCGGAGGTGGCGTTACCACCGCTTCCGCCTGTGGCGGTACCGTGTGCGGTCCCACCGCCCCCGGGAACTTCTGGCCGGGCGCTCTCGATAATGCCATTCAGACCATTACCACCGATGCTGCCGACATCGGTACCCCTACCGCCATTACCACCGGTCGCGCTGCCGTAGGAGACGCCACCCGCACCGTCAGCCTCGAGTTCACCAAAGCCCGCATTGCCGCCGGTCCCGCCGGCAATGCCAGCTCCACCGTTGCCACCCTTCGCAATGGCAGCTCCAGCGGCGCCACCGACGGTGCCGCCGGCGGAGTCGACTACCAGGTACCCACCGCCGCCGTTGCCGCCTTTAGCGCCGGCAGTGCCGCCGTCGCCGCCGACGCCGCCGATTGCTGTGCCAATCGCGGAGCTGCCTGCACCGTTCGCAACGATGGCGGCACCACCGCCGGTGCCACCGTGGCCGCCCGCTGCAGTGAGGGTGCCACCACCACCGGCGCCGCCGACACCGCCCGTGGCCGTGCCAGACGCAGTGCCGGTGGCTGTGCCCTGGATGATCGCACCGCCACCACCGCCACCGCCCCCACCACCAAGGCCGGGCGCGGCCGCGTTGCCGGCGGCGCCCACGCCGCCAGCACCGCCGGCACCTGCCGTTGCGCCGGTGCCGATGGCCGCTCCGGCGCCGCCCATACCGCCGTCGCCGCCGTCCCCGTGGACAGTCCCCGTCCCGCCAGTGCCGCCGGTGCCGCCGTAGCCGCCGTTACCTTTGCTGACAGTCGAGTTGAAGTCGCCTGTAGCGCCAACACCACCCTTGCCGCCCTCACCACCGAAGGTAGTCGCGGAACCGCCGGTTCCAGCCGCGCCGGCATGTCCGGTGCCGACCGCACCGCCGGTACCGGCAGCTCCACCGGCGCCGCCGGTGGCATAAGCAGTGCCGGCGTTGCCACCATTGCCGCCATGGCCACCGGTGCCCAAGCTGAGAGCTGAGTTGAAGTCGCCCGTCGCGCCGGTGCCCCCGGTGCCGCCGACCCCGGCGTTACCACCGTTACCACCGTTACCGCCGTCACCGTTTGCACCCGAAGCGCCGAACAAGCCGCCGGCGCCGCCGCCGCCACCGCTGCCTCCGTTGCCCGCGGCGCCTCCGATGCCGCCGTTGCCACCGTCGCCGCCAACGCCCGAACCAGCGGTGAAACTGCCGGTCAAACCGGTGCCCCCAGTGCCCCCGGTGCCGCCGTTACCCCCGACCCCGCCGACACCGCCCGCACCCCCGGTGCCAAAGAGCGCGTGCGCGACACCGCCGGCGCCGCCGGTCCCCCCTTGGCCGCCCGTCGCGCCGTTTCCACCAACGGCCCCGACGTTGTTGGTGAGGCCAATGCTGCCCATCCCACCGGCACCGCCTACACCACCAGCCCCGCCGTTACCCCAAAGCCAGCCACCGGCACCACCGGCCCCGCCGGTGCCCCCCGTGCCACCGTTTGAACCGTTGACCCCGGCATATCCGACACCACCGGCCCCGCCAGTGCCGCCATGGCCGAACAGGAAGGCGGACCCACCGGCCCCACCGGTGCCGCCGGTGGTAGTGGCCGTGCCGGCCACGCCGGAGCCACCATTACCTCCGTTGCCCCACAGCCAACCGCCGTCGCCGCCCCGTTGGCCAGTGCCTGGGGCACCATTGGCGCCGTCACCGATGAGAGGGCGGCCGGTCAAGAGCTGGCTGGGCGCGTTGATCACACCCATTATGTCCTGCTCCAGCGTCTGCAGCGGCGAAGCGGCAGCAGCATCAGCCGCCCCATACATCAGTCCACCCGAGCTCAAGGTCTGCACGAACTGGTCATGAAACAACGCCATCTGAGAACTGAGTGCTTGATACTCCTGGCCGAAATTGCCGAATAAGGCAGAAATCGCCGCTGACACCTCATCCTGGGCCGCGACCGCCAGCTGCGTGGTCGAGCTCGCAGCTGCGGCGTTGGCCGCCTGGATCGACGACCCGAGACCGCTCAAATTTGAAGACGCGGCGGCCAAGGCATCAGGTGCTGCGATCACGTAAGAGGACATCTGTAACTCCAGTAGCTATGCGGTGACACAAACTCTGAGCGGTCTCGCTCGAACGTTTGGAACAATACGCCCGGCGCTTCATTTTGCAGCCATTTTCAGGAATTTATTTTTTGCCACTTCTTAACCCACAACTATGCGTTTATAGAAGTACATATGCGTATTCATATGGATGTACATATGGCTATGTTTACCGCTGGAGACTATGACTTATTTAACTGCATCCTGCAACGAATATACTTCGCCACATTAATTTGCTGCTATCGAGACCTTCAGCTCTAGATTTAGCTGTCTGACGCTGTTTTAGATGTTTGGATTGCATGGCTTCTAGTTAGCTGAATACCCCTGCCTCCGGTATAGAGATATGTCGTAACAACGATAGTGTCGACACTAAGGTTGCAGTCGCGAGTTGAAGGAAAGCGACCACCGGCACGGGTCCGCAGCGCAGTTTACGGACAGTCGGATGTTGACGCCGGCCAGAGCAGCGACGACTCCATTGCTGACATTTACGGAGGCCGCAGAATGCCGCAGTTATTGACGTAGACGTTGAATTTCGTGGCGGTTGCTCAGCTTTTCAACCGCCGTATCACGGGTTCAAGCGGATCGAACCGCTGCCCGACGCTGGGCGACGACGCTGCGACCGGCCCTTGAGCGCTACCAGTGGTGCAGCCCTTCGGCGCAGGCGCTACCGCTGGGCGCGGACCCGAAAACCGGGCCGGCTGAAACCACTAATCGAGGTCCGGGCAGTTCTGCAGGACGGCCGTCACAATCAGCGCTTGCAAGCTCGTGTCCTGATCCGCCGCCAACAGCTTGAGGGTCCGGTGCACAGCCCGGGGCAAGTCGAGCGTGGTCCGCACACCACCGCTCTCGCCGCGGTGCGCCATCGACGCACGCGCCAGTGCTTCGGGGTCTTGGAGCCCGGCGCTGATAGCGGCCCGAATCAGGTCACCCATGGTGGTGTCCAATTCCAGCGCACGCCGCTTAAGGGAACTACGCGTCGTCGGGAGCAGGTGCAGCGTTGTGCGCATCGCCTCGTAAGCCATTTGCGACGGCGGCGGTAGCGGAGTGCTCCGAACGGCATCTTCGTAACCTTGGAACGCACTCGCGGCCCGGACTCTCGCCGCGGCCCCAGTGGGCCGGCGGATGACCGCATTCCGCACCGCACTGGCTGTCGAAAGCTCTTCCGTCATATTGCCGCGGCTCCCTCCATCCAGGTCGCCGTCGTCAGTGCGTCGAACACGTCTGCGTAGTCCCCCAAGTGCGCCGGCAAACCGCGGCCAAAGGCGCGCTCGAACTCGGTCCGGCACCGCACGATGCTCTGCAGGACTGGTGCGTTCTCTGCCGTCAGCGCACGCGGCATCTCCAGCGCCTCAACCTTGCGCATGTCGACCATCGTCAGCAGGATCGTCGTGGGGCGGTGCTGGGTAATATCCAGGGTTGGCCACATCCGGTCGATGTCCGCGGCGCGAGGACCCGTCGGAATGATGACCAGGTCGGCTACATCGACCGCCGCGTCGATAGCGGCAGCGACTCCGGGCGGGCTGTCGACCAGAACCAGTTCGCCAGATTCACTCGTCAACGCCCGCACGCCCCCCGCGGTACCCGGGCTAACTTCAAAAGGCAACGGCGTGCCCCAGTGTGCTGCCCGATCAGCCCAAGACGACGCCGACCCCTGCGGATCGGCATCAATGACACGCACCGGAACTCCGCGCTGTGTTGCAGCCGCGGCCAAGAACAGCGCTGTTGTCGTCTTCCCTACGCCGCCCTTGGTGTGTACAAGTGACCAAATCACCATTCTCGCCCCCGCCCCCCAACTAGAGACGCGCCTCTTCGCGCGTGACAGAACTCCCCCGGAAGGCACCGTCGACAACTCGTCCAATGCCGGCGTCGCCCCCGCCAGGTCGCACACGTCGCCACTCCTGCTCACCCCACGACGGCGAAGGACGGTCCCACCCGGAGTCCCAGCGATCAGGCACTCCGATCACGAAGCACGCCAAATTATCCTCCCCTCGGCGCCGAGTACCGCCAGAACATTTGAATTATGCATGAATTTTGACACCGCGGACCGAGTCCACCCGAAAAAAGCGAAAACTATTCCAAAAGTAGTGAAAATAACCGGCTTACCGACCCCAGGTTTCCACTCTCGGACGGTGCGCGGTCCGCCCGAACACCAGCTCGGACTGAAGCGTCGCAAGGTGCCGAAGTCGCCCGATTATCCTGCGAGCGAAGGCATCTCGATGCTCAGCGGCAGAGTGGCAACGAACTCGAGCACCCTGGACACGGAATTTGCGCGCGAGATAATTTTCGCCAGACGGACAGCTCGCTTTTAATCATTAAATTTACGAATTAATAATGTGGTTAATCATTGCGGCTCGGAGGTTTCGGTTGACGACGCACGTCCGGGCCGCATCAGCGACTCTGGCCGGCCGCCGGAGCTGTCTGCCAACGCCGCCGTGTCATACCCTTCGCCTACCGTTACAGCTGTGTTCCTCACCGCCGGCAACATCGTCTACAGCGCATCGGATCTCGCGTCCGCCGCGCGATGCGAGTACGCGCTGCTGCGGGATTTCGATGCCAAGCTCGGCCGCGGCCCGGCCGTGTCCGTCGAAGACGAATTACTTGCGCGCACAGCCACTCTCGGTGACGACCACGAGCGCCGCCGGCTGGACCGGCTGCGCGCCCGGTTCGGGGACGAGATCGCCGTCATCGGCCGTCCCGCCTACACCCACGCCGGACTGACGGCCGCGGCCGACGCCACCCGGCGCGCCATCGCCGACCGCGCCCCGGTGGTCTATCAGGCAGCCATGTTCGACGGCCGCTTCGTCGGTTTCGCCGACTTCTTGATCCGTGACGGTGAGCGCTACCGCGTCACTGACACCAAGCTGGCGCGCTCGCCGAAGGTCACCGCGCTGTTGCAGCTGGCGGCTTACGCCGACGCACTCACGGCGGCGGGCGTGCCCATAACCCCGGACGCCGAACTGGAACTCGGTGACGGCACGGTGGTCCGCTACCGCCTCAGTGACCTGATGCCGGTCTACCGGACCCAGCGCGCGCAGTTACAAACGCTGCTGGACGACCACCACGCCGCGGGCCGCGCCGTGCGCTGGGAGGACGCCGGAGTGCAGGCCTGCTTCCGATGCCCGCTGTGCACCGAACAGTTGCGCGCACTCGACGACCTGCTGCTGGTTGCCGGCATGCGAGTCAGCCAGCGCGAGAAGCTAATTGACGCAGGCATCACGACTATCGGCGAGCTGGCCGCCCGCAGCCGGCCGGTGCCCGGTCTGGGCGCCCAAGCCCTGGGCAAGCTGACCGCGCAGGCCAAACTGCAGATACGCCAACGTGATAGCGGTGCCCCGCAGTACGAGGTGGCCGATCCGCAGCCGCTGGCGCTGTTGCCCGAACCGAATCCGGGTGACTTGTTCTTCGACTTCGAAGGCGACCCGTTGTGGACCGCAGACGGAAACCAGTGGGGGCTGGAGTATTTGTTCGGCGTCCTGGAAATGGGGCCGGCGGGGAAATTCCGCCCCCTGTGGGCGCACGATCGCATCGAGGAGCGAGCTGCACTCAAGCAGTTCCTGGCCATGGTGGCCAAGCGCCGTAAGCGCTACCCGAACATGCACATCTACCACTACGCGGCCTACGAGAAGACGGCGTTGCTCCGGCTCGCCGGGCGCTACGGCGTCGGTGAGGACGAGGTCGACGACTTGCTGCGCAACGGGGTACTGGTCGACCTTTATCCGTTGGTGCGCAAGAGCATTCGAGTGGGCGCCGAAAGCTTGAGCCTTAAGGCACTGGAGCCGCTGTACATGGGCACCCAGTTGCGCTCGGGTGATGTCACCACCGCCACCGATTCCATCACCTCCTACGCGCGATACTGCGAACTGCTGGCCGCGGGCCGCGCTGACGAAGCGGCGACGGTGCTCAAGGAAATCGAGGAGTACAACCACTACGACTGTCTGTCCACCCGCAAGCTGCGGGACTGGTTGCTGATTCTGGCCTGGGAATCGGGGGTTACGCCGATCGGTGTCCAGCCGGTCCCCGAACGCGACAGCATCAAAGACCACGATCCACTGGCCGTCACATTGACGACGTTCACCGGCGATGCCGCTGCCGGTGAACGCACGCCAGAACAGACCGCCGTCGCCTTGATCGCCGCCGCGCGCGGGTATCACCAACGCGAGGACAAGCCGTTCTGGTGGTCGCACTTCGACCGGCTGAACTACCCCGTCGACGAATGGTCGGACAACACAGACGTTTTCATCGTCGACTCCGCGTCCGTCGTTACCGACTGGCACACCCCGCCGCGGGCCCGCAAACCGCAGCGAAGGTTGAAGCTGAAAGGCGAACTGGCGCGCGGCGACCTGAGCCACGAGGTGTTCGCACTCTACGAACCGCCGGCTCCGGCCGGCATGGCCGACGATCCTGACCGCCGCGGCGCGGGCCGCGCTGAGATCGTCGGCGTCGACGACCCCAGCCTGCCCGCCGAGGTGACCATCATCGAACGAACCGGCAAGGACGGCAACACCTTTCACCAGCTGCCGTTCGCGCTCACGCCCGGACCGCCGGTGAAGACGACCGCGCTGCGCGAGTCCATCGCGACGACGGCACAAGCCGTCGCGGACGGGTTACCGGGCCTGCCCCGCACCGCGCTCCTCGACCTGCTGCTGCTCCGCGCGCCGCGCACCCACGGGGATGCGGCGTTGCCGCGCAGCGACGACACCATCGCCGACATCACGTCCGCCACGCTGAGCCTGGATTCGTCCTACCTCGCGGTCCACGGACCCCCGGGGACCGGCAAGACGCACACCGCCGCCCGCGTGATCAAGACGCTGGTCACCGAACACTCGTGGCGTGTCGGCGTGGTCGCGCAATCACACGCCGCAGTGGAGAACGTGCTGGACTGTGTGATCGACGCCGGCCTCGATCCGGCGCTCGTCGCCAAGAAGGGCACCACCGGCGCGCGGTGGCAGGAGATCGACGCGAGCAAGTATGCGGCTTTCATCGCCGACCACGCGGGCTGTGTAATCGGTGGTACGGCTTGGGATTTCGCCAACGCACAGCGGGTACCGCCGGGCTTTCTGGACCTGTTGGTGATCGACGAGGCGGGGCAGTTCTGTCTGGCCAATACCATCGCGGTGGCGCCGGCGGCCACCAATCTGTTGCTGCTCGGGGATCCGCAGCAACTGCCGCAGGTCAGTCAGGGCACCCATCCGGAGCAGGTCGACATCTCCGCGCTGGAATGGCTGGTCGACGGACAGCAGACGCTGCCCGACGAGCGCGGCTACTTCCTGGACCTGTCCTACCGCATGCACCCGCGGGTGTGCGCCGCCGTCTCGGCGCTGTCCTATGAAGGCCGGCTGCGTTCGCACGCCGAGCGCACCACCGCGCGGCAGCTGGCCGGTCATGAGCCGGGCGTGCGTGTGCTTCCCGTTCGCCATCAAGGCAATTCGATCGACAGCCCCGAAGAGGCCGCTGCCATCGTCGAGGAGATCGGGCGGATGCTCGGGCGGCCGTGGACCGATGAGCACGGCACTCGCCCGCTGGCCGCCCCGGATGTGCTGGTGCTCGCACCGTACAACGCGCAGGTGACGCTGATCCGTCAGCGGCTCGCGCAGGCCCGCCTGTCCGGGGTCCGGGTCGGTACCGTCGACAAGTTCCAGGGCGGGCAGGCCCCGGTCGTCTTCATATCCATGACGGCGTCATCGATCGACGAAGTTCCCCGCGGTATCTCGTTTCTGCTCAACCGCAACCGGCTCAACGTCGCCGTCAGCCGAGCCCAGTACGCGGCCATCATCGTGCGGTCGGAGTCGCTGACCCAATACCTGCCGGCGACCCCGGCCGGCCTGGTGGACCTGGGCGCCTTCCTGGCGCTCACCCGGGGGCAGTGACCGTCAGAGCCGGCCGGCGACCGGGTCGTCGGGATCTGGCTGGCGCGCAGGCTCCGCGAGCCGGCGCACGGCGACCCTGGGCGCACCGTTGCGCCGGGTGAGAGAGACCACCGGTTGCGTGTTGACGTCGTAGCCGGAGTCCGGTTCCCGGCGCAGGATGTATTCGACGTAGCCGTCATCGTCGTCTTCCGGGTCGTCCTCAGGGTTGTCGCGTTCGTCCGCCAGCGCGTAGCCGGCCAGGTCGTCCCCTTCGCGCCGGCTCAGGGCCGAACTCACCGCGCCGACCAGGAACAGGGAAGCGACGATCCCGAACAGCGCAATGAACGCCGGCAGCAGCATCGACTGCGACATCGCAGCCGAGAAGGGTTCGCGCATGAACGCGGGCAGCTGCAGGGCCGCGTCCTCCCCGCTGGGAGCCCCTGCGCCCCCCGGCACCTCGGCGCCGATGCGCCACGTCATGAACGCGGCCATGCCGGCGCTGCCCAGCACCGCGCCCAACTGCCGGGTGGCGTTGTAGACGCCGGAGCCGGCCCCGGACTGCTCGATCGGCAGGTTACGGGTCGCGGTCGCGGCCAGCGGCGACCAGATGAACGCCATCCCCACCCCGATCCCGATGAACGGCAGCACCAGCCGCCAGACCGGAGTGCCGGGCTCGAGTTCCATCGCCAGCCATGTCATCGAGATCGCCAGCGCCGAGAAGCCGAAACCCAGCAGCGGGACCGGGTGGACTCTGTCGATGATCAGCCCGACGAGCGGGGCGAGCACGCCGCTACTGATGGCCACCGGCGCGATCAATAGGGCCGACCGCGTCGGGGACAAGCCGCACACCGACTGGGCATAGAAGGTCAGCGGCAGCATCATCGCCGTGGACGCGAACGAGATGATGCCCACGCCTACGTTGCACAGGCTGAAGTCCCGGTCAGCGAACATGTTCAGCGGAACCAAGGGCGCGCGCCGGTTGATCGACTGCCAGTAGATGAACGCCGTCATGAAGCCGATGCCGGCGACCAACACCGCCCAGATCCACGGCTTCCAGTGCGCCGTTTCCCCCTCCTGCAGCCCGAACACCAGCAGGAACATACCCGCGCCGGACAGCGCGACGCCGATCAAGTCGAATCCCTGCGTGCGGACCGGCAGGACCGGAACCAGCCAGATCGCCAACGCCAGCGCGACCACGCCGACCGGCACATTGACGAAGAAGATCCACTGCCAGCCCAGCCCGTCGACCAGCGTTCCCCCGGCCAGCGGGCCGACCAGGCTGGCCACGCCTGCGGTGGCGCCCCACATGCTCATCGCGGAGCCACGATGGTGGGCCGGGAAGATCCGGGTGAGCATCGACAGTGTCTGTGGGGTCAGCAGTCCAGCGCCCACGCCCTGGACCACCCGGGCCGCGATCAACATCGCGGCGCTGCCGGACAGGCCGCACCACACCGACGCGAAGGTGAAGACCACCAGGCCGATCACGTAAAGATTCTTGGGGCCGTACCGGTCGCCGAGCCGGCCGGCGACCAGCAGCACCACCGCGTAACCCAGCAGGTAGGCGCTGGTCACCCACACCACGGTGGCGTAGCCGATGTTCAGCGCGGTCATGATCGTCGGATTGGCCACAGCGACGATCGTCGAGTCGAGCATGATCATGAAGAAGCCGAGCATCATCGCCCACAGCGCGGCCCAGGGGTTTCCGGAGAGGCGCTCTCCGGTCACCCGGCTCATCGCCGTGCTCATATATCGCACCTCGTTTCGGCTCCCGTGTCGGGTCACGTGAAGTCCAGCCCGCATTATTCCCGCTGCGTTCCGCGCTTCGCTCTTCGGCTGGGACGGAACCCGGGATGGAACACAGACCCGGGCGCGGGATTGTGTGAAGCCTTTCTGCCCGGCACTCATCTTGCTGGACGCGCGTTAGCCTGAAGAGACGCCGTCCCGAAGAGAGGCACTATGAGCGCTCGACGAAACAAGTCGGTACCGGACCAGCAGCCCAACGGCAACGAAGGGTCCGGAGGCCGGCCGAAGGCATCCAGCAGGGCGTTGGCCCAGATCATCGAACGTAGCTCGCGCATCCAGGGCCCGGCCGCAGAGGCTTATGTGGCACGCCTGCGCCGGGCGCACCCAGGCGCCAGCCCGGCCGAGATCGCGACCAAGCTGGAGAAACGCTTCGTGTCCGCGGTGACCGCCAGCGGCGCCGCGGTGGGCGCCGCCGCGACGCTGCCCGCAATCGGCACTCTGGCGGCCTTGTCGGCGGCCGCCGGTGAGACCGCGGTGTTCCTGGAGGCCACCGCGCTGCTGGTGCTGGCAATGGCGTCGGTCTACGGCATCCCCCTTGACCATCGGGAACGGCGCCGCGCCCTGGTGCTGGCCGTGCTGGTCGGTGACAACAGCAAGGCCGCCGTGGCGCAGGTGATCGGCGGCGGCCGCACCAGCGGCGGCTGGGTGTCCGAGAGCATGGCGTCGCTGCCGCTGCCGGCGGTATCGAAGCTGAACAACAGCCTGCTCAAGCGCTTCGTCAAGAGGTTCGCCCTCAAGCGCGGGGCGCTGATGTTCGGCAAGCTGCTTCCGGTCGGCATCGGTGCGATCATCGGCGCGATCGGCAACCGGATGGTGGGCAAGAAGCTGGTCCGCAACGCCCGCTCGGCCTTCGGCCCGGCGCCGGAACGCTGGCCGGTCACCCTGCACGTGCTGCCGCCCGTCCGGGACGCCAGCTGACGCGGACGGTGGCTAAACCGCTTGGTCTTGCTCGCGGATCGCGGGCAAAGCGCTAGCCTTTATGGGTCAGAAACGGTCGGTACCCTTCACCGACCACCGAGGGGTGTGAGGCGCCCCGCCACCCGGGGCGCCAGGAGTGGCAGGCGTTCGCCAAAACGCTTGCAGGACACAAGAATTGAGGCGAACAGCGGCCGTGGCCAACATAAGTTCTCCATTCGGGCAAAACGAGTGGCTGGTCGAAGAGATGTACCGCAAGTTCCGCGACGACCCCTCCTCGGTCGACGAGAGCTGGCACGAGTTCCTGGTTGACTACAACCCGGAGTCCTCCGGCGAAGCGAGCCAGGACGGCCCGGGCACCAAGGCCAAGCCGGCCGAGTCGAAGCCCGTCGCAGGCAAGCCCGCGGAGACCAGGCCCGCGGCGGCCAAGCCCGCTGACGCCAAGCCGGCCGAAGCCAAGCCGGCCGAGCCCAAGCCCGCCCCGGAGCCCGTCAAGCCGGCCAAATCCACCGCCGCGGGCGCCGCCGGCAACGGCGCACCGGCGCCCGCTGCGGCGGCGCCGAAAGCCGCCCCTCCCCCGCCCGCCGAAGGTGACGAGGTGCAGGTGCTGCGCGGCGCGGCCGCGGCCGTCGTCAAGAACATGTCGGCGTCGCTGGATGTCCCGACGGCGACCAGCGTGCGCGCCATTCCGGCCAAGCTGCTGATCGACAACCGGATCGTCATCAACAACCAGTTGAAGCGGACCCGCGGCGGCAAGATCTCGTTCACCCACCTGCTGGGCTACGCGCTGGTGCAGGCGGTCAAGCAGTTCCCGAACATGAACCGGCACTACACCGAGGTCGACGGCAAGCCGAACGCCGTCACCCCGGCGCACACCAACCTGGGCCTGGCGATCGACCTGCAGGGCAAGGACGGCAAGCGTGCCCTGGTGGTGGCCGGGATCAAGCGCTGCGAGGAACTGCGCTTCGCGGAGTTCGTCTCGGCCTACGAAGACATCGTGCGCCGGGCCCGCGACGGCAAGCTGACCGCCGAAGACTTTGGCGGCGTGACGATTTCGCTGACCAACCCCGGCACCATCGGCACCGTGCACTCGGTGCCGCGGCTGATGTCCGGCCAGGGGGCCATCATCGGCGTCGGCGCCATGGAGTACCCCGCCGAGTTCCAGGGCGCCAGCGAGGAGCGCATCGCCGAACTGGGGATCGGCAAACTGATCACCCTGACCTCAACCTATGACCACCGCATCATCCAGGGCGCCGAGTCGGGCGACTTCCTGCGGACCATCCACCAGATGCTGCTCTCGGACGACTTCTGGGACGAGATCTTCCACGAGCTGAGCATCCCGTACCTGCCGGTGCGCTGGAGCACCGACAACCCGGACTCGATCGTCGACAAGAACGCCCGCGTGATGAACCTGATCGCGGCGTACCGCAACCGCGGCCACCTGATGGCCGACACCGACCCGTTGCGGCTGGACAAGACCCGGTTCCGCAGCCACCCCGACCTCGAGGTGCTGACCCACGGGCTGACGCTGTGGGACCTGGACCGGGTGTTCAAGGTCAGCGGGTTCGCCGGCGCGGAGTACAAGAAGCTGCGCGACGTGCTGGGCCTGCTGCGCGACGCGTACTGCCGCCACATCGGCGTCGAGTACACCCACATCCTTGACCCCGAACAGCAGAAATGGCTGGAAGAGCGGGTCGAGACCAAGCACGTCAAACCGACTGTGGCGCAACAGAAGTACATCTTGAGCCGGCTCAACGCCGCCGAGGCGTTCGAGACGTTCCTGCAGACCAAGTACGTCGGGCAGAAGCGGTTCTCGCTCGAAGGCGCCGAAAGCGTCATCCCGATGATGGACGCCGCGATCGACCAGTGCGCCGAGCACGGCCTGGACGAGGTGGTCATCGGGATGCCGCACCGCGGCCGGCTCAACGTGCTGGCCAACATCGTCGGCAAGCCCTACTCGCAGATCTTCAGCGAGTTCGAGGGCAACCTCAACCCGTCGCAGGCGCACGGCTCCGGTGACGTGAAGTACCACCTGGGCGCAACCGGCGTCTACCTACAGATGTTCGGCGACAACGACATTCAGGTGTCGCTCACCGCCAACCCGTCGCACCTGGAAGCCGTCGACCCGGTGCTGGAAGGCCTGGTGCGCGCCAAGCAGGACCTGCTCAACCACGGCGACACCGACAGCGAAGGCGAGAAGGCCTTCTCGGTGGTGCCGATGATGCTGCACGGCGACGCGGCGTTCGCCGGTCAGGGCGTGGTGGCCGAGACGCTGAACCTGGCGCACCTGCCCGGCTACCGGGTCGGCGGCACCATCCACATCATCGTCAACAACCAGATCGGTTTCACCACGGCGCCGGAGTACTCGCGCTCCAGCGAGTACTGCACCGACGTCGCCAAGATGATCGGCGCGCCGATCTTCCACGTCAACGGCGACGACCCGGAGGCGTGCGTGTGGGTGGCACAGCTGGCCGTCGACTTCCGGCAGCGGTTCCATAAGGACGTCATCATCGACATGCTCTGCTACCGGCGGCGCGGTCACAACGAGGGCGACGACCCGTCGATGACCAACCCGTACATGTACGACGTCGTCGACAACAAGCGCGGCGTGCGCAAGAGCTACACCGAAGCCCTGATCGGCCGCGGCGACATCTCGCTCAAAGAGGCCGAGGACGCGCTGCGCGACTACCAGGGGCAGTTGGAGCGGGTCTTCAACGAGGTCAAGGAGCTGGAGAAACACGGCGCCCAGCCCAGCGAATCGGTGGAGTCGCTGCAGATGATCCCGGCCGGGCTGGACACCTCGGTGGACAAGGCGCTGCTGGCCCGCATCGGTGACGCGTTCAAGTCGGTACCGGAGGGATTCACCACGCACGCGCGGGTGCAGCCGGTGCTGGACAAGCGGCGCGAGATGGCTTACGAGGGCAAGATCGACTGGGCCTTCGGCGAGCTGCTCGCGCTGGGTTCGCTGGTGGCCGAGGGCAAGCTGGTGCGGTTCTCCGGGCAGGACACCCGCCGCGGCACTTTCTCCCAGCGGCACTCGGTGATCATCGACCGCAGCACCGGCGCTGAGTTCACTCCGCTGCAGCTGCTGGCGGTGAACAAGGACGGCGCCCCCACCGGCGGCAAGTTCCTGGTCTACGACTCGCCATTGTCGGAGTACGCCGCGGTGGGCTTCGAATACGGGTACACCGTCGGGAACCCGGACGCCGTGGTGCTGTGGGAGGCGCAGTTCGGCGACTTCGTCAACGGCGCCCAGTCGATCATCGACGAGTTCATCAGCTCCGGTGAAGCCAAGTGGGGGCAGTTGTCGACGGTGGTGCTGTTGCTGCCGCACGGGCACGAGGGACAGGGGCCCGACCACACGTCGGGTCGCATCGAGCGCTTCCTGCAGCTGTGGGCGGAGGGTTCGATGACGATCGCGATGCCGTCGACCCCGGCCAACTACTTCCACCTGCTGCGCCGGCACGCCCTGGACGGTGTGAAGCGGCCGCTGATCGTGTTCACGCCGAAGTCGATGCTGCGCAACAAGGCCGCGGTGAGCGACATCAAGGAGTTCACCGAGATGAAGTTCCGCTCGGTGATCGAGGAACCCACCTACGACGAAGGCGACGGCGACCGGAGCAAGGTCACCAGGATCCTGCTGACCAGCGGCAAGCTCTACTACGAGCTGGCCGCCCGAAAGGCCAAGGACAAGCGCGACGACGTGGCGATCGTGCGCGTCGAGCAGCTCGCACCGTTGCCGCGGCGCCGGCTCGACGAAACGCTGGGCCGCTACGAGAACGCCAAGCAGTACTTCTGGGTGCAGGAGGAGCCGGCCAACCAGGGCGCCTGGCCCTCGCTGGGGCTCACCCTGCCGGAGGTGCTGCCCGAACGGCTCAGCGGGATCAAGCGGATCTCGCGGCGGGCCATGTCGGCGCCGTCGTCGGGGTCGTCGAAGGTGCATGCGGTGGAGCAGCAGGAGATCATCGACACCGCTTTCGCGTGACGACGATGCGCGCCGCGTAGCGGCGTGAGGTGCAGTCAGGCAATCGGGTCCCGCCTGACGACAAAGTGTCTCTGACGCGAGCGCGCGCATGTTGCCAACGACACGCCGCATTCCGCGTCAATTTGAGGACGCTCGCGGCGCGACGCGAACCCTCGCGACCAGGCCCAAGACCCGAGGGAGTAACCCGAGCCGCCGGGACCGCCGGTGGCCCCATTGCTGCCGCTGGCGCCAGCAGTTGACCCTGAACCGCCCGCGCCACCAGCGCCGCCGCCACCGGCCGTGCCGCCGCCTCCGGGGCTACCTGGCGTCCTGATCCTGTCACCGCCGCCGGTCGCGGTCCCGCCCTTCCCGCCATCACCACCGTCGCCGCCCCGCCGCCACCCCGGACCACCGGTACCGGCTAATCTCGACCCTGAGCTTCAGACAAGGGAGGGTGCTCATGGAGGGATTCGCCGGAAAGGTCGCCGCCGTGACGGGCGCGGGTTCGGGCATCGGGCAGGCGCTAGCCATCGAGCTGGGCCGCTCGGGCGCCAGCCTGGCCATCAGCGACATCGACACCGAGGGTCTGGCCGACACCGAGGAGCAACTCAAGGCGATCGGCGTCCAGGTCAAGTCCGACCGGCTGAACGTCACCGAGCGCGAGAGCTTCCTGCTGTATGCCGACGAGGTCAAAGACCACTTCGGCAAGGTCAACCAGATCTACAACAACGCCGGCATCGGCCACACCGGCAACGTCGAGGTCGAGCAGTTCAAGGACATCGAACGGGTGATGGACGTCGACTTCTGGGGCGTCGTCAACGGCACGAAAGCCTTTCTGCCGCACTTGATCGCCTCCGGCGACGGGCACGTCATCAACATCTCCAGCGTGTTCGGCCTGTTCTCGGTGCCCGGCTATTCCGCTTACAACGCAGCGAAATTCGCCGTCCGCGGCTATACCGAGGCGCTGCGCCAGGAGATGCGCCAGAGCGGCCACCGCGTCGGTGTCACCACCGTGCACCCCGGCGGCATCAAGACCGCGATCGCTCGCAACGCGACCGTGGCCGAAGGCCTCGACCGCGACGAACTGGCCCAGCTGTTCGACAAGCGACTGGCCAACACCAGCCCGAAGAAAGCGGCAAAGATCATCCTGAACGCGGTGCGCAAGAACAAGGCTCGCGTTCTGGTCGGACCGGACGCCGTCGCACTGGACATGATGGTGCGGGTGACCGGTTCGAATTACCAGCGGATCGTCGAACTCGTCACCGGCCGGATCATCCCCAGCTAGCGCCCCAGCGGGTGCTCGCCCAGCCACCCGTCGGCCACCACCTGCGGGTCGGCCCCGCTGGCCACGCGGCGGCGCATGTCGGCCAGCGCGGCGGTGTCCAGCACCCCGGCAATCTCGTTGACCGCCAACAACTGTCGGGTGGATAATGCGTTGCGCCGGTACAACGGCACCACGTTCTCGGCCTGAATCAGCGAGTCTTTGCTGCTGTCGGCTAAAGCGATCAGGTCGGGCGGAATGCCCGGGTCGGCCGAGGTGGCCCAGGCCGCGGTCAGCTCACCGGCGCGCAGGGCCGCGAACATCGTTGCGTCGTCCGGGAATTCGCGTGGCGCGGGCAACCGGCACGAACCCACCGACGCCGGGACCGCACGCCCGGTCGCCACACCGGCCACCAACCCCGCGCAGTGCCCGGGCAACAGCGTCAGATCACTGCCGCCCCAGCCGGCGGACGTCGCCGGAGTGACGATCAACGTCGGCTTGTCTTCGGCCGCGGTGGCGTAGTCCCCGGCGGCCACGCCTTCGGGCAGCGCGGCGTTCATGGCCTGATAGACCTGCTTGTCGGACAGCTCCGCGGCCCCCGGCTGCAGCTGCCGCAACACCCGACCCGTGTAACCGGGTACGACGGTGAACGCCCCGGCGTCCAATTTGGCCATCGGGTCCGCGG
This sequence comes from Mycobacterium paragordonae, assembly GCF_003614435.1. Classification (NCBI taxonomy): domain Bacteria; kingdom Bacillati; phylum Actinomycetota; class Actinomycetes; order Mycobacteriales; family Mycobacteriaceae; genus Mycobacterium; species Mycobacterium paragordonae. The sequence goes on from NZ_CP025546.1 coordinate 5,142,876, forward strand.
CCGTCTCGGCGTGCGAGGGAAAACCGTAGGACCGTAGCGCCGAAACATACAGCGCAGCAAGCACTTTCGAATCAATGTCCGAGGTGGATCCGACCACCAGATCCGGGTGACGCGAACCCCCTGGGCCCGAGCATCCGACGACCATCAGCACCAGGCCGAGCAGCAGCGCGGCCCGCCTGCCGATGCTCACACCCAGTCGGAGTCTTCGGCGGCCAGCGCCACTGCGGTGGCCACGGCTTCCCCGACGCGCCGGTCCAGCGGGCTCGGCACGATCCGGTCGACCGCGAGGTCTTCGCTGGCCACCGAGTAGATCGCCTCGGCCGCGGCGACCATCATCTTCTCGGTGATCCGGCGCGCTCCGACGTCCAGGGCGCCCCGGAAGATGCCGGGAAACGCCAGCACGTTGTTGATCTGGTTCGGGAAGTCGCTGCGCCCGGTGGCCACGACCGCCGCGTACTTGGCCGCGACGTCGGGATGGATCTCGGGATCCGGATTGGACAGCGCGAACACGATGCTGTCGGGCGCCATCGTCGCGATCAGCTCCTCGGGGATCAGCCCGCCAGACACCCCGAGAAAGACATCGGCGCCGTCCAGCGCTTCGACCGTCCCACCGGTGCGGCAGCCCGGGTTGGTGCGCCTCGCCAAGTCCACCTTGACGCTGTTCATGTCGTCGCGCCCGCTGTGCACGATGCCGCGCGAATCCAGCACGGTGATGTCTGAAACTCCGCTTGCCAGCAGGAGATTGGTACAGGCGACGCCGGCAGCCCCGGCGCCGGAGACCACCACCCGTAGCGAGCTCATGTCCCGGCCCAGCACCTTGGTGGCGCCCATCATCGCAGCCAGCGACACCACCGCCGTGCCGTGCTGGTCGTCGTGCATCACCGGGCAGTCCAGCGCCTCGATGACGCGCCGCTCGATCTCGAAGCAGCGCGGCGCCGAGATGTCCTCGAGGTTGACGGCGCCGAACGTGGGCCGCAGCCGGACCAGGGTTTCGACGATCTCGTCGGGGTCCTTGGTGTCCAGCACGATCGGGATCGCGTTCAGGCCGCCGTATTCCTTGAACAGCGCGCACTTGCCTTCCATCACCGGCAGCGACGCGGCGGGGCCGATGTCGCCGAGGCCCAGCACCGCGGTGCCGTCGCTGACGACGGCGACCAGCCGGTTGGCCCAGGTGTAGCGGCCGGCCAGGGTCCGGTCGGTGGCGATTGCCCGACTGACCTGCGCGACGCCCGGGGTGTAGGCGATCGACAGCGCGCGCTGGGTGTCGAGCGGAGAGGTCAGGCCTACCGAAAGCTTGCCGCCTTCGTGTGCCGCGAAGATTTCGTCGTCCGTGATGATGACTTGGGAGCTCTCGAGGGTTTCGGACACGGCCATCAGACTACTCAGCCTGGCTAGCAATCCAGAATCGCTGTCCGGGCAAACGTCGGAATCCCATTTCAGCGCGCTGTGCCGAGCTGTGATTCCAGGCCGGCTCGACGGTCGGCGGCGCGAGGAGACCAAAGAACTACTGTCACCCGCCCTCTGTTTGCTTCGATCGCATGACCGCCGGCGCCGGCGCGTGTAAATTGCCAGCACGAGCTAGTGCTGTCGCCCCCCGACGAGCCCGCGCAGCGGACTCGATACCGGTTGACCGGGGGTTGACGGTTGATCCGAGCAGGAGCGTCAGGATGGCGGCGTTGCACAGCAAACAGTTGCTGGCACGAACCCCTCCGATCGCTCGGCTGCCCTACAAGCCGACAACGCTCGGCCCTTTTGCGCCTACCGCCGCGCCAACTGTTCCGCGCCAGCCGGCGAGTCCTCGCTGACGTCGAAACGCTGACCTCGACAGAGAGGACACCCTCGTGACAACGGACGTAGATCAGGGGGCATCCGGGTTTGCGATCATCGGCTACGCGGCGCACTTTCCCGGTGCTGCCGATGCCGAGGGCTTCTGGGAGGTACTGCGGCAGGGGCGCGATGCCATCTCGGAAATTCCCGGCGACCGGTGGAACATGGACGACTTCTATGATCCCGATCCGGACACCCCCGGGAAGATGGTGACTCGCCGCGCCGGGCTCATCGAGGACGTCGGATCTTTTGACGCACCGTTCTTCGGGGTGTCGACGCGCGAGGCCGTGTTCATGGATCCGCAGCACCGGCTGTTGCTGGAGACAACATGGCAAGCGGTCGAGCACTCCAACACCGCCCCTTCGACGCTGGCGGGCACCAAGACCGGCGTATTCATCGGTATCTCTACGACCGACTACCTCACGCTGCTGACGAACGCGATGACCGTGGAGGACATCGACGCCTACCTCGCGATCGGCAATGCATCGGCCGCCGCGGCTGGGCGCATCAGCTATCGACTGGGGTTGGTGGGGCCCTCGGTCTCGGTCGACACCGCGTGCAGTTCGTCCTTGGTGGCGGTGCACCAGGCGTGCCAGGCGTTGCGGCTGCGGGAGTGTGATCTGGCCCTGACCGGCGGCGTGGGCCTGCTGATGAGCCCGACGACGATGATCAACTTCTCCCGGGCGCACATGCTGGCACCGGACGGACGGTGTAAGACATTCGACGCCGCCGCCGACGGGTACGTCCGGGGTGAAGGCTGCGGCGTCATCGTGGTGAAGCGGCTCGATGACGCCATCCGCGACGGCGATCGGATTCGGGCGGTGATCCGGGGCAGTGCGGTCAACCAGGACGGCGCGTCGGGTGGACTGACGGTACCCAACGGCATCGCCCAGCAGCGGGTGATCGCCGATGCGCTGCACAACGCCGGTGTGACAGCCCGCGATATCGACTATCTCGAGGCGCACGGGACCGGGACATCGCTGGGTGACCCGATCGAACTACAAGCTGCCGGTGCGGCATTCGCTTCCGGTCGCGACGCCACCCGGCCATTGTTGGTCGGTTCGGTGAAGACGAACATCGGCCACCTGGAAGCCAGCGCCGGGATCGCCGGTCTGATCAAGGTCATCCTGTCGCTGGAACACCAGGAACTGCCGAAACACCTGAACTTCCAGAATCCGTCACCACATATTCCCTGGGACCGGATTCCGGTGCGGGTCGTGGCGGAAACCACCCCGTGGGTCCGCAACGGCCGCGCCCGGATCGCGGGAGTCAGTTCGTTCGGTTTCACCGGGACCAATGCGCACGTCGTCGTCGCGGAAGCACCGTCAGTGATCAACGCCGACGCCGACCCCCTTAAGGAACCGGACGAAGGACGTTCGAGCATCCTGCCCCTCTCGGCACGCACGCCGACCGCCTTGGTGGCGCTGGCACACCGATATCGCGAGTGGTTGGCCGCGCACCCGAACGCCGACCTGGCCGACGTCTGCTTGACCGCGGGTGCGGGCCGATCCCACTTCGGCCATCGTGCCGCGTTGATACTGAACTCCACCGCATCCGCCACCGAGCTGCTCGAGGCGCTCGCCGACGATCGTCCGGCATCGGGCTTGGTTCGCGGCGCATGCTCGGACCCACCGAAGACAGCCTGGTTGTTCCCGGGCCAAGGCAGCCAGTACGTCGGAATGGCGCGCAACCTGTTCGATGCCGAGCCGGTGTTCGCCGAGACGTTGACCCGCTGCGCCGGCGCCGCTGCCGATGTTCTCGAAAGGCCGCTGCTGGACGTCATTTTCGGGCCGGACACCGAAGATGAGTTGCGACACACGTCCTACGCCCAGCCGGCCCTTTTCGCGGTGGAGATGGGCCTCGCGCGACTTTGGCAGTCATGGGGACTCGAACCCGACGTGGTGGTGGGCCACAGCGTGGGTCAATACACGGCGGCCTGTGTTGCCGGGGCGTTCAGCCTCGAGGACGGGGCCCAGCTGATGGCCGAGCGCGGCCGACTGTTCGGTAGCCTGCCACCCGGCGGCAGAATGGTCGCGGTGTTCGCGGCCGCGGACCGCGTTGAGAGCTTGATCGACGACCACCCACGCCTGTCCGTGGCAGCCTACAATGGTGCCAACACGGTGCTTTCCGGCCCGGCAGAAGATCTGGAGCGCGCAATAGCGGGACTGGTAGACGAGGAAGTCCGGTGCGACTGGCTCGATACCAGCCATGCCTTTCATTCCGCTTTGCTCGATCCCATACTGGACGAGTTCGAACAATACCTGGGCCGCTTCGAATTCGCCTCGCCGCAAAAGACATTGGTGTGTAACCGCACCGGCGGCGCAATAGCCCGAGACGTGACTCTGGACGGATCGTACTGGCGCCGCCACGCGCGGCAGCCTGTCGAATTCGCCAAGAGCGTGCGAACGCTTGCCGACCTCGGATGTCGACTATTACTAGAGGTGGGCCCCCAGCCGGTGCTCTCCGCCGCAGCCCTGCGGGCGTGGCCCGACCCGGCGAACGCACCTCGGGCGATCGCATCGATGCGCCGAAACGCCAACGACCACAACCAGATCACCGAGGCACTCGCCGACACGTACATCGCCGGCCATCGCCCCGAATTCGTCGCACACCAGCACGGCAGGGGTCACAAGGTCGACCTCCCCACTTACCCGTTCGAACGTCAGACGTACTGGTTCGAAGCACGCAAAGCCCGCGCGACCGACGCGGTACGCACCGAAACCGTCCGGCTGCTCGAGGAGGAGCGACTCGAGGAGCTTGCCGCGCTGGTCGGCGACCCGCATGACGCCGACGACGCCACCAAGACGGTTGGCATGCTGCAACGACTTGCGGCACAACACAACCGGGAACGTAACGTGCAGTCGCTCGCCGAGACACGTTACGAGATCTGTTGGGAAAAGTTGGCGGTTTCCGGCCCACCCCCGACCCGAGCCCCTGGTGGCGGGGTTACCTGGCTCCTTCTTGCCGACGATGCCGACACGATCGGCCCACTACTGGACGTGCTCACCGCGCACGGTCACCGGCACCGGATCGTTGGTCTGCCGCAGTCCGACGCCGACGAAGAGCACCTGCAAGCGGAACTACGCGATGCCGCAGCCGAACAGCCCACGTTGCGCATCCTGCACCTGGCAGGCCTGGACCCGGGCGGTGCGGCGTCCACCCGGTCGCTGGATCGGTTGCAGCACCGAGTCCTGCGCAGTACGCAGCGGTTTATCCGGACCACCATCGCATCCAAGCTGGACCTGAAGATATGGCTGATTACCCGTGGCGCACAACATGTCACGGGATCCGACACCGTGTCGCCCACCCAGTCGTGTCTCTGGGGTCTGGGCCGCACCGTGGCGACCGAAATGGCGAAGATCTGGGGTGGGCTCGCGGACCTGTCCGCGGGTGGCGGCAACGAGTGGCCGGGTTTGATCGCCCACATCCTGCACGGTCCGGCCACCGAAGACCAGATCGCCCTGCGCGATAACGCGACATACGTGGCTCGAGTTTCCCGCCGCACCGACGAGCTGGCGCCGGTTGACCTCGGCCTCCGCTCTGACGCAACGTATCTCGTGACGGGGGGACTCGGGGCGATCGGACTCGACATCGCCGAGTACCTTGCCGCGCGCGGCGCCGGGCACCTGGTGCTCACCGGTCGGCGGGGCCCAAGCGATGCCGCGCAGCAGCGTATCGACGCGATACGCGACCAGTTCGGTTGCCAAATAAAGGATCTGGCGGCAGACGTCGCCAATCGCGATGACGTCACCCGCCTGCTTTCCACGGTCCGTGCCGAGCTGCCACCGATGGCGGGTATCGTGCACGCGGCCGGCGAATTCAATATGGGTCCGGTCGACACCCTGGATGACGCCATGCTGAATCAGGTTTTCACCGGAAAGGTCTGGGGCAGTTGGCACTTGAGCCAAGCCGCGGTCGACATGAAGCTGGACTTCTTTCTCAGCATCTCATCGATCAGTGCGCTCTGGCCCAGTAGGGGCTGGATCTACTACGCCTGCGCCAATGCGTTCCTGGACGGGTTGGCCTGGTGGCAGCGTCAGCACGGGATCCCCGGCACCACGGTCGCTCTCGGCCTCTGGCCGGCGGGTATGGCCGATCATCGGACGCGGGACACTTGGGCGGCGCTCGGAGTGGCACCCCTAAATCCCGCCCCCACCCTGGAAGGGATGGCGAAGCTGATCGTCTCGCCCGCACCGTACGGGATTCTGGCCAAAATCGATTGGCCCCGGTTCCTGCCGTATCAACTGATGCTGCGCAAACGGAACTTCCATGAGCGCATTGCACCCGAGGTACCCACCAACCCGGTGGGACGCGTCTCGGTCGCGACGACTCCGTTGATCGACCAGCTCAAGGCGGCTCCCGCGCAGCAGCGCCGGGCACTGATCCTGGGTTACATGCGCGACGCTGTCGCCGAGGTGACGAAGATCGACCCCACGCAGATCCGCGATGACGTCGGGTTTTTCGATCTCGGAATTGACTCGCTGATGGCCGTCAACCTGCACCGCAGATTCGAGCAGGGGTTGGGCCGGGAGCTGCCGGTCACCCTCGCCATGGACTATCCGAGGCTGAACGACGCCGCGGAGTACCTGCTTCGAGACGTCCTCGGTCTCGGTGCGCCGGCATCCGCCGAGTCAACGGCCGAGCCGGTGGCGTTAGCGACCGTGCGCACCGACGAGCCGATCGCGATCGTAGGGTTGGCCTGCCGCTTTCCGGGTGCGCCCGATCCCGACGCGTTCTGGGAGGTGCTGTCAAACGGTGTGGACGCGATCCGGGAGATTCCGGATGACCGCTTCGACATCGACGAGTACTACGACCCCGATCCGGACGCACCGGGCAAGATCTACACCCGTTACGGCGGATTCCTGGACGCGGTGGACGGATTCGATCCGGAATTCTTCGGCATCTCCCCCCGTGAAACCGTCTGGATCGATCCGCAGCAGCGCCTGATGCTCGAGATCGCCTGGGAAGGACTGGAAAGCGCCGGCTATTCGCCTGCGGCGTTGCGCGGCAGCCGAAGCGGCGTGTTCGTCGGCGTGTGCAGCAACGAATATTCGCATGTGTTGGCCGCCAGCACTTTCGAGAGCATCGAAGCTCAGTTCGGCACCGGCAACTCGATCAGCGTGATCGCGGGCCGGGTGGCCTTCGCGCTCGGCCTGGAGGGCCCGGCGATGGCGGTGGACACCGCGTGCAGCTCGTCGCTGGTGGCCATTCATCAGGCCTGCCACGCATTGCACGCCGGCGACTGCGACTTGGCGCTGGCCGGCGGAGTGAACGTGTTGTTGAGTCCGGCATCTCTGATCGCGACCTCGCGCGCCAAAATGCTGTCCCCCGACGGGCGCTGCAAGACCTTTGACGCCGCGGCGGACGGCTATGTGCGCAGTGAGGGATGCGGGGTCCTGGTCCTCAAGCGGTTGAGCGACGCGGAGCGTGACGGCGACCGGATCCGCGCGGTCATCCAGGGCAGCGCGGTCAATCAGGACGGCGCGTCCAGCGGCCTGACGGTGCCCAATGGCGGTGCGCAACAACGGCTTATCGCCACCACGCTGGCCCGTGCCGGTGTCGCCGGCCGTGACGTCGACTACCTGGAAGCGCACGGCACGGGCACCTCGCTGGGAGACCCGATCGAGGTCCAGGCCGCGGCCGCCGTCTACGGAGCCGGCCGCGAGGCCGACGACCCGCTGCTGATCGGTTCGGTGAAGACCAATGTCGGACACCTGGAGTCCGCGGCGGGAGTCGCCGGCGTGATCAAGGTTGTGTTGGCGTTGCAGCACGAAATGTTGCCGCAGAACCTTCACTTCAAGACGCCGTCGCCGCACATTCCGTGGAACTCGCTGCCGGTCCGGGTGCTTGATAAGGCAGCGCCGTGGCAGGGCTCCACCGATCACGATGGCCGGCCACGCCGTGCCGGGATAAGTTCTTTCGGGTTCTCCGGCACCAACGCCCACGTGCTGGTCGAGGAGGCGCCGCAGGCCTCACCTCACGACGAGGTGGCGGCGCCGGAACCGACGGCCGGTGACGAACGGGCTGAGCTGCTGGCGTTTTCGGCGCGTTCCGCCTCCGCGTTGACGGGGCTGGCGCAGCGCTATGCGACGTGGTTGAGCGAGCATCCCGATGCCGACCTGGCCGACGTGTGTTTCACCGCGGGGGTGGGCCGTTCGCATTTCGAGCATCGGGCAGCGCTGGTGGTGAATTCGGTGCAACAGGCTCAGGAGCTGTTGAGCGGACTGGCCGAGAACCGGCTGGGACCGGGTGCGCTGCGAGGCGAGTGCGGCGATCCACCGAAGACGGCGTGGTTCTTCACCGGGCAGGGCAGCCAGTACCCGGGGATGGCACGCGAATTGTTCGACAGTGAGCCGGTTTTCGCCGAAACCGTGAAACGGTGCGCGCAGGCGGTCGAGGAGATCACGGCGCGTCCGCTCCTGGAAGTGGTGTTCAACACCGAAAACGATGGCGAAAATATACTGCGCCACACGTCTTTTGCGCAGCCGGCGCTGTTCGCCATCGAGATGGGCCTGGCACGGCTGTGGCAGTCCTGGGGTATCGAGCCCGACGTGGTGCTCGGCCACAGTGTGGGCCAGTACGCTGCGGCATGCGTGGCCGGGGTATTCAGCCTCGAGGACGGGGCACGGCTCATTGCACAACGGGGCCGGGTGTTCGGCGATCTGCCCGACGGCGGGCGGATGGTGGCGATGTTCGCCGACGCCAGGCAGATCGAGGACATCGCCGACAAGTTCCCGCGGGTGTCGGTGGCCGCGTACAACGGCTCCAACACCGTGCTGTCGGGTCCGGGCGAGGATCTGGAACAGATCGTCGCCGGCAATGACGGGATCCGGTGCAACTGGCTGGAGACCAGTCACGCTTTCCATTCCGAGCTGATGGAGCCGGCGCTGAGCGAGTTCGAAACGCACGCGGCCCGAATGACTTTCGGCGTGCCGACCGTACCGCTGATCTGCAATCGCACGGGTGCGGTCATCACGGCCGACAACCCGCTGGATGCGCAGTACTGGCGTAAGCATTCGCGCCAGCCGGTGCGATTCGCCGAAAGCGTGCGCACGGTAGCGGAGCTGGGCTGCTCGGTCGTGATGGAGCTTGGTCCGCAGCCGATTCTGACTGGGGCCGCCCTGCAGATCTGGCCGGAATCCCTGGGGGCTGCGCGCGCTGTCGTCTCCCTGCGCAAGGGCACCGACGCCCGGCGTCAGATCACCGAAGCGCTGGCGGCCGCCTATGCGGCCGGATGCCGTGCGGACTTCGCCGCTCTGCATCATCGGCCACGAAACCGGGTCGAGCTGCCCACCTATCCATTCCAGCGCCGCCGGTTCTGGCCGAAGACGTCCGGCCTCCGCGCCGACGGCGCTGCCAGTTCCGGCATTCTGGGCAGCGGAAAGGATCTCGCCTCTGGCGATGTCGTCTACACCAGCTTGGTGTCGCTCAAATCACAACCGTGGCTGTCGGATCACGTCATCTACGGCACCGTCGTCGTCCCTGGCGCCACGTACGCGGCGATGGCCTTGGCTGCGGTCGGAGCCCCCGCGCAGGTGCGCGAAGTCTTCTTCTACGAACCGATCATTCTGGGCGAGAAGACCACTCGCGAGGTGCAGCTGACTCTGCATCCGGTGGACGAGGGCGGTTGGGCCTTCCGGGTGGACAGCCGCCCCTACGGCGAACGCGACGCCGAGTGGTCGTTGAATGCGGATGGCAAGGTGAAGTCGGGCCTCGACGAAGAGGGGACGACCGAGCCGGCGCCGGAACGGGAAGAGTCCATCGACGCCTTGTGCGAGCGGTTGGCTCGCACGCGCCCGCAGCAGCTGTTCGAGGCCCTGGCCGACATGGAACTGGCGTTGGGCCCCACCTGGTCGACGTCCCTGAAATCGCTCTGGGTCGGCGACGGTGAATCGGTGGGTGACATCGCCGTCGGTCCCGAACTCGCCGAGCAACTCGCCAGCGAGCCCGTCCATCCCGTGCTGCTGGACCTGTGCACCGGCGTCGCCTCCCCCGCCTCGCCGATGGTGCGCGCCGCGGCTGAACTCGGGCAGGCCGCCGCGGCTCTGTTCCTGCCGCTGCAGTACGGGCGGGTGGAGCTCAACGAGCCGATGCCCAGGCGCTTCTATTGCCGCGCGAGGTGGCAACCGGGCGATCACGATGGCGAGACTCAGGCCTTCGACCTCGATTTCGTGGATCGAGATGGCCGCCGCCTGGGCGGAATTCGTGAGTTCAAGGTGAAGCGTGCGCCCCGCGAGGCGTTGCTGCGCGGGCTCGGCGGGGACGCCACCCGCAACCTGTACAGCATCGGCTGGCGCGAAGTCGCGGCGTCAACAGGCGCCGGTGCGGGTGGGGCTGCCCTGACCTGGCTGGTCGCCGGATTCGACAAGCTGGCGGCCGACCTGCCCGGCTGCCTCCGATCCAGCCGCACAACGGATCTGGATTCCTGGGCGGAGTTGTTCGCGCAGGCTCAGGACCGCGGAGTGCCGGTCTCCGGCATCGTCTGGGGCGCCACCGCGCGTCCCGGCGCAGAAGAGTCGAGCACCGAATTCAACGCGCGACTCGAGACCGAGATCGGTGAGCTGCTCAGGGTGGTGCACACCCTGCTGGCACCGGAGGCGGCGAGACTCCCCGCGGGTCTGTGGATCGTCACGCAACGGGCCGTGGCGACCGAATCCGGCGAGCCGGTCGACCCGGTGCAGGCGGCGCTGTGGGGGCTCGGACGCAGCATCGTCGCCGAGCAGCCGCAGCTGCGTTGCCGACTGGTCGATCACGACGGCTCGGACGACGCTGTGCGCGCACTGGCCGGTCTTCTGGCTACCCAACCCGAGGAATCCGAAGTCGCGCTGCGACAAGGGAAGTTGCTGGTGCCGCGGCTGCTGCCGTGGGCGCGCGGTGGCCACCTGACCGTGCCCCGTGCGGCTGACTATATTTTGGAACCCACCGAACGGGGTGCCATCAACAACCTGCGCCTGGCCGAGCTGGAAGTCTCGGCACCGTTTGCGGGCCACGTACAGATCCGGGTGGAGGCCGCCGGTCTGAATTTCCGGGATGTGCTCAACGTGCTCGGCCTCTACCCGGGTTACGCCGGGCCGGTCGGCGGCGATGTCTGCGGCATCGTGACTGCGGTGGGTCCGGGCGTTACCGAATTCGAGGTTGGACAACGGGTTTTCGGGGCAACGGCGGGATCGATGGTCAGTCGGGCAAACGTGCCCGTCCGCTTCCTGGCGGGGGTGCCGGACGGTATCGACGCGACCGCCGCGGCGAGCACACCGACAGCGATGTTGACCGCGTTCCTGGCGTTCGACTGGGCGAAGTTGGGACCCGGCGATCGGGTGCTTATCCACGCCGCCAGCGGTGGCGTCGGCCTGGCCGCGATCCAGGTGGCACGGCAACGCGGAGCAACCGTCTTCGCGACCGCCAGCGAGTACAAGCGGGCGACGTTACACAAGATCGGCGTGGAGCACATCTACGACTCGCGCAGTACCGATTTCGCCGATCAGATCCTCGCGGACACCGATGGCGCCGGGGTCGACGTCGTGCTCAACAGCTTGACCAACGAGGGATTCATCGAAGCGACGCTGCGGGCGACCGCCCAGCAGGCCCGGTTCGTCGAGATCGCCAAACGGGACATCTGGACCCATGAGCAGATGGCGGCTGCCCGCCCGGACATCGACTACGAGATCGTGGCGCTGGACCTGTTGATGATGCAGGACCCGGAACGCATCCGCGGCTTGATGTCGGTTCTGGCGGACGGACTGGCCAGCGGGGAACTCGTGCCGCCTGCTCTAGAGATCTACCCGCTGGCCGATGCCAAGACCGCGTTTCGCCGCATGCAGCAGGCCAGACATATCGGCAAGATTGTGCTGCAGATGCCCAAACCGCTTCATGGGCGCGGAGATCGGAGCTATCTGATCACCGGCGGCCTCGGAGCGCTCGGTATGCACACGGCGGCGCACCTCGCCCAACTCGGAGCCGGTGACATCGTCTTGACCAGCCGGCGCGCACCCGACGCGGACGCTCAGCGGGAGATCGACGCCATCACGGAGCGCTACCGGTGCCGCATTCACACCTTTGCGGCCGACGTCGGCGACGAGCACCAGTTGGCTGCGGTGCTGGAACAGATCCGGGCTGATCTGCCGCCGCTCGCCGGTGTGGCGCACCTGGCGGGTGTGCTCGACGACGCACTGCTGCCCCAACAGAGCTTGGCGCGGTTTCGAAACACCATGCGGCCGAAGGCATTGGGCGCCTGGCATTTACATCGGTTGACCAAAAACGAGGATCTCGACTTCTTCGTCATGTACTCGTCGGGCGCCAGCGTACTGGGGGCGGCGGGGCAGGCCAACTACGCGACCGCCAACGCGCTGCTCGACGGGCTCGTTGCCTATCGCAAGGCGCAAGGCCTGCCGGCCAGCAGCATCAACTTCGGCCCGTGGGCGCACGGCGGGATGGCCAGTTCGGACGCCGCACGGGCCAATCTTGGTGCACGCGGCCTGATTCCACTCGCGCCCGATGCGGCGCTGAACGCGGTCAGTGAAATCGTCGCGCACGGAATCGCGCAGGTGGTCGTCGTGAAGGCCAACTGGCAACGCGTCGCGAAGCTGCTGAGTGCGCACCGCCCACCCGTTCTCGAATATGTCCTGCCCAGCGACGTCGTGGCGACGCCCGTCGACAGCGCACTGCTGCGACAACTGCAGGAGGTGCCGAGGCCGCAACTGGCCGGCTTCCTCACCGAGCATCTGCAGTCCGAACTGCAACACTTCCTCGGACTCGCCCAGCCACCGGCGGCATCCAGCCGATTCCTTGAACTCGGCATGGATTCCCTGATGGCCGTCGAACTACGCAACCGGTTGCTCGGCCAGTTCGGCGGCGCATTCACGATCACCGCCACCGCGGTTTTCGACTACCCGACCATCACGTCCTTCGCCGAGCACCTGGCCGAGCAGATCGCGACGACGTAGATGGACAACACTGATGAAGCCGTCTCCGAACCGATTTCGGCGCATCTCGCCGATGACCTCATGTCGACGACGCCCGCTGGCTGGCACAGCTTCTACGATCAACTCAGTCGCCGGTTCGCGGCCGTCGGGTTGGCCAAGGTCTCGCACTTCTTGAACTACGGATACGCCGCGATGGATTCTCGCAATGACTCCACCGCCGTCATCCGCGAAGGCACCTTCAACGCCAACTCGGTCCGCCTGGTGTTCGAGCTCATCGGCTCGCTGGACCTCAACGGCTGCGCCGTCGTCGACATCGGATGCGGTCGCGGCGGTACCGCCGCACTCGTCGCGGAGAACTTCGCCGCTCAGGTGACCGGCGTTGACAGGTCTTCGGAGGCGATCGCCTTCTGCCGCGCGACACACCTCAATCCCTCGCTGCGCTTCGAGGTGGGCGACGCCTTGAATCTCCCGCTGGACAACGAGTCCTGCGATGTCGTCATGAATGTGGAGTCATCGCACTCCTACAGCAATCTCGGGAAGTTCCTCGGCGAAGTGCGCCGGATCAGCCGTCCCGGAGCCTGGTTCCTGCACACCGATCTGCTGGGCTCCTACGAGTGGGACCAGGTAAGGACGCGGTTGCGGACGCTGGACTTCTCGATCGAAAGCGAGCGGGATATCACCGCCAACGTCATCGCCTCACGCAACCAGGCCGTCGGTGACTGGGATCGGATCTACGGGGACACGGGTCCTCGGGTGGCCAATTTCCTTGCCCTGCCCGGCTCTGTGGTCTACGAGCAACTGCGGGCAGGCATCTTGGAATACAAGATCATGCGATCTCGCCTACGACCGGCTGCGGAGTAGCGCCACCCTCGCTAGAGGAACCCGAGCAGGCGCAAGTCGTTGAGGTACTTGACGATGATGGACGCCGAGACGTGCGGTATCTCCGGATTGTCCTTATCCGGGCCGATTTTCGATTCCCGTACTGCCGCGCGGAACCGCTCGGTCGCGGCGGGGGACCCGCGGCTCGGCTCGGGGGGCGCGAATCCCGCAAGACCGGACAACGACAACGCCGGCAGCACCGACTGCCGCCGCTGACGATCCGGCAGGCCGCGTAAGCCAGCCTCGAATCGCCGCAGCCAGTCCCCGAAATCGTCGATGCGCTCAATCGGGTAACCGGCCTCGATCAGCCAGTCGACGTACTCGTCAAGCCCGATGCCGTCATCGTGGGTGTTCATCACATGGAGCGTCGTGAATCCATCAGCCAGACGGAGACCCAGGGTGGCGATCGCCTCGGCGACGAAGGTGACCGGCAGTCCGTCGAAGTGTGCGCGTTGCCGGTTGCCGTCGGCGTCGAGTTGGTAGAACGAGCCCGGAGCGGTGCCGGTGGCCAGGATGCTCAGTAAGCCCCTGGTGAAGGTGTCCGACACATTGAGCTGGCCTGCATAGCTGCAGTCCGCCAGGATCATTCCGCAGCGGAACACCGCCACCGGCAGCCCGCTCAGATCGTGGGCCTCACGCAGCAATACCTCTCCGGCCCACTTGCTGTTGCCGTAGCCAACGGTGTAGCCGTGATGGTTGGCCCGGGTGGGGCTGATGACCCTGATGTCGGCGTCCTCGGTGAAGGCCGACACCTCGATCTGGTCTCCGACGTTGGCGGTCGAGGTGTATGCGTACGTTTTGAGCTTGGTGGTGAGCGCGAGGCGGATCAGCTCGGCGCTACCCACCACGTTGGGCCCGAACAGCTCGCGGTACGGCAGGATGCCGTTGACCAGGGCCGCCGAATCGACTATCAGATCGACACTGTCGGCCAACCGCTGCCAAACCTGTTGGTTCAAACCGAGATTGGCTTCGGACTTGTCACCGGCGATGACCTCAAGACAATCGGCAGCCAGTTCGTGGAAGTGCCGCAACAGTTTCGGGTCGCCGCTGTCGAAGGTCTTGTCCAGCCGGCGCCGCGCGTCCTCGTCGGAGTTCGCCCGCACCAGGCAGATCAGCCTGCCGTCGATCGGCTTCATGCGTTGCATCAATTCCAGAACGAGAAAGCGTCCGAGGAAACCGGTCGCCCCGGTCAGCAGCACCGTCCGCACCTCGGCGCTCGGGCGCGGCAACGTCGGCGCGCCCGCCAGCGTCGCCGCATCGATGAACTTGTCCAGCGTCAGGTCGGCGGCGTGCACGACGGCAGCTTCGGACCCGTGCACCGCGGTGAAGCTGGGCGAGCGGGCATGTCGGCTCAGCTGTCGACTCAGGCCGCTCACCGATTGCGCTTCGAAAACTGTACGCACCGCAAGGTCGGTGTCCAGGCTGGTGTTGATCGCGGCGACCAGCCGCATGGCCGACAGCGAGTCCCCGCCCAGGTCGAAGAACGAGTCGTCAACCCCTACCCGCTCGAGTCCCAGCACCTCGGCGTAGATGCCGGCCAAGACTTCCTCGACCGGCGTGGCGGGCGCGCGGTATCGAGTTGCAGCTGTGTACTGCGGCGCAGGCAATGCACGAATGTCCAGCTTGCCGTTGACCGTCAGCGGCACGTTGTCGATCTTCAGCACCGCGGCCGGCACCAGATAACCCGGAAGTCGTTCGGCCACTTCGGTTCGCACCGCAACGGGGTCTGCCGACCCGGTCACGTAACCCACCAGACGCGAGGTGCCGTGCCGGTCTTCGCGGGCGATCACCACCGCCTGGCGCACGCCGTCGCACTCGGCCAGTGCCGCGCGCACCTCACCCAGTTCGATCCGGTAGCCACGCACCTTGACCTGCTCGTCGGCGCGCGCCACATAGTCCAGCTGCCCATCGGCCCGCCACCGCACCAGATCCCCGGTACGGTACATGCGCCGCCCCGGGCCCCCGAACGGGCACGCCACGAACCGCGCCGCGGTCAACCCCGACCGGCACCAATAGCCGACCCCCACACCGTTACCCGCGATGTACAACTCGCCGACCACACCCACCGGTACCGCCCGCAACCGCCGGTCGAGCACGAACAGCGCCGCCTGCGGCACCGGCGAACCGATCGGCGCCGCACCGGCCCGCGGCTGCTCCGCCGTCAAAGGCGCACTGATCGACGCATAGATCGTTGTCTCGGTGGGGCCGTACGCGTTTATCATTACGCGCCCCGGCGCCCACCGCTGCACCACGTCGGCCGGGCAGGGCTCTCCGCCCACCACCAACGCAACGGAATCCAGTCCCTCCGCGGGCAACATCGCCACCGCAGAGGGGGTCTGACTCAGCACGTTGACGTGCTCCGAGATCAGTAGCGCGGGAAAGTCTTTGGCTGAGGCGGCAATTGACTCGGGCACAATCACCAGTCGCCCGCCGCGCAGCAGCGCCCCGCAGATCTCCCACACCGAGAAGTCGAAGGCCAGGGAATGGCATTGCGGCCAAACCTGTTCCGACGCTGCGGGCAGTCCCCCGTCGAGGGACATGATCTGGTCGGTCACGTTGCGGTGGGTGATCGCCACGCCTTTGGGGATGCCGGTAGTACCCGATGTGTAGATGAGGTAGGCGATGTCGTCGCCGGCCGGGGGTGGCGGCGCGTGGTTCGGGCCTGCTTCGAGGTCGGGGCCGAGGTTCGCCTCGTCGACGACGATCACCGCCAGGAGCTGTCCGTCGCACCGGGCGCGCTGACCCGCGGTGGTGATGACGGCCGTCGGCGTGGCGTCGGCGAGCATGAACTCCAGCCGCGCCGAAGGCCACCCGGGATCCAACGGCAGATAGGCTGCTCCGGCCTTCAGCACCGCCAATATGGAAACGACGGCTTCGGCCGACCGCTCGAGAAGCAGTGCCACCCGCGCACCCGCGCTGACTCCATGTCGGGAAATCAGGTGCGCCAACCGATTCGCGGCATCGTCCACCTCCTGATAGGTCCAGGACCTGCTTCCGTCGGTGAGCGCCACCGCGGCCGGGCTGCGCGCAACCTGGGCCGCCCACACGGCAGGGATCGACGCCGAAGGGGTGGGGGGCCCGGTCAACATCGCCCGGTTGCCCCACCCGTCCAGCCGGGCACGGGAAACCTCGTCGAGCAGATCCACCGCCGACACCGGCCGGGCCGGGTCGGCCGTCAACGCCGCCACCACCCGCTGGAACCACTCGACGAGTGTTTCGATGCTCTCCGCGTCGAATACATCGGTGCGGAATTCCACGCCTCCTCTGATGCCGGCAGGTTCACCGTCCGCGGTCCAGAACTCACCGAGGGAGAACGTCAGGTCCATGCGGGCGCTGTGGGTGTTCAGCGACTTCGGCGTGACGTGCAGATCGCCCAGAGTCAGCCCGGCGGCGGGATCGAACTGTTGGCCGGGGACGTTCTGCCATGCCAGCACCACCTGGACCAACGGGTGTCGGGTCAGGCTGCGGGGTGGGTTGAGCCGCTCCACCAACAACTCAAAGGGCACATCTTGATGCTCGTAGGCTTCCAGACTGCGGCGTCGCACCTGGGCCAACAGCTCGGCAAAGCTTGGGTCCCCGGCCAGGTCGACCCGGAGCACCAACGTGTTGACGAAGAATCCGACCAAGTCGTCCAGCGCGGGATCGCGCCGCCCAGCGATCGGAAAGCCCACCACCACATCGCTTTCGGCGCCCAGTGCGGACAACAACACCGCCAGCGCGGCCTGCATCACCATGAAGCTGGTCGCGTTGTGCTCGCCGGCCACCCGGGCAATCTGTTGCTGCAGCTGCGCCGGCCAGTCCACCGTGACCTGCGCGCCGCGATAATCGGCGACCGGTGGATAGGGTCGAACGGTCGGAAGCGCCACGGGCTCCGGTAGCCCGGACAGGTTCTCCTCCCAGAACCGCAGTTCCTTGGCGATGCGGCTGTCCCGATCGCCGGGGTCACCCAGTTGTGCACGTTGCCACAAGGTGTAGTCGGCGTACTGCACCGGCAGCGGTGGCCAGCCCGGCGCCCGGCCGGCGCATCGACTGACGTACGCCACGCCGATATCGCGCGCCAGCGGGGTGACGGACCAGCCGTCGGCGGCAATGTGGTGCAGCACGAGCACCAGGGCATGCTCGTTGTCGCGAACACGGAAAAGTGTTGCCCGCATGGGTATTTCTTCGGACAACCGGAACGGGTGAGCTGCCGCGGTGTCGATGGCCACATCCAGTCGACTCGCCGGCCACCCGGCTGCGTCGATGATCTGCCAGCCGAAATCTGCTTGCGCCGCGGGGATTACCAGCTGATGAGGCATTCCCTCGGGAGCCGGGAACACGGTGCGCAGGCTCTCGTGGCGCTCCACCACGTCGGACAACGCCGCACTCAGCGCCCCGGAATCGAGCCGGCCGCGCAGCTGCAACGCGACCGCCATGTTGTAAACCGGCGCGGGGCCCTGGATTTGGTCGATGAACCACAACCGACTCTGCGCGAACGACAGCGGGACCACCGCGGGCCGCTGCTGCGCGACCAAGGCCGTCCCAGGCAGGTCGCCGGACTGCGCCCGCACCAGTTCGGCCAATCCGGCCACCGTGGGCGCCTCGAAGAACGCCCGGATTCCGATCTCGACACCCAACTCGGCCCGGGTCCGTGCCACCAACCGCATCGCCGACAGCGAGTGGCCGCCCAGGTCGAAAAACCCGTCATCGATACCGACCGTCGTCACCCCGAGAACGTCGCCGAACAGTCCGGCCAGCTCGCGTTCGCATGCTTCACGCGGCTCCCGATACGGCACTGTGCTGACGAACTCCGGAGCCGGCAGAGCCCGCCGATCGAGTTTGCCGTTGACCGTCAGGGGCAGCGACTCGAGCACCATGATCGTCGCCGGGACCATGAAATGCGGCAGCATTGCGGATGCATACTGGCGCAGCTCGACCGCCGATGGCGTCTGCCCCGGACCGTCGACCTGCGCATCAAGCACCACATAGCCGACCAGCTGCGCGTCGCCGATTCCGTCCGCGGCACCGCCGGCCACGCTGCGGGCGGTCACCGCAGCCTGAGCCACCCGCGGATGTCTCCTCAGTGTCGCTTCGACCTCACCGAGTTCGATGCGATACCCGCGAATCTTGACCTGCTCGTCCGCACGCCCGAGATACTCCAGCTGTCCGTCGGGACGCCACCGCACCAGATCCCCGGTGCGATACATGCGCCCTCCCAGGCCACCGAAGGGACAGGCGACGAATCGCGCCGCGGTCAACCCGGATCGGCGCACATATCCGACGCCCACCGCGGCACCACCCACATAGAGCTCCCCTACCACCCCGGACGGCACCGGCCGTAGCCACCCGTCGAGGACAAAGAACGCCGCGCCGGTCACCGGCGAACCGATGGGCGGAACACCTGCCCCAGGGCTCAGCGGCGCGCTGATTGCCACGTCCACTGTGGTCTCGGTCGGGCCATAGACGTTGAGCATCACCCGCCCGGCCGCCCACCGATCCACCAGTTCGGCCGGGCATGGCTCGGCTCCTACCAGCAGGGACACCGAGTCCAACCCTTGAGTCTGCAAAACGCTTACCGCGGAGGCAGTTTGACTCAACACGCTCACCCGTTCGGCGACCAGCAAGGCGTGAAACTCGTCCGGCGAGGCGGCCACCGAGTCGGGCACCACCACCAGCTGCCCACCGCCGAGCAGCGCGCCGAAGATCTCCTGCACCGAGGCGTCGAACGCCAGCGAATGCCACTGCGACCACACACCCGCCGCCGGGAGGCGCGCATGCAGCGAGTGCACCAGGTGGGTCACATTGCGATGGGTGATCGCAACACCTTTGGGCGTCCCAGTGGTACCCGAGGTGTAGATGACGTAAGCGATGCCGTCAGCGCCGACGGACAACGGCTGCGGGCCAGCTTCAGGGTCCACCTGCTCACTGATATCGATGATCGGCACCGCGTGGCCGTCCAGCCGGTGAAGTAACCCGGCGGTGGTGAGCACGGCGACCGGTTCCGCGTCGTCAATGAGGAACCCGATCCGGGCGACCGGCAGTGCAGGGTCGATCGGCAGATACGCCGCGCCCGTCTTGAGTACCGCCAGTATCGCCACGATGGCCGAGGCGGATCGTGAAACCAACAGTCCCACAACCGCGCCCGGACGCACACCACGACCGGCCAAGAGACCCGCCAGTCGGTTGGCGGCCTCGTCGAGTTCCCGGTAGGTCATCGACAGACCCTCGAAGCTCACCGCCGTTGCCTCCGGGTTGCGGGCCACCTGCTCGGCGAACAACCCGGGAATCGTGACCGCCGGCATGCAGCACTGCGTCAGCGCCGCCCGGTTGCCCCACCCGTCCAGGCCGGTGCCATCACCGCTGTCGAGCAACGACAGGGACGAGAGCCGTCCGCCCGGATCGGCGGCCATCGCCAGCAGCACTTGCTCCAGCCGCCTTGCCAGATCGGAGACCCCGAAGCTCGAAAATGGTTGCGCGGCACCGGCCGTGCCGAACGAAATCTGATCACCAGCGCCACCGAAGATCAGCCCGAAGCTGCTCGGGAGGCCGATACTCGCATGCAGTATCGACGCCTCGAGACCGACAAGGTCGAGCGCGGTCTGGCCGGGCACGAAGTTGACGCTGACCCGATCGACCGGCAGCGCCAGTCCGCCACGGGATTCCCGCTCGAGGGCGTACACCGGAAACCGCTGATGCCGCAACGCTTGCCGTATCCGATCGTCGACATGCGCACAAAAATCGGCAACCGAAGAGTCCGGAAGGACGCGCAGCACCAGTGGCACCACCCCGGCCAGCATCCCGGGAATCCGCTTGGACTCCGGGCGCACTCGCCTGCTGACCGGGAAGTCAAGCACCACCTCCGGGCCGTCGCCGCACCACCCGTGCACCAGCAGCGCACAAGCTGCGGCCATCACCGACGACTGGGACAGCGTCCGCGTCTGGGCCAACTGCTGCACGCGGCGAAGGGCGACCGAGTCCAACCGGACCGGTACCGACGAAGAAGGTAAATCAGCCGCCCGCGCGTCCCTTGGCATCCGGTATCGCGGTCCGCTTTCCGACGGCAGATTCCTGCTCCAATAAGCCCGATCATCCAGGAAGTCGTCGGACGCCCGGTATTCGGACTCGCACTGGACCAGATCCTGCAACGACCCGAAAAATGCTGGGGGAATGGGCTTTTGGGAAGCGATCGCGGAGTAGACAGTCGCCAACCGATTGAACACCAGCGCGATACCCGTGCCGTCTATCACGATGTGGTGGCCGCAGGCGAATAAGTAGTATTCGTCGTCCCACGTTTGGAACAACGCGAACGTGAACAGTGGGCCGGTCAACGGCATCGGCGTGCTTTGTATCGCGGCCGCCAGTGCGCGGGCCTCCTGCACGGGGTGGCGCGAACCGCTCAGGTCATGGAACACGACTGCGGCATCGGGGTATTCGATCGCCTTTTGCAACACCTGGCCGTTCGCCTCGAAGATGGCGACCCGTGGCGGTTCGGCCTCATGCAGCACCCGGCGCATCGCCTGCTCGACGGCAGCGCGGTCGATCGCTCCCTCGATCCTGGCGAAGAGTCCGAGCTGCCATTGCACATTCAGCTGGCCGGTTTCGTGAGCCAGCCAGATGTCGAGCTGCCCAGGCGTCAGCGGAAACGCCCGGTCATCGCTTTCCATCCGACTAGCCTCGCTTCGCTGCGAACCATCACCCGAAATGAGTAGTCCAAACCGTACTGGACGCCAACAGGCGAGGCGCAGGATTCGACGTGAGGTCACCGCCCCGCTCGCGTTCGGCATAGGCCGAATTGGCAGGTGAAAGCGCCCGCCCCATGATTTACTCTGCTCCATCCGGTAAGGGCGGAAGGTTGAGTGCGATGGGTGAACCCCGTGTCTGCGCGGTCGCCGGAACCCGGACTGAAATGCGGCGACAGTGCATTCCGCTGCAGGCTTGAGCGGCGAGCACGTGACCGGCGAAAGCTCCGGGGCGCCTCTGGTCGCCCGCACGATTCATCGGTTGGCCGTGCCAATCATTTTGGCGTGGATGGCAATCAGCGTCATTGCGACCGTCTGCGTCCCCCCGCTGGAGCTAGTCGAGAAGGAGCATTCGGTATCGCTGGTGCCCAAGGACGCGCCGTCGTTCAAGGCGTTGCAGCGGATGGATGCGGACTTCAAGGAATCCGATTCCTTCAGCTTCGTGATGGTCGTCCTGGAAGGCCGGCAACGTCTCGGAGCGGAAGCACACAAGTACTACGACGAACTGGTCCGTCGGTTGGCAGACGACCACGAGCACGTGCAACACATCCAGGATTTCTGGGCCGACCCACTGATGGCCGGCGCTGTGCAGAGCGCCGACGGGAAGGCCGCATACGTTCAGCTGCTCCTAGCCGGCAACCCGGGCGAGACGTTGGGCAACGAGTCCACTGCGGCGGTCCGGCGAATCGTGGCCCGGACGACGCCGCCGCCGGGCGTCACGGTTTACGTGACCGGCACCGCCGCCCTCGCCGCGGATGCCCAAGACAGCGGTGACAAGTCGGTCATCGTCATGACGGCGATAAGCCTCTCGGTGATCTTCGTGATGTTGCTGCTCGTCTACCGTTCGGCGACGACGGTCATCCTGCTGCTGATCATGGTCGGAATAGAGTTGCAGGTGGCTCGGGGAGTCGTCGCATTTCTCGGCGACCAACAGATCGTCGGTCTGACGACGTTCGTCGTGAATCTGGTGATGGCCGTGGGAATTGCGGCCGGCACCGATTACGCAATTTTTTTCCTGGGGCGTTATCACGAGGCACGTCAGGCCGGTGAAGATCGGCAAACGGCCTATTACACCGCATACCGGGGAGTCGCCAAGGTGGTCCTCGCCTCCGGTTTGACGATCGCCGGGGCGATCTTCTGTTTGAGCTTTACCAGGCTGCCGTATTTCCAGCCGCTGGGCATCCCTTGTTCCCTGGGAATATTCGTCGCGGTCCTGACCGCAGTGACGATGGTTCCGGCCGCTATCGCTGTAGGCAGCCGCTTCGGACTGTTCGACCCCGGTCGGAAGATTTCGGCTCGTCGATGGCGGCGAGTGGGTACGGTGGTCGTTCGCTGGCCCGCGCCCGTTCTGCTGGTCACGGTAGCCGTAGCGCTCATCGGGGTGGTGACGCTGCTTGGATACAAACCCAGCTATAACGACCAGAAGTTCATTTCTCAGAATTCGCCCGGTAACAAAGGCTACGCGGCCGTGGCGCGACATTTCCCGGCGTCGCGAGTGATGATGCCGGAAGTACTGCTGGTCGAGGCCGATCATGATTTACGCAATCCGGCGGATTTCTTGATACTTAATCGACTCGCGAAAGCCGTCCTCGCCGTTCCCGGAATATCCAGGGTGCAATCCGTCACTCGCCCCGAGGGAACCCCGATCGAGCACGCGTCGCTGCCCTACCTGCTGAGCATCCAAGGTGTCGTTGCGCTCGAATCGGTGAAATTCCAGCACGCGCGTATCGACGACATGCTCAGTCAGGCCGAGGAGATGGCGAAAGCGATCGACACCATGCAGCGCATGTATAGCCTGATGCAACAGTTCGTCGAAACGAATCATCGGATGATCGTCGACGCGACGGATATGGCGGCCCTCACCGATGAATTGCGAGACCGGATTGCGGATTTCGACGACTTCTGGCGGCCGGTACGCAGCTACTTCTATTGGGAGAAGCACTGCTACGACATTCCGGTGTGCTGGTCGCTTCGATCGCTCTACGATTCAATCGACGGCGTTGATGTAATCAGCGGCAAGTTTCACGAGTTGGTGGCAGACCTCGGACGGGTCGATGCGATCATGCCGGAGTTGCTCACCCAGTTCCCGCCGATGATCGCGGCAATGCAGAACATGCGGATTCAGTTGCTGAGCATGCACAGCACCGCGGCCGGGATGTTTGATCAAATAAGCGAGCAGGGCAGCGACGCTGCCGCTATGGGTAAGGCTTTCGACGCGGCCAAGAACGACGATTCTTTCTACCTGCCGCCCGAGGTTCTCGAAAATGCGGACTTCAAAAGGATCATGAAAGTGTTCCTGTCGCCCGACGGCAAGGCGGCCCGCATGCTCATCACGCAGCGCGGTGATCCCGCCTCCGCCGATGGGATCGCGCGGGTCGAACCGATCAGGACAGCGGCCGAAGAGGCGCTCAAAGGAACGCCGCTGGAACACGCCGACATCTACGTCACCGGCGCTGCCGCAACCATCAAGGACGTGGTGGAAGGGTCCATATACGACCTCTTGATCGCGGGCATTGCCGCACTGTGTCTCATCTTCATCGTCATGCTGATCAACACGCGAAGTCTGGTCGCCGCGTTGGTGATCGTCGGCACCGTGGTTTTTTCGCTCGGGGCGTCTTTCGGGATGTCCGTTCTCGTCTGGCAATACCTCGTCGGCATCCACATCCACTGGGCGGTGCTCGCGATGTCCGTCATCGTTCTGTTGGCGGTGGGTTCGGATTACAACCTGTTGCTGGTGTCCCGCATCAAAGAGGAGATTCCGGCCGGCATCAACACCGGCATCATTCGCGCGATGGGCGGTACCGGCAAGGTCGTGACCAACGCCGGCCTGGTGTTCGCGTTCACCATGTCCTCGATGGTGTTCAGTGAACTGCGCACCATCGGTCAGGTAGGCACCACGATCGGCCTGGGCCTGTTGTTCGACACCTTGGTGGTGCGCGCATTCATGACGCCCGCTATCGCCGCCCTGCTGGGACGCTGGTTTTGGTGGCCGATACGGGTGCGCTCGCGCCCTGTCGGCCCGTCGCGTGGGCCGGCAGGACCGCATGCGGCAGCGGCAAGCCTCAGATCAGCTTCAACTCCGTGACGGCGCTGCGCTCGTCGGCCAGCTCCGCGGTGGACTTGTCGATCCGGGCGCGGGAGAAGTCGTCGATCTCGAGGCCCTGAACGATCGACCAGTTGCCGTCCTTCGTGGTGACCGGGAACGACGAGATCAGGCCTTCCGGCACGCCGTAGGAGCCGTCGGAGATCACGGCCATCGACACCCAGTCGCCGTCCGGGGTGCCCTGCAGCCACGAGCGGGCCGCGTCGACGGTGGCCGAGGCGGCCGAGGCGGCCGAGGAGGCGCCGCGGGCATCGATGATGGCCGCGCCGCGCTTGGCGACGGTCGGGATGAAGTCGTTCTCGATCCAGTCCTGGTCGTTGACCACCTCGGCGGCGTTCTTGCCGCCCACCTCGGCGTGGAAGATGTCGGGGTACTGGGTGGCCGAGTGGTTGCCCCAGATCGTCATCTTTTTGATGTCGGTGACCTTGGCGCCGGTCTTGCGGGCCAGCTGGGAGATGGCCCGGTTGTGGTCCAGCCGGGTCAGCGCGGAGAACCGCTCGTTCGGGATGTCGGGGGCGTTGGTCATCGCGATCAGCGCGTTGGTGTTGGCCGGGTTGCCGGTCACGCCGATGCGCACGTCGTCGGCGGCCACCGAGTTCAGCGCCTTGCCCTGGGCGGTGAAGATGGCGCCGTTGGCCTCCAGCAGGTCGCCGCGCTCCATGCCCGGGCCACGCGGGCGGGCGCCGACCAGCAGCGCCAGGTTCACGCCGTCGAAGATCTTGTTGGCGTCGGCGCCGATCTCAACACCGGCCAGCAGCGGGAACGCACAGTCGTCCAGCTCCATCACCACGCCCTCGAGGGCCTTGAGTGCCGGCTCGATCTCCAGCAGCCGCAGCTCGATCGGACGGTCCGGGCCGAGCAGCGAGCCGCTGGCCAGGCGGAACAACAGGCTGTAGCCGATCTGGCCGGCGGCACCGGTGACGGCAACCTTGAGAGGACTTGCGCTCACGTCGGTTCTGCTCCTTCGGGTAAGACGGGTTCGCGTCGAAACTAGCGCACTGCCGCCTCTGCGAAATCGCCGGTCCAGGGACGGCTGATGCGCGGCTGGGAATCAGCTGTTGAAGAACCGTTTGTTCGGTCCAGGCGCGTACGATGACCAGCGCCTGCAGACCGGCCTGCAGAGCGGCACGGCGATCGGAGGTGGAAATGTTCCCGGGGTTTGACGCATTGCCTGAAGCTCTCCGGCCGGTCGCTCGAACGCGCCGGGAGCACGTGCACCCGGTTGCCAGTCCGCCGACGCAGACGTTGGTCGATTGTGGCGTCTACGTCGACGGCCAGCGGCTGCCCGGAAAGTTCACTCCCGCCGAAGCGCTGGCCAAGGTCCGCGACATCGAGCAGGACGGCCAGGAGGCGTTCGCGTGGATCGGGCTGCACGAGCCCGACGAAGCGCAGATGCAGGAGGTGGCCGACGCCTACGGTCTGCACCCGTTGGCTGTCGAGGACGCCGTGGTCGCCCACCAGCGCCCCAAGCTGGAGCGCTACGACGATTCGCTGTTCCTGGTGCTGAAGACGGTGAATTACGTGCCGCACGAGTCGGTGGTGCTGGCGCGCGAGATCGTCGAAACCGGGGAGATCATGATCTTCGTCGGCGCCGACTTCGTAGTCACCGTCCGCCACGGCGAGCACGGCGGGCTGCATGAGGTCCGCAAACGGATGGATTGTGCGCCCGAACACCTGCGTCTCGGTCCGTATGCGGTCATGCACGCGATCGCCGACTACGTCGTCGACCATTACCTCGGCGTCACCAGCCTGATGGAAGACGACGTGGACGCCATCGAGGTGGTCGCCTTCGCACCGGGCAAGAAGATCGACGTCGAGCCGATCTACCTGCTCAAGCGGGAAGTCGTGGAGTTGCGCCGGTGTGTGGCGCCGCTGTCGGGGGCGTTTCAGCGCATGCAGGTCGAGAACAAGGACCTGATCAATAAGGAAGTGCGCCGCTATCTGCGCGACGTCGCCGACCACCAGACCCAGGCCGCCGAGCAGATCGCCAGTTACGACGACATGCTCAACTCACTGGTACAGGCCGCGCTCGCCCGGGTCGGGATGCAGCAGAACATGGACATGCGCAAGATCTCGGCCTGGGCCGGTATCGTCGCCGTGCCCACGATGGTGGCCGGGATCTACGGCATGAACTTCCACTTCATGCCCGAACTCGATTCACGGTGGGGCTACCCGTCGGTGATCGCCGCCATGGTGGTGATCTGTGTGGCTCTCTACTTCAGCTTCCGCCGGCGCGACTGGCTCTAGGGGCCCCACGCCCCCCGCCTCACCCTCTTGCCCGCGATAGTGAATTCCACGACGCTGCAACGGCGTGTCGCGTCGCCGAATTCGCACTCGGCGCCGAGCCACCTCTAACTCGGTTGCGCCGCCGGCCGATTCGGGTCCAGCACGTCCACTCCATCGTTCACCCACGCCTCGCGCATGGCCGCGGCGCCCTTGAGTCGCACCCAGGCCGCCTCGTTGGCGGTGATGGGCGTGGCGGACAGAAACACCACTGGCTCGCGTGGCGGGTCCAGCGGCAAATCGGGAACGTCGCTGCGGCCCAACAACACCGCCGTAAAAGCCGCACCTGACCACAACGGCGTGCCGAGGTCGATCAGCGCATCGGGCACCAGCACCACACCGTCGACCGCCGGCGTGGCCGCAAGTACGGCCATGGTGCGCACCACCCCGGTGATCGGACCCGGATCACGCAGGGCCAGCACCACTTCGGCGCGCGGACCACGCAGATGATCGGTGACCATCTCGGTCGGATCCGTCATCGGATACCGCGAGCAGCCCAGCGACACGTAGTGCACCACCGGCCCCCGGAACCGCAGCACCTCGATCGGCTCGGCACCGAGGAATGTCACGCTCGCCGAGTCGGGGTCGGTGCCGAAGTGGCTGCGCAGATGCGCGCGGACGTTGTCGAGAATCACTGGGCTGCCGGCACCGTCAGGTTCACACCGGAGTCGGCGTCGAAGACGGCGAGTTTGGCCGGGTCGAAGGCCAATTCGATCGGTTGTCCGATCACGGCTTTCGATTCGGCAGGAACCCTTGCCACGAAACGGTTTTCATGCACATCAGATTCAGCGGCCACCTCATCCAATCGAGCCGAGTGCGCCTGCGGACCCGTGGTGGTGAAGTACACATACTTGTCGGAGCCCAGTGATTCGACCAGATCGACGGTGACCTCGAAGATCAGCGAACCGATCCGCTGGTAGCCGTCGATCAGCGCGGCATCGTGGATGTGCTCGGGCCGCAGACCGACGATGACATTCTCCGGTTTGGGGTGCCCGGCGATCACCTCCTGCACCTCCGGCTTCACCGTCACCTCGCCGAACGACAGCGTCAATCCGAACGACGTCAGGGTGGCCGGGAAGAAGTTCATCGCCGGCGAGCCGATGAAGCCGGCCACGAACAGATTCGCCGGCCGCTCGTAAAGCTCGGTGGGCGTGCCGATCTGCTGCGCGACCCCACCGTGCATCACCACCACCCGGTCCCCCAGCGTCATGGCCTCGGTCTGGTCGTGGGTGACGTAGACGGTGGTGGTACCCAGCCTCTTCTGCAGGCGCGCGATCTCGCCGCGCATCTGCACCCGCAGCTTGGCGTCCAGGTTGGACAGCGGCTCGTCCATCAGAAAAGCCTTGGGCTGGCGCACGATTGCCCTGCCCATCGCCACCCGTTGACGCTGACCACCCGACAACTGCGAAGGTCGGCGATCCAATAGTTCGGTCAGGTCCAGGATCCTGGCGGTCTCCTCCACCTTCTGGGCGATGTCGGCCTTCTTCATCTTCGCCAGCGTCAGCGGGAACGCGATGTTCTGCCGGACCGTCATGTGCGGATACAGCGCGTAGGACTGGAACACCATGGCGATGTCGCGATCCTTGGGCGCCTTCTCGTTGACCCGTTCGCCGCCGATAAGCAGCTCCCCCGACGAGATGTTCTCAAGTCCGGCAATCATATTCAGCGTCGTGGTCTTGCCGCAGCCGGACGGCCCGACCAGGATCAGGAACTCGCCGTCGGCGATGGTGATGCTGAGGTCCTGTACCGCGGTATGACCGTCGGGGTAGCTCTTCTTGACGTGTTCCAGCACAATCTCGGCCATCGCGCTATCCCTTCACAGCACCGGAGGTCAACCCGGCGACGATGCGTCGCTGGAAAATCAGAACGAAGACAATGATCGGAATCGTGATCACGATGGCGCCGGCGGCGATCGATCCGGTCGGCTCCTCGAATTGCGAACTGCCGGTGAAGTTTGCGATCGCCACCGGAGCGGTGATCGCCGCCTTGGTGGCGGTCAGCGACAACGCCAGCAGCAGGTCGTTCCAGGCGAAGATGAACACCAGGATCGCCGCTGTCACCAGACCCGGGGCGGCCAGCGGAACGATCACCTTGACGAAAGCCTGAGCGGGGGTGGCACCGTCCATCTTGGCCGCCTTCTCCAGATCCCAGGGAATCTCCCGGAAAAAGGCCGACAGCGTGTAGATCGCCAGCGGCAGCGCGAATGTGATGTAGGGCAGGATCAGGCCCGGCCAGGTGTCGAATAACCCGACGACGCGTTCGATGTCGAACAGCGGTGTCACCAGAGAGATCGCGGGAAACATGGTGATCAGCAACGTCATCCCGATCAGCACCCGCTTGCCCGGGAAACTCAGCCGCGCAACCGCATAGGCCGCCATCGCGCCGAGCACCACCGCAATCACGGTGGTGGTCAATCCGATCCCGATCGAATTTATCAGCGCCGAGCTGAAGAAGTCACCGCGGAAGATGCCGCGGTAGTTGTCCAGGGTCACCGATGACGGAATCAGCTTGCCGTCCTTGACCATTGACGTCGGCTTGAGCGAAAGGCTGAGTATCCACAGCACCGGCAGCATCGCATACGCCACCACCAGAACGTCGATCACTACCCAGAACGTCGCGCGCCGCACCGAATCACCGGGCATCGAAATCACTCCCGGGCGCCGACGCACCGAACAATTTGATGAAGACGAGCGCGATGATGCCCACACACAGGAAGATCAGCACGCTGATCGCCGAGCCCAGGCCGATGTTGAAGCCCTTGAACAGGTTGTCGTAGCCCAGGATTGACACCGAGCCGGTGTTGTTGGCCCCAGCGGTCAGCACGTAGATGTTGTCGAAGATCCGGAATGCGTCCAGCGTCCGGAACAGCAACGCCACCACCACCGCCGGCTTGATGATCGGCAGGGTGATCCGGGTCAGCCGCCGCCAGGCATCCGCGCCGTCGACCTGGGCCGCCTTCAGCAGATCCTCGGGCACCAACGCCAAACCGGCCAGCAGCAGTAGCGCCATGAACGGGGTCGTCTTCCACACCTCGGCGATCACGACCACGCCCAGCGACGGAATCTGTTGCGTCAGTGGCGCACTCCCGTCGGGCAACAGGTTGGCCAGATAACCGGTGCCCGGCGTCCAGGCGTAGTACCAGCTGTACGACGCGACCACTGTGACGATGCCGTATGGGATCAGCACTGCGGTGCGCACCAACCCTTTGCCGATCAGCGTGCGGTGCATCACCAGCGCCAGGGACAGGCCGAGTACAAATTCGAACGCCACCGAGACGACGGTGATCGCCAGCGTTACGGCCAGCGCAGTCCACCAGTAACGGTCGCTGAGGATCGTCTGGTAGTTGCCCAGCCCGATGAACGCGGTGTCGTGCGGGGTGGCCAGGTTGTTGCGCTGCAGGCTCAGCCACATCGCATAGCCGATCGGGTACGCCGTCACCGCCAGCATCAGGGTCACCGCAGGCGCGACGAGCAGGTACGCCAACCGCCGTTCAGAATTCACGGCAGCAATCCCTTGCCGTCGATCGCCTTCTGCACCTGCACCACGAGTTCGTCCGCCGTGCGTTCCGGGTCGATCGCCGTGATCGGGCTCAGCGCCGAGGCAAGCCGGATCGACACCGCCTGATACGCCGGCGTCGCGGGCCGCACCGCGGCGTCGGTGAGTTGCTGGCGGATGATGCCGTACATCGGGTACTTCGCCTGGAACTGCGGGTCGGAGTACAGCGAGGTCCGCACCGGGGGCAGTCCGCCTTCGATCGCGACGTACTTCTGGTTCTGCAGGTTGCGTATGCACCGGACGGCTTCGAACGCTTCGGCTCGGTGCCTGGTGGTGCTCGCCACCGCCAGATTCAGCCCACCGATCGTCACCTTGGCCGACTGCCCGGGCACCACCCCGGGGTAGCGCGCGAAACCGAACACCTTCTGGCTGGCCGCGTAGGCGATGTTGAATTGCTCATCGCTCGGGCTGAACGTGCCGACCCCGTTGATGCTGCCCGCCAGTGCGGGCTCGCGGTTCAGCGGCAGGAATGCCACACCACCCTTCACCGCGTTCTCCAGCAGGGACGCGAACACGTAGGGCCAGTTGACCTCCAGGGCCGCCTGGCCCTGTTCGACCGCCAACCGCGCGGCGCCTTCGTCGCTGCGGGTGATCGACGGGTCGGCGCCCGGCGCGGTGGCCACCGATTTCAGGATCCGCAGCGCGGCCACCGTGGCGGCGCGGTGTTCGGGGGTGTCGGTCAGGGTGACGCGCTTGCCGTCCTCGGAGAGCACCTGCCCGCCTGCGCTGACCAGCAGCGTGTTGAACCACACCACCAGTCCCTCGGCCTCGTTGGCCTGCACGGCGATCCAGCTGGGCTCCCCCGCGGCATGCAGGCGGCCCGCCTCAGCCACCATGGCAACCCAGTCGCGCGGCGGTTGACGCACCAAATCTGCTCGATACCAAAGCAATTGAGTGTTCGTGGTGACCGGCGCGCCGTATCGGCGACCATTCCAGGTCGCCGTCTTCAGCGGACCCGGCAGGGTATCGCCGGTCGCGTCGGACTCGGTGAGTCCCGACGGATCGTCCGACAGCGGCAGCGCCCAGCCCGCTTCGGCGAACTCGGCGGTCCACACCACATCGAGCGCCATCACGTCCAGGGTGTCGTCGTGCCCGGTCAACCGCCGGGAAAGCTGCAGCCGTTGCTGGTCGGGCGATCTGGCCAGGCTCACGTGCGCAATGCGGTACCGGCCGCCGGCCTGTTCCGAGCACCGTTGGGCGACGGCGGTGAAGGTCGCCCCGTCGGTGGCCGGCGTGTAGAAGCTGATCACCACACCGTGGTCGCCGGAGCCGCAGGCCGAGAGCACCGACGCGGTGGCCGACGCCGCCATCAAGGCAGCCACCCACCGCCGCACGCGACGGTTCACCAGTCAGATCGCCAGACGCGCCAGCAGATCTCGCGCTTTCTCGGCATTCTGAGGGTCGCAGAGCACGTCGTAGCGGCCCGCGACCAGTTGCATGGTCGAGCTGAAGTCCCTGGTGCCGCGTGCCATGGCATACGGCACGGCCGAGGTGATCAGCCCGAAGAAAACCCCCGCGACCAGCCCGGTGATCAGCGCGCCCCATGGGTTCGGGCTGAAGAAACCGAGCACCAGGCCGATGAACAGACCCAGCCAGGCTCCACTGAGCACGCCACCGCCGAGCACTTTGCCCCAGGTCAGCCGGCCGGTGACGCGTTCCACCTGCATCAGGTCGACGCCGACGATGGTCACTTGCTGGACGGGAAACTCCTGATCGGACAGGTAGTCGACGGCGCGCTGCGCCTCGGCGTAGGTGGGATACGAGCCGACCGGCCAGCCCTTAGGCGGTGTCGGCAACGCGGGCACATTACGTCGACCGGCAGCCCCACCGGCGGGTGGTTGTCCTGGTTGGAATGGGCTAGTCATCGGTACCTCATTCTCCTCCTGCCCGCCTTTACGCTGACCATCGTTCCATCTCGGCACCCAGGACGCACCATCCGCACCCCGGCAGGCCGCACATTTGGCTTAGCCGGAGCCCGGCCGCAGACGGCCCGACTCACCGCGGTGCCCGGCGCGGGACCATGCGCTACGTTCATCACCATGACAGCTCCCGGCGACTCTTCCGGCGAGGCCAACGACAGCGCGCCGCAACCCGATTCCGATCAGACGCAAGCCGCTGAACAGCCGATATCCGATGCTCCGTGGGCTTCGCCGGCGGCGTCCCCGGTCGTCGACTATCCGCCCCCGGTGGACTACCCGACCCAGGCCGCCCCGCTGCCCGGCTACCCCCCACCGGACCCCGGGGCCGGCTACCCACCACCGCACCCGGCAGCCGGCCACTCGCCACCCAACTACCCGCCTCCAAGTCCGCCGTTCGGCTACACACCGCCGGACCCGGCGGCCGGCTACCCGCCTCCGAGTCCGCCGTTCGGCTACACACCGCCGGGCTACCAGCCGTACGGCGCAACGCCCCAGGGCTTCGGCGATCCGGCGTCATATCCTCCGCCCGCGCCGGGCCCCTACGGTTCGTACCCGGGCGGCTATTACCCCGGGCCGGACTACGGCGGCGGCTACGGCGCGATGCAGGCCGGCACCAACACCATGGCGATCATTTCGCTGGTCTCCGGAATCGTCGGCATCCTCTGCTGCGTCGGCTCATTCGTCGGCATCGCGTGCGGCTTGGTGGGAATCAACCAGATCAAGCAGACCCGCGAGGACGGCTTCGGCCTAGCGGTGGCCGGGATCGTGATCAGCGCGGCGACGCTGTTGGTCTACTTCATCGCCGTGATGTTCAGCCTCGGCTCGCGCTGAGCGAGCCGTCAGCTTGCGGCCCCAACCTGCCGTCCCCGCACCCCCTGCCTACGCTCTCTCCTATGGCGTCGGTCAACAGGGTGTACGTGGCACGACTGCCGCGAATGATGGTGCTCGGCCCGCTCGGCGAATCGTTCGGGCGCGTCCGCGACGTCGTGATCAGCATCAGCATCGTCCGCCAACAACCCCGCGTCCTCGGCCTCGTCGTCGACCTCGCCACCCGGCGCAGCATCTTCATCCCGATCCTGCGGGTCGCCGCCATCGAGCCCGACGCAGTGACCCTGCGTACCGGCAACGTGTCGCTGCGCCACTTCGAGCAGCGGCCCGGCGAGGTGCTGGCGATGGGTCAGGTGCTCGACACCCAGGTCCGGGTCAACGACCCCGACCTGCCCGACCTGGCCGGCATTGACGTAGTGGTCACCGACCTGGGCATCGAGCAAACCCGGACCCGGGACTGGGTGGTCACCCGGGTGGCGGTGCGCACGCAACGCCGGCTGGGACGTCGTGGCCCGGTGCATGTCGTGGACTGGCAGAACGTGCACGGGTTGACCCCGTCGGCCTTGGCCATGCCGGGCCAGGGCGTGGCACAACTGCTCGACCAGTTCGAAGGACGACGGGCCGTCGACGTCGCCGACGCCATCCGCGGGCTTCCCACCAAGCGCCGCTACGAGGTGTTCAAGGCACTCGACGACAACCGTCTGGCCGACATCCTGCAGGAGCTGCCCGAACTCGATCAGGCCGAGGTCCTGACGCACCTGGGCACCGAACGCGCCGCTGACGTGCTCGAGGAGATGGACCCCGACGACGCCGCCGACGTGCTGGGTGTGCTCAACCCGACGGACGCCGAGATGTTGCTCACCCGAATGGATCCCGACGACTCCGACCCGGTGCGACGACTGCTCACGCACTCCCCCGATACCGCCGGCGGCCTGATGACCTCCGACCCGATCGTGCTCACCCCGGACACCTCGGTCGCCGAGGCGCTGGCCCGGCTTCGCGATCCCGACCTGACGCCCGCGCTGGCGTCGATGGTGTTCGTGGCGCGCCCACCGACCGCGACTCCCACCGGCCACTACCTGGGCTGCGTGCATCTACAAAGGCTGCTTCGCGACCCACCATCCGAGCTGGTCGGCGGGCTCGTCGACAGCGACCTGCTCACGCTGTCCCCGGAGACCCAATTAGCCGCGGTCACCCGATATTTCGCTGCGTACAACCTGGTGTGCGGCCCGGTGGTCGACGACCAGAACCACCTGCTGGGCGCGGTGACGGTGGATGACCTGCTTGATCATCTGCTGCCGCATGACTGGCGCGTGGACGTACAGCAACTCGATCCCGCCGGTAGGCCACCACGGACCGGAGATGCCTCGTGAGCACGTCCCAGACGCCGCGGCGGCTGTACACCCCGCGCACCTCGCGCCGGTACACGCCGCGGTTGGACCCAGAGACGGTGGGGCAGTTCACCGAATCCATCGCAAGGTTCTTCGGGACCGGGCGCTACCTGCTGTTGCAGACGATCGTGGTGATCGTGTGGATTGCGATCAACATGATCGCCATCCGCTGGCAGTGGGACCCTTACCCGTTCATCCTGCTCAACCTCGCGTTCTCCACCCAGGCCGCCTATGCCGCACCGCTGATCCTGCTCGCCCAGAACCGGCAGGAGAACCGCGACCGGGTCGCGCTGGAAGAGGATCGTCGCCGCGCGGCACAAACCAAGGCCGACACCGAATATCTTGCCCGCGAACTGGCCGCGCTCCGGCTGTCCATCGGCGAGGTTCCGACCCGCGACTACCTGCGCCACGAACTGGAAAGCCTGCGAACGCTCTTGGCGGACTTGCAGTCGACAAAGGACCGTGCCGAGCGGCGTGGTAAGAAAACCACCTGAGAATCAGCTTTGTGCCATTGCGCTACTCCCGTGACGAGAGTTATGTATGGTGATCTAGTTCACGAAGCTAACAAGTGGTCAGTTTCCCGGCGGCTCACAGAATTTGAGGACGGTCGAGGTGCACATAGGGGGACGCTGGGCTGACAACCCGGCCGCCGCGAAGGTGCGACAGACGGCAGTACGCGTCACACGCACCCCCGTCTTCGGCGTCGCCATGATCTCTCCCCTGATTTTCGCCAGCGCGGTCGGTGCCGCGGCGCCGTCGCTGCACGGAAAGAACCAGCCGCACCGCGCCGCCATCACACCGGTAGCCGCCGTCGGCCCCGCCCCGCACGTCGACCTGTCCGGGCCCACAGTCATCTCCATTCAGCGGGTACCGACCAGCTTCCACGTCGCCGCGGCCACCAGTTCCGCGCCGCCGCCTCCGACCGTCGTGAACACCCCTGGCGCACTGGGGATTCCGATCATGGCCCTGTCGGCCTACCGCAATGCCGAGCAGAAAATGGCATCCGCGCAGCCGAGCTGCGGAGTCAGCTGGAACCTGCTCGCCGGCATCGGACGCATCGAGTCGGGCCACGCCGGTGGCGGTGCCGTCGATGCCCGCGGCACCGCGACCAACCCGATCTACGGTCCCGCCCTGGATGGCACGTTGCCCGGCAACGAGGTCATCATGCAGCGCGACCAGGGCAACCGCGTCACCTACGCCCGCGCCATGGGCCCGATGCAGTTCCTGCCCGGCACCTGGGCCCGCTATGCCGTCGACGGTGATGGTGACGGCATACCCGACCCGCAGAACCTGTTCGACGCCACCCTGGCTGCCGCCCGGTACCTGTGCAGCGGCGGGCTCAACCTGCGCGACCCGCAGCAGGTGATGGCGTCGATCCTGCGCTACAACAACTCCATGTCCTACGCCCAGAACGTCCTGGGCTGGGCCGCCGCCTACGCCACCGGCGTGGTTCCGGTCGACCTGCCGCCGATCACCGGCCCGCCGCCCCCGATCGGCGACGCGCACCTCGAGCACCCGGAAGGCCTCGGGCCGAACCTGCCCCTTAACGTCACCGGCCTGGGCGTCGGCGACCCGATGGGTCAGCACATGCCGCTGATCGACTTCGGGCAGCCGTCGATCATCTCGCAATATCCGACGAACTCCCTGTACCCGAACCCGCAGGCGCCGATGTGGCCGTGGATGCAGCCCGCCCAGGTGCCGCAGCCGGCTCCGGTGGCCACCCCGGGCTGCACCCTGATCTGCATCAGCTCGCAGACGCCTGACTCGCTGCCGCCCGGCGCGGGTCCCATCCCCAACGGCGGGATCGTCATCGCTCCGGCGGCACCCCCGGCGCCCCCGGCCGCTCTGGCGTTCCCCGACCCGTTCGCCCCGCCGCCCGCACCCCCGGCCCCGCCCGCTCCGGCGGCACCCGCCCCAGCGGCTCCTGCTCCGGCGGCTCCGGCGACGCGGGCCCCCACCAACGGCGCTCCGGCGCCCAAGCCCGCTGGTCCGGCGCAGCCGGTCCCGCCGGCCCCCGGCGAACCGGTGCTCGCCCCGGTCAGCTGACCGTCGGAAAAGCTCGCGTCCGAGCGGCCTAGACTCGGCGGTGATGTCCGCAACCCAAGATGACGCAACCGATCTGACCGCCGCGATCCGCTCCGCGCTGGGCAAGGTGATCGATCCCGAACTACGGCGCCCCATCACCGAGCTCGGGATGGTCAAGAGCATCGACCTGGGCGCCGACGGCAGCGTGCACGTCGAGATCTACCTGACCACCGCCGCCTGCCCGAAGAAGACCGAGATCAGCGACCGGGTCACTCAGGCGGTCACCGATGTCCCGGGCACCGGGACGGTGCGGGTGAGCCTGGACGTGATGAACGACGAGCAGCGCACCGAGCTGCGCAAGCAGTTGCGCGGGGACGCCGCCGAACCCGTCATCCCGTTCGCCCAGCCCAGCTCACTGACCCGCGTCTACGCGGTCGCTTCCGGCAAGGGCGGCGTCGGCAAGTCCACGGTCACCGTGAACCTGGCCGCGGCGATGGCTGCGCGCGGCCTGTCCGTCGGCCTGCTGGACGCCGACATCCACGGCCACTCCATTCCCCGGATGATGGGCACCACCGACCGGCCCACCCAGGTGGAATCGATGATCCTGCCGCCTATCGCCCATGAGGTGAAGGTCATCTCGATCGCCCAGTTCACCAAGGACAACACCCCGGTAGTCTGGCGCGGGCCGATGCTGCACCGCGCGCTGCAGCAGTTCCTGTCGGACGTCTACTGGGGCGACCTGGACGTGCTGCTGCTCGATTTGCCGCCCGGCACCGGCGATGTCGCGATCTCGCTGGCGCAGTTGCTGCCCAACGCCGAGATCCTGGTGGTGACCACGCCGCAGCTCGCCGCCGCCGAGGTGGCCGAACGGGCTGGCAGCATCGCCATACAGACACGCCAGCGGGTCGCTGGGGTGGTGGAGAACATGTCCGGCCTGACCCTGCCGGACGGCACCACGATGCAGGTGTTCGGCGAGGGCGGCGGCCAGCAGGTCGCCGAGCGACTGTCGCGGGCGGTCGGCGCGGACGTGCCGCTGCTGGGCCAGATTCCGCTCGATCCCGCACTGGTGGCTGCCGGCGATACCGGTGTGCCGATGGTTCTCAGCACGCCGGACTCCGCGGTGGGCAAGGAACTGGGTCGCATCGCCGACGGGTTGTCGTCGCGTCGGCGCGGCCTGGCGGGTATGTCCCTGGGCCTGGACCCGACCCGCCGATAGGAGGCGTGAGCAGACGCGGAATCGCACCTGAGCAGATGCTCTAGCGCGATTTCGCGTCTGCTGACCGCGGCTCAGGTGGCGTCGGTGTCGAACGGGGTGCGCTCGGGAGCTACCGGTGGCGCCGGCGGTGCCGGGGTCTCGGGTGCGGCCGGTGCTTGCGGCGCAGGCGCGTCGAAGTTACCGGTGAAGATCGAGTCGTCACCGTCGAGCAGGTGCTTGGTCAGCGCCGCCCGCGGGGTCATCCCCCGCAACTTCTGCAGCTCACTGAGTTGGCCGCGGATGTCGTCGAATTCGGGCCCGATGTCCTCGCGCAGTTGGTTGGACACGCCGCTGAGGTAGTCGCGGGCCTGCCGCAGGGCGCTCGCCGTCCAGCGGATCGCGCCCGGCAGCCGTTCTGGCCCGAGCACCACCAGCCCGACCACGACGAGGACGAGCATCTCCCCCCAGCCGATGTTGGCAAACATCTAGCTGGTGTCAGGGTCTGGTTTGACCGTCAGCGTCACGTGCCGGCCGTCGCGGACCACCTCGATCGGCGCGTCCTGGCCGATGGTCAGCTGCCGCACGGCGACGACGGCTTCGTCGGAGTCGGCAACCTTACGGCCACCGATCTTGACGATCACGTCGTTTTCCAGGATGCCGCCCTTTTGCGCGGGTCCCCCGGCCTTCACGTTCGCGACCTGCGCACCCGAGGCGATCGCGTTGCTCACCGACCGGGTGCTGATGCCCAGCGTCGGGTGCAGGATCTTGCCATCCTTGATCAGCGTCTCCGCGACCAGCTTCATCTCGTTGACCGGGATGGCGAAGCCCAGCCCGCTGGCGCTGTCGGACAACGATTTGCCCGCGCTGTTGATGCCGATCACCTGGGAGTCCATGTCGATCAGCGGCCCACCGGAGTTGCCGTGGTTGATCGAGGCGTCGGTCTGAATGGCGTCCAGGACGGTGTCGGTGTCGGAGCCCTCCCCCGACAGCGGCACCGGCCGGTGCAGCGCGCTGACGATGCCGTGCGTGACGGTGCTGCGCAGACCCAGCGGCGCGCCGGCTGCGATCACCTCGTCGCCGACCCGCACCTTGTCGGAGTTGCCGAGCCGTGCCACGGAGAGGTTGTCGACGTTGTCGACCTTCAGGACGGCCAGGTCGGTTTTCGGGTCGCGGCCGACCAGGCTGGCCGGCACTTCCTTGCCGTCGTTGAACACGACCGTGGTCTTGAACTGGCTGGGGTTGTTGGCGGCTTCCGAGATCACGTGGTTGTTGGTGACGATGTAGCCGCGGCCGTCGATGACGACGCCGGAACCCTGCATCCCCTCCTGGTCGCTCTTGGACTCGATGGTCACCACGGAGTCGGCGACAGCAGCCGCGACCTTGGTGAATCGGCCGGCCGGCTCTTCGGCGTTGCCCGAGGTCGACAGCGTCACCTTGGACGTGGTGAACGCCTCGACCACCTCAGCGGTCTTGCGGCCGATCACCCCGCCGAGCGCGCCGATCACCAACGCGATGAGCAGCAGCACCGCCAGCGCCAGGTAGGACACCTTGCCGCCGAACAACACGTCGCGGACACCGAGCTTGCCGCTGTGGCGCAGTTCGCCGTGGGTGTGGACCGGAGGCAGCGCCGGAGTGCCCAGCGCCGCGGCCGCATCGGGATCGCGCCACGGATCCTCGGGCTCGTCGGGCTGTCCGTTCTTCTCGCTGGCGAGCGCGGCGGCATCGATCGGATGACGCTGCAGTGTCTCGGTGTCGCCGAACGGACGGCTGAAAGCCTCGGCGAGTACCGGGTCGGCCGGCTTTTCGTGCGGCCGGAACTCGGACTGGTCACGGTACTTCTGCGGACGCACCCGGTCGGCGACGAAGGAGCCCTGCTGCCCGGCCGGGCGGCCGAACGCCTGACGCGATCCAGGGTCTACCGGAGGCCGGTAGATGGGCCGCGGCGCCAGCCGTTCGGTGTCCTGGCCGATGTTGTTGCCTTCGTCGGAGCTCACGGTTCCTCTTCTAGATCCGTTCGGGGCCCGGCGCCGGGCCGGCCGTCTGCGCAGCAAAGGACCGCACGGCCCTGGAAGTCATATTGATGTCCACCCTAGTATCCACGGATCCCCGCCGGTCGGCACGAACCCGCGCGACAGCCCGCGTAGGCACGCAACCGCAAGCTAGCGACGCTTCCGCTGATCGTCGCGCTCGGCAAAGTCGTCCGGGAGCGGCAGGCCGTCGTTGTGCGGGTAGTGCGGAATCTCGGACAGCAACCCGAGCAGCGAACTGGGGATGCGGATCGGGTGGGAGTCGCGCAGCGCCGCCCGTGCGCGGCTGTGGTCGTCGACTTCGGCGGCACACTGCGGGCACAGCGAAAGGTGGTGGGCGGCGCGCAGGTGCGCGTTCATCCTCAGCTCGCCGTCGACGAACGCGGCGATGGCCTCGATGGAGAGGTGCTCCGTGGAACGGAATTGACGCGGCGCGCCCACCGGCGCGTCGCTCTGAGAGGCGAATTGAGCGGGTAGCCACGAGAACGCACGCCGGAACACATCACCCCGGTCGGCCATCACCAGCTCCTTCCGCGCCCTATTAAGCCACTTGTATCTCGAATGTAGCGCGGTGTGCTGCTTGATAACCATGATCGAACCTTCAAACCCCGGATTTTGGGATCAGTTGGCAACCGTGCAGTGGCCGAAACGATGATTCGGCCAAAGCAGGCTGCTTAGCTGGCCGTCCGCATCGAGCGGTCGTCGTTCAGGCCGATTTCGGGATGGGCGGCCAGGTAGTCGCGCAGCGCCTGGCGCCCGCGGTGGATCCGGCTGCGAACGGTGCCGAGCTTGACGCCCAGGGTGGCGCCGATCTCCTCGTACGACAGACCTTCGATATCGCACAGGACCACTGCGGCACGGAACTCCGGCGGCAGCGAGTCGAGAGCGGCCTGCAGATCCGGACCCAGGCGCGAGTCGTGGTAGATCTGCTCAGGGTTCGGCTCGTCGGCCGGCACTCGGTCGTAGTCCTCGGGCAGCGCCTCCATCCGGATGCGCGCCCGGCGGCGGACCATGTCGAGGAACAGGTTGGTGGTGATGCGGTGCAGCCAGCCTTCGAAAGTGCCGGGCTGGTAGTTCTGGACCGACCGGAAAACCCTGATGAAGGTCTCCTGCGTCAGGTCTTCGGCGTCGTGCTGGTTGCCGGAGAGCCGGTATGCCAGCCGGTACACCCGGTCGGCGTGCTGACGCACCAGCTCATCCCAGGACGGCATGGTGGCCTTGTCGCCGGTCGCGTCGAAAATCGCGGTGCCGAGCAACGTGTCAGATGGTTCCACCCAGTCGTCATCAGCAACCTGTTGCGGGTGCGACATGGTGGTCGGGCTCAAAGTGGTGATTTTCAATTCCTCCGGTTTTCCCCTGCCATCCAGGGTCGGCAATTCTCCACTCGCCGAAACACGGAGTTCCCATTCCGTATTCCCACCAGCCTCGCCCCACAGTGCACCGCGTTCCATACGGCTTACCGTCGCTTACCCGAGTGTGGGCGAGGTATGAGCAGTCTGAGCTTTAGCTGAGAAACCATACTGTTACCTACCTTTTCCAGCGGTTATGGAGTTTGCTATGACCTCCCTCCGCCGGCCGATCCCGGGCGTGTCGTCACCGGCGCCCACGGGCGCGCCTGAGCGACGGCACCACCGGTTCGGCATACTCTGCGGACATGGAGGGCACGTCCAACACCAGCGACGAGACCGGCCAAGCGACCCGCAGCAGGGCGGATTCGCTTGTGGCGCACGCCGAAGAGTCGATATCGGAGGATGCGATCCTGGCCGGCGCCCGGGAACGCGCCGTGGACAGCGGGGCCGGCGCGGTCACCCCGGCGGTCGGAGCGCTGCTGAGTCTGCTGGTCAAGCTGAGCGGCGGCAAGGCCGTCGCCGAGGTGGGCACCGGGGCGGGCGTCAGCGGGCTGTGGTTGCTGTCGGGCATGAGCGACGACGGCGTCCTGACCACCATCGATATCGAACCGGAATATGTGCGGCTGGCCCGGCAGGCCTTCGCCGAGGCGCAGGTGGGGCCCTCACGCACCCGACTGATCAGCGGACGCGCCCAGGAAGTGCTCACCCGGCTCGCCGACGACTCCTACGACCTGGTGTTCATCGACGCCGACCCGATCGACCAACCGGAGTATGTGGTCGAAGGCGTCCGCTTGTTGCGATCCGGCGGAATCATCGTCGTGCATCGCGCGGCACTGGGCGGCCGCGCCGGTGATCCCGAAGCTCGCGACGCCGAGGTGGCCGCCGTGCGCGAAGCGGCCCGATTGATCGCCGAGGACGAACGGCTGACTCCGGCGCTGATACCGCTGGGCGACGGGTTGCTGGCCGCTGTGCGCGACTAGGGTTACGCCCCGATCAGCGTCTCGGCGATCGCGAACGGGAAGTGCACGGTGGCGGTAGCCACCTCTCGGACCCCGTCGCGAACCGCATTGACGATGGTCGCCGGGTTGCCGGTCAGTAGCGAAGTTCCGATGTCGTAGCCCGCGAACTGCGGTGCCGTGACGAAGTTGCGCACGTCGACGAACAGTTGGGTCGGCAGGTTCGCGGGCCCGACGGGCACCCCGTCGTAGCTCACCATCGTCCAGCCGGTCGCCGGACTGCCCTTCACCACAACGACTCCGGTGTTCGGCAGCGAGTGGGTGATCAGGAACAACGGGTTGGGATTGTCGACCATCATCATCGTGCCGGTCTCGATGGTCAGTGCACTGGAATAGGCGACGACGGCGTGGCTGGGAGCCGACGCGCCGACGTTGTACATGGTTTGCACGGCGTT
This sequence comes from Mycobacterium paragordonae, assembly GCF_003614435.1. NCBI lineage: Bacteria > Bacillati > Actinomycetota > Actinomycetes > Mycobacteriales > Mycobacteriaceae > Mycobacterium > Mycobacterium paragordonae. The sequence continues at coordinate 5,185,305 of NZ_CP025546.1, forward strand.
GTTGAACCCGGCGGCGAAGTTCAACCCGGTCGGGTTCGTCGAGAGCGGCGCCAGCATCGGGAAGGCCGGCAGCCCGAGCGTCCACACCAGCGGGCCGCCCAGATACAGCAGTCCCGCCGGGATCTGCGGCAGGTCCTCGAACAGGCCGGCGTTGATCTCGTTGAGTCCGGGCAGCACGACGGCGGCCGGTTGTCCCGCGAAAGCCACCAGCGCCGCGGCCGTTTCCTGCGTCCTGATCATCTGCGAGTCGAAGATGCCGCCGAAGATGCCCTGGCCGTTGAGGACGTTGGCGACGTTGGCCGCTTGCAGAACGCCCGTCGCGTCCAGCGGGGGGCCGGGTACGGCGGTGTCGAGGATGCCGGCCGCGTTGCTCGCCGTCTGGCCGTGCCGGACGAACTCGATCGTGACCATCTGGTCGTTGAGGACGGGGACGGTTGAACCGCCCAGGCCGATGAACAGGCCGGGGTAACCGCGTGCCCCGAAAGCTCCGGTGGGTGTACCGGATCCGCCGGCGCCGCCGTACCCACCGTCGCCGAACAGCAACGCCTGGCCGCCCGCCCCGCCGGCACCGCCGGGATCGGTGATGAGCAGCGCCGCACCGCCGAGGCCGCCCCGACCACCGTTGCCCATCAGCAGGCCGCCGACACCACCGGTGCCGCCCGCACCGCCGGCCCAGCCGGTACCGCCGATGCCACCGGTGCCGATCAACCCGGCGTTCCCGCCGATTCCACCGGCCAGAGGCAGCACACCGCCGGTCGGCGAATAACCGGGCCCGCCGTCGCCGAGCAGAAAGCCGCCGGCCCCGCCGTTGGGTGACGCGGCGGTTCCGGCCGCCCCATTCCCGATCAGGTCGCGCCCGAACAACGCCTGCGTGGGCGCGTTGATGATCGGATCGATCGCCTCGCCCAGCGGGCTGAAGATCCATGCCTGCCCGGCGGCGTGAACCGGTTTGTAGATGAGGGCCTGGAACGCGCCGGAGGTGAATTCGTTCCAGGCCTCCAGCGGCGCGGCGGCGAATCCACCACCGAGCAGCGTGGCCTCCAGCTGCGCCAGAGCCGCTGCTTCGGCGCCGCCGTAGGACGCCGCGGCCGCGCCGAGATTGCGCACGAACTCCTGGTGATACACCGCCGCCTGCACAGCCGCCGCGCGGTACTCGGTCGCGTGCGTGCCGAACAGTGCCGCGATCGCGACCGACACCTCATCGGCGGCCGCCGCGGCCAGCTGAGTCGTCGGGATCGCCGCGGCCAGGTTGCCGGCGCCGACGGCCGCTCCGATCTGTGCGGCATCCGCCGACGCCGTTTCGATCATGTCCAGTGCCGCGACCACAAACGACATTTCGCTACTCCTCGATGCGTAATTTTGCCCGACCGACATCTTGGCACCTCAGCCGAGAAAAAGTCGCGGATTCGACGAGTTTTTGCAGCCCTCAGGAGCCGCGCAGCGCCGCGATCCCGGCGTCCAGCGCCGCCTCCGGATACGAGAGGTCGCCCGTGGCCAGCATGATGCCGACTCCGCCCTGGATTCCGGCGAGCGGGCGCTCGAATTCGCCGACAACGTCGGGCCGATGCTGGCCCGCGTCCCGTCGCGCCGGATGAGCACTCCGGAGGAGGTGGCCGCCGCCGTGGTGTTCCTAAGCGGCGACGACTCCGCCAACATCCACGGCTCCATCCTCAGCGTGGACGGGGGGTGGGCGGCGGTGTGAGCCCCACTCGGGCGATTCAGGGGTTGAAGAATCCGGACTGTCCGACGCCAGCGTTGAACCCGCCCGAATCCGCACCAGGACCGGTGTTGCCAAGTCCCGAGCTGTGCTGGCCGGTATTGAGGAAGCCCGTGTTGTAGTAGCCCGCGTTTGCGAAGCCGATGTCGTGGTTGCCCGCGTTGAAGAAGCCCACTTGCAGTCCACCGGCGCCGTGGTTGAAGAAGCCGGTGTTGGTGCCGGCGCCGCTCGAGTTGAAGAAGCCCGCGTTGTCCTCGCCGCCGCCCGAATTACCCCATCCTGAACCGTATCCACCAGAGGTCGTGTTGTTCAGACCCGAGTTGAAGTTACCCGAGTTGAAGAATCCGGAATTGCCCGTGCCCGAATTGCCGAAGCCCGAGTTGCCGGCGTTGATCCCGGTGCCGCCGAACCCTGTATTGACATCACCGGAGTTGAACAGACCGGTGTTGGTGTCACCGGAATTGAACAGACCGGTGTTGGTGAAGCCCGTATTGAAGAAGCCGGTGTTGCCGCCCAGTCCCAGGAAACCCTGACCGAACACAGGATCCGTGCCGCTGCCCCCGGCGTTGAAGCCGCCGGTATTGCCGATGCCGGTGTTGGACCAACCGACGTTGCCGAAGCCGGCGTTGAACGAACCCACGTTGTGGTTACCCGCGTTGAAGAAGCCCACATTGTGACCGAAAAGCGAAGTGCCGCCGGAGTTGAACGCTCCCAGGTTGCCGTTGCCGGAGTTGGCCAAACCCATATTCGTGCTGCCGGCGTTGAACGAGCCGCTGTTGAAGCTGCCGGCGTTGAACAGCCCGGTGTTGGTGCTACCGGAATTTCCGAGCCCGAAACTGTTGACACCCGAATTGAGCAGCCCCACGTTATGGACGCCGGTATTGCCGAAGCCCAGGTTGGCGCTCCCGGAGTTGAAGAACCCGGAGTTGCCGACGCCGGAGTTGAACAGGCCGGTGTTGCCGCTGCCGGAGTTGAAGCCGCCGAAGCCGACCTGGTTGTCGCCGGTCAGCCCGATGCCGAAATTGCCGTGCCCAGTGTTGGCCAAACCGAAGTTGCCGTCACCGGTATTGCCGAAGCCGAAGTTGAAGCTGCCGTTGTTGCCCAGCCCGAAATTCCAGCCGGCGTTGTTGGCGTTGAGCCCTCCGATGCCGATCTGGTTGTTGCCGGTGAGCCCGATACCGATGTTGTTGTTGCCGACGTTGCCGAGACCGAAATTGTTGAGGCCGACGTTTCCGATGCCGATGTTGTAGGTGCCGAGATTGTTCAGGCCCACATTGAAGGCAGAGGCAGCTCCGGTGACCGCCCCGGCCAGATTCCCGTTGCCGAAACCGAGATTGCCGGTGCCGACGTTGCCCAGTCCGAGATTGAACTGGCCGATGTTGCCCAGGCCGATGTTGTAGGTAGCCGCACCGGGGTAGGGCGCACCGGGTACGCCCAGAGTCGCGTTCCCGTTGCCGGCACCGATGTTGAACGAGCCGTAGTTGCCGAGGCCGAAGTTGCCGCTGCCGCCGCTGCCCGGGCCGCTGTTGCCCGCGCCGAAGTTGAAGCTTCCGACGTTGCCGCCGCCGACGTTGAAGTCACCGATGTTGCCGATCCCCAGGTTGAGGCCTTGATTGAGGCCCGAGTTGAAGCCCTGCACGAGCTGCTGAAGCGGCGCCAGTTGTGCGGCGGCCGCCGACACCCCGGCGTGATAGCCCGACATCGCGGTCACATCCTGGGCCCACATCTGTTCGTAGAGCGCCTCCGCGGCCGCGATTGCCGGCGCGTTGAAGCCGAAGATGTTCGACCGCACCAACGAAACGAACTGAGTCCGGTTGGCCGCCACCAACTGCGGATGCACCGTCGCCGCGCGCACCGACTCGAACACCGCAGCCACCACGTTGGCCTGACCTGCCGCCGACTGGGCGTGGGCCGCCGCCGTGCTCAACCATGACGAGTAGGGCGCGGCCGCGGCGGCCATCGCGGTCGAGGCGGCGCCCTGCCAGGACGTCTGCACCAAGTCCGACGTCACTGAGTTGAAGGACTCCGCTGCCGACGCTAACTCGGCGGCCAGCCCGTCCCAGGCCGTCGCCGCCGCCAACATCGGTGCGGAGCCCGCCCCGGAGAAGATCTGCGTCGAAGTGATCTCCGGCGGCAAGATCGAAAAATTCATTACGCCCCCCTGGCTTCTCGGGCCGCCACGGTTGCGGTGGTGGCCCTGACACCAGGGCGGCCCGCGAGAAACCGTATCGAAAAGTGGAGCGCTGCGGGCGCTTTCGAGCTACCTCCGGCACGACGAGTCCACCCCCTTGACGTAGACTGAACGCGCGTTTAGTGTACTGAACATGCGTTCAGCCGACCTGACAGCGGTGGCCCGGATTCGAGATGCGGCCATCGCGCAGTTCGGTGAGCACGGGTTCGGGGTGGGGTTGCGCAGCATCGCAGAGGCGGCCGGGGTGAGCGCGGCACTCGTCATCCACCATTTCGGTTCGAAGGACGGTCTGCGCAAGGCCTGCGACGACTACGTCGCCGAGGAGATCCGGATCAGCAAGTCCGAAACGATTCAGTCCAACGACCCCGCTACCTGGTTGGCCCAGCTGGCTGAGATCGAGTCCTATGCACCGTTGATGGCCTACCTGGTACGCAGCATGGTGTCCGGCGGTGAACTGGCAAACTTGCTGTGGCAGAGAATGATTGACAACACCGAAGCGTACCTGGAGGAAGGCGTGCGGGCCGGCACCGTCAAGCCGAGCCGCGACCCGCATGCCAGGGCCAAGTATCTGGGGATCACCGGCGGCGGCGGTTTCCTGCTTTATCTCCAAATGCACCCGACTCCAACAGATTTACGCGCAGTCTTGCGCGACTACGCAAATGACATGGTGTTGCCCGCCCTCGAGGTCTATTCCGAGGGCCTGATGACCGACCGCACCATGTACGACGCGTTTCTCGCAGCGGAGAAGAACAAGGGAGGGTCACATGACAACTAATGATCAGGCGCCGATCGATGTTCGCGGTCTCACCAAGAACTTCGGCAAGGTGCGGGCACTAGACGGCCTCGACCTGACTGTCCACGAGGGTGAAGTGCACGGCTTCCTCGGACCCAACGGCGCCGGCAAGTCGACGACAATCCGCATCCTGCTCGGCGTGGTCAAGGCCGACGGCGGCAGCGTGCGCCTCCTGGGCGGCGACCCGTGGACCAACGCCGTCCAACTGCACCGCCAGATCGCCTATGTGCCAGGCGATGTCACGCTATGGCCGTCCCTGACCGGCGGCGAAACCATCGATCTGCTGGCCCGGATGCGGGGCGGCATCGAGCAGCGGCTGCGGGCGGAACTCATCGAGCGCTTCGAGTTCGACCCGACCAAGAAGGTGCGCACCTACTCCAAGGGCAACCGCCAGAAGGTCTCCCTGATCTCGGCATTTTCGTCGCGGGCCCGGCTGTTGCTGCTCGACGAGCCGACCAGCGGGCTGGATCCGTTAATGGAGAACGTGTTTCAGCAATGCGTCGCCGAGGCTTCCGAGCGCGGCGTGACGGTGCTGCTGTCCAGCCACATCCTGGCCGAGACGGAAGCACTGTGCAAGCGGGTGACCATCATCCAGGCGGGCAGGACCGTCGAGAGCGGCTCGCTGGAATCCATGCGCCATCTCAGCCGAACGTCGATCAAGGCCGAATTGGTCCGCGATCCCGGCGATCTCACCCAAATCAAGGGTGTCGCGGATGTCAGCTTCGACGGCAACACGGTGCGCGCTCAGGTCGACAGCGAAAGCCTCGGGGACCTGATCCGGGCACTCGGCGATGCCGGCGTGCGCAGCCTGGTCAGCCAGCCGCCCTCGCTGGAGGAGCTGTTCATGCGTCACTACAGCACCAACGGCGCCCGGGATGCGAAAGAGGTGGCGGCGCGATGAGCACTGCGCTTCTGGACCGGCCGAGCGTTGCGCCGCAACGTAGTTCGCCGTTCACCGGGACGCTCGGGCTGCTGCGGCTCTACCTGCGCCGCGACCGCGTCGCCTTACCGCTGTGGGTGCTGCTGCTGTCGGTGCCGCTGGCAAGCGTATACATCGGCAGTATCGAAAAGATCTATGCCACCGACGCCGAGCGGGCCGGATTCGCGGCCACCATCATGGCCAGTCCGGCGCAGCGGGCGCTCTACGGCCAGATCTACAACAGCAGCCTCGGCGCCGTCGGCATCTGGAAAGCCGGAATGTTCCACCTGCTGATTGCGGTCGCGGTCATTCTCACCGTCATTCGCCACACCCGGGCCGACGAGGAGACCGGGCGGGCCGAACTGATCGACTCGACCGCGGTCGGCCGCTACGCCAGCCTCACCGCCGCGCTGCTGTTGTCGCTCGGGGCATCCGTGGCCGTCGGATTGATCGGTGCCGCCGGCCTGCTCACCACCGACGTCCCCCCGGGTGGGTCACTGGCATTCTGCGCGGCGCTGGCCGGTTCCGGCCTGGTGTTCACCGCCGTGGCGGCGGTGGCCGCGCAGCTGTCACCGAGTGCCCGCGTCGCCCGTGGTTTTGCTTTCGCGGTACTCGGCATTGCGTTCACCCTGCGCGCGGTCGGCGACGCCGGATCGGGTGCCCTGTCTTGGTTGTCGCCGCTGGGATGGTCCCTGCAGGTCCGCCCGTACGCGGGTGATCGCTGGTGGGTGTTGCTGCTACATCTGGCGACGACGGTGGTGCTCACCGTCGTGGGCTACCGGTTGTTGGCAGGACGCGACGTCGGCGCCGGCTTGTTCGCTGAGCGCACCGGACGCGCTACTGCCTCAGCGTCGCTCGGCGGCGTTTTCGGCCTGGCCTGGCGCCTTGACCGCGGTGCACTGGTGGTCTGGACGGTGGGGCTGGCGTTGTACGGACTCTTGATCGGGAGCGTCACCTACGGCATCGGCGACGAGTTGGGCGGCGCGGCCGGCCGGGATGTCCTGGCCCGACTGGGTGGTACCAGTGCTTTGGAACAGGGATTCATCACCGTCGGATTCGGCATGCTGGGCATGATCGCGGCCGCGTTCGCGGTCTCGTTGTCGCTTCGGCTGCATCAGGAGGAGAGCAGTCAGCGCGCCGAAACCCTGCTGGCCGGCTCGGTTTCGCGCACCCGGCTGCTGGCGAGTCATCTGCTGATGGCCGTGGGCGGGTCGACGTTTGCCATCCTGCTCTCCGGGGTGGCCGGCGGACTGGCCTATGGCATGGCCGCCGGTGACGTGACGGGCAAGTTGCCCTCCGTCGTGGGGACGGCGGCGGTGCAATTGCCCGCCGTGTGGCTCCTCTCGGCGGTGACCGTCGTATTGTTCGGCCTCACACCACGATTCGCACCCGTCGCGTGGGGTGTGCTGGTCGGGTTCGTCGCGCTGTATCTGCTCGGTTCCTTATCGGGATCACCGCAGTGGCTACTCGACCTCGAACCGTTCGCGCACACCCCGCGGGTCGGTGATGATTTCACCGCCGTGCCGCTGCTCTGGTTGCTGGCCGTCGACTTTGCGTTGATTGCGCTGGGCGTCATGGCTTTTCGCCGCCGGGACCTACGGTCATGAAAACCGTCCTGAAGATCGTCGCGTCGCTGCTGTACGGGGTGGTGCTGTACAGCGTGCTGGTGTTCGTGCCGGCCGGGACATTGCAGTACTGGCAGGGGTGGGTGTTCGTCGCCATCGCGATGGGCCTGACGACTGTCTCCACCGTCTGGTTGGCCGTCACCAACCCGGCGGCACTGCGGCGACGCATGCGGGCCGGCCCCCGCGCGGAGGGCCGGACCGTGCAGAAGGTGCTCGTCACCGTCTTGTTTCTGACGTCCATGGGTGTGATGGCGTTCAGTGCGTTCGACCACCGGATGGGATGGTCCTCGGTTCCGGCCTGGGTGTCCGTGGTCGGTGACGTGATGATCGCCGTCGGGCTGGGCTCGGCCCTGCTGGTTGTGGTCCAAAACAGTTATGCCGCCGCGACTATCGCCGTCGAGCAGGGCCAGACCCTGACCTCCGACGGCCTGTACGGAATCGTCCGGCACCCGATGTACAGCGGGTCGCTGGTCATGATGCTCGGCATCCCGTTGGCGCTCGGTTCCTACTGGGGATTGCTGATCGTCGTCGTGGGTGTCGTCGTACTGGTGCTGCGGATCCTGGACGAGGAGAAGCTGCTTGATGCCGAGTTGGCGGGGTATCGCGAATACACCCGGCAGGTGCGCTACCGCCTGGTCCCGCACGTCTGGTAACCGTATGCTCGCGCAGGGCCGCGCGGCGCGTCTAAGGTAACGGCGTGGCCCGAGACCTGGCACCCGCCCTGGACCGGCCCTGGCGGCGTCCCGGCGCTGGGAAGTATGCGCGGGAACGGCTTCGCAGTATCGCCCGGCCGCCGGTCACCGTCACCGATCCGCCGTCGGACATGCTCATCGACCGCGACGTTGAAGTACCTACCCGCGACGGAACTGTGTTGCGGATCAACGTCTTCCATAAAGGTGAGCGAGCGCCACGGCCCGTCCTGCTGAGCATCCACCCCTACGGTAAAGACGACCTGCCCCGACGCCGGCGCAGCCGCTGGACGTTCTCACCGCAGTTCCGGGCGCTGCGCCAACCCGGACCGCTGACTTTCTCAGCTCTGACCGGATGGGAAGCCCCCGACCCGGCATGGTGGACCGGGCAGGGCTTCACCGTGGTCAACGCCGATTCACGCGGATGCGGGCACTCCGACGGCACCGGCAAACTGCTGTCCCGTCAGGAGGCCGAGGACACCTACGACCTCGTGCAGTGGGTGGCCGGCCAGCCCTGGTGCGACGGCCGGGTCGTGATGCTGGGAGTGTCGTACCTGGCCATCAGCCAGTACGCCGCCGCGGCCCTGAACCCGCCCGCGCTGCGGGCGATCTGTCCATGGGAAGGACTCACCGACCCCTACCGCGACCTGACCTTTCCCGGTGGCGTCCGGGAGTTCGGCTTCACCAGACTGTGGTCGTTCATGGTGAATCGGACCCGGCAAACCTACAGCCTGAAGGAGCTGCAGGAAGAGCATCCGCTACGCGATGACGCGTGGCGGGCGATGACACCCGATCTGCCGGCGATCACAGCGCCCATGCTGGTGTGCGGCAGCTTCTCGGACAACAATCTGCACACCCGCGGTTCGATCCGGGCCTTCGCCCGGGCCGGTTCCAGCTTCGCGCGGCTGTACACCCACCGCGGCGGCAAATGGCGGGAGTTCTACTCCGAGCACGCGCTGAGCGAGCAGCTGCGATTCTTCCGGACCGCACTGGACGGCGCACCGGTGTCACGCAGCGTGCGCCTGGAAGTGCGCGAGGACCGCGACACCGTCGTCGCGGTGCGCGAGGAGAAGGAATGGCCGCTTGCCCGGACCCGCTGGCGACGGCTGTATCTGTCCGGCGCCGGAGCCCTTTCACCCGAGCCGCCAACCGCTGCGGGCAGCATAACATTCCAAACACATTCTCGCGCAGCATCATTCAGCTGGACGGTACCGGAGGACATCGAGTTGACCGGCCCGATGGCGGCGCGGCTCTGGGTGCAGTTGGACGGCTTCGACGACGCCAACATCTTCGTCGGCGTGGAGAAGTGGCGCGACGGGCGCTATGTCGGGTTCGAGGGTTCGTACGGATTCGGCCGCGACCGGGTCACCACCGGCTGGCAGCGAGTGTCGCTGCGCGCACTCGACGCCGAGCTCTCGACGCCGTGGGAGCCGGTCCCGGCCTGCGACCGAGCGCAGCCGGTGCGTCCGGGTGAGGTGATCGCGTTGGACGTGGCGCTGGGTCCGTCGGCGACCGTGTTCCGCGCGGGCGAGCAGTTGCGGTTCGTGGTCGGTGGACGCTGGTTGTTCCCGCGCAACCCGCTGACCGGCCAGTTCCCGGCGGCGTACCCGGATCCGCCGCGCGGGCTGGTGACGCTGCGCTGGGGCCCGCGGTATGACGCGCACCTGCTGATCCCCGAGATCCCCTAGGGACGGTCGCACCCGGGTGCCTCAACGGGTCGGCTGCCGGCTAGATCCAGACGCCTTTACCGACCGCCACCACACCGCCGGCGCTGATCGCGAAACGCTCCCGGTCCTTCTCCAGATCGACGCCGACCATCTCGCCGGGCCCGACGACCACGTTCTTGTCCAGGATCGCGTGGCGCACCACCGCACCGCGGCCGACACGCGCCCCCGGCATGATGACGCTGCCTTCCACGATCGCGCCGTCGTCGACGACGACATTGGAGGACAGCACCGAGTTACGCACCGACGCCGCCGAGATGATGCTGCCGGCGCCCACCACGGATTCCTGGGCCGAGCCGCCGTTGACGAATTTGGCCGGTGCCAGGTTCTCCGACTCCCCGCGGATCGGCCAGCGCTTGTTGTACAGGTTGAACACCGGGTGCACCGACACCAGATCCATGTGCGCGTCGTAAAACGCGTCCAGCGTCCCCACATCTCGCCAGTAGGCCCGGTCGCGGTCGGTGGCACCCGGGACCTCGTTGTCGCTGAAGTCGTAGACGGCGGCCAATCCGTCTTCCACCAGGCGCGGAATGATGTCGCCGCCCATGTCGTGGTCGGAGTGGTCGTCATCGGCGTCCGCGCGGATCGCGTCGATCAACACTTTCGTGGTGAAGATGTAGTTGCCCATCGAGACGTACGTGCTGGAGGGGTCGTCGGGAGTGCCCGGCGGGTCCATCGGTTTTTCCACGAAACTGCGGATCCGGCCCGACTCGTCGGAGTCGATGCAGCCGAATGCGCTCGCTTCGGTCCGCGGGACCCGGATGCCGGCGACGGTCGCACCGGCTCCGCTGTCGATGTGGAACCGCACCATCTGCTCGGGGTCCATCCGGTACACGTGGTCGGCGCCGAAGACCACGATGTAGTCGGGGTCTTCGTCGTGAATCAGGTTCAGTGACTGATAGATGGCGTCGGCCGAGCCGGTGTACCAGCGCGGGCCCAGGCGTTGTTGGGCGGGGACCGGGGTGATGTACTCGCCGGCCAAGCCCGACAGACGCCAGTTCTGGGAGATGTGTCGGTCCAGCGAGTGCGACTTGTACTGCGTGAGAACGCATATCCGCAGGTAGCGGGCATTGACCAGGTTGGATAGCACGAAGTCGATCAGCCGGTAGGCCCCGCCGAAGGGAACAGCGGGCTTGGCGCGGTCGGCGGTCAAGGGATAAAGCCGCTTGCCCTCACCACCGGCCAGCACGATGCCGAGCACGTGCGGCGCTTCCCTCATGGCACAAACCTATCGGCAGCCACGAAGCGCTGCCACCGGTAGGTCCCCGATTGTCCATTCGCTAGACGAGCGAATATTTAAGGAAGTTGCTGCAGTTGAAGCGCATTGCGCCGCACTTCGCCAGAGCCCGCCCTGCGGGCTGCATCGTCGCCGAACTACCGTTCGAGTATGCGGGTGGCGATGATGACTCGGGAATACCCTCCGGAGGTCTACGGCGGAGCCGGCGTGCATGTCACCGAACTGGTATCGCAGTTGCGCAGGCTGTGCGCAGTCGACGTGCACTGCATGGGAGCCGACCGCCCCGGCGCCGTCGCCCACCAACCGGACCCCCGCCTACGCGGCGCGAACGCGGCACTGTCCACCCTGTCGGCGGACCTGGTGATGGCCAACTCCGTCAACGCAGCCACCGTGGTGCATTCGCACACCTGGTACACCGGCATGGCGGGACATCTGGCCAAGCTGCTCTACGGCGTCCCGCACGTGCTGACCGCGCATTCGCTGGAACCCATGCGGCCGTGGAAGGCCGAGCAACTGGGCGGCGGGTATCAGGTGTCCTCCTGGGTCGAACAGACCGCGGCACTGGCAGCCGACGCGGTTATCGCCGTCAGCTCCGGCATGCGGGACGACATTCTGCGGGTCTACCCCACCATGGACCCCAACGCGGTGCACGTGATCCGCAACGGAATCGACACCGAGTTCTGGCACCCGGCCGGCCCCGTGCACACCGGCTCGGTGCTGCGGGAGCACGGCGTCGACCCGAACCGTCCCATCGTCGCGTTCGTCGGGCGCATCACCCGGCAGAAGGGCGTGCCCCATCTGGTCGCGGCCGCCCACCAGTTCAGCCCGGACGTTCAGTTGGTGCTGTGTGCCGGAGCGCCCGACACCCCCGAAATCGCCGAAGAGGTGCGCTCAGCGGTCGCCAGATTGGAGCGCAGCCGCACCGGGGTGTTCTGGATCCGCGATATGCTGCACAAGACCAAGTTGCGCGAAATACTCACGGCAGCAAACGTTTTCGTGTGCCCTTCGGTATACGAACCGTTGGGCATCGTGAACCTGGAAGCAATGGCGTGTGCAACGGCGGTGGTCGCCTCCGACGTCGGCGGCATCCCCGAGGTGGTCGCCGACGGCGTCACCGGGTCATTGGTGCATTACGACCCCGACTACCCGGACGCCTTCGAGGCACGGTTGGCCGAGGCCGTCAACGCGCTGGTCGCCGACCCTGCGAAGGCGCAACAGTACGGGCACGCGGGTCGGCAACGCTGTATCGAGGAATTCTCGTGGGCACACATCGCCGAGCAGACGCTGGACATCTACCGGAAGGTGTGTGCCTGAGGCAGACGGATGAACCGGTCTGCGGGTTAGCTGGTGACGCCCTTCAGTTCGTCACCCAGCGCGGCAGCCTCGTCCGGCGTCAACTCGACCACCAACCGACCGCCACCTTCAAGTGGTACCCGCATCACGATGCCGCGCCCCTCTTTGGTTGCTTCAAGTGGACCGTCACCGGTCCGGGGCTTCATCGCCGCCATCGAGTGCTCCCTCCAGATTCGAGCTGGCCCGCGCCCGCGGACCTGGTCGGCGCCGAGCATGCCCCGCCAGTGGATTTCCAGCCATACCCGACATTGAACTGCCAAATCACCCCTCCATTGTTCCCTATCCGGGAGACCAGGTGCACAAAGACCCGCTTGTGAAGCCAACCTGACGCTCAAGAAGGCCGGCCGGAACCGCTCGTCTGGACCCAGCAAGTGCTGATGTGATCGTCAACCATGCCGGTCGCCTGCATCAGCGCGTAGGCGGTAGTCGGTCCGACGAAGCGGAAACCGCGGCGCTTGAGCTCGCGGGCCATCGCCTTGGATTCCGGGCTGGTGGAAGGAATTTCGGACAAGTCGGCAAATCGGGGACGCGTGGGCGGCGCGAACGACCACAGCAGGTCAGACAGATCCTGCGGTGTCCCCAGGTCGAGGACGGCACGGGCGTTGGCGATCGTCGATTCGATCTTGGCCCGGTTGCGCACGATGCCGTCGTCGGACAGCAGGCGCTGCACGTCCGCCTCGGTGAACTGGGCGACCTGCTCGACGTCGAACCCCTGGAACGCGCGCCGAAAGTTCTCCCGCTTGCGCAGGATGATCAGCCACGACAGCCCGCTCTGGAAGGCCTCCAGGCTCATCCGCTCGAACAGCGCCGTGCCGTCTTTGAGCGGTCGACCCCACTCGTCGTCGTGGTAGTTGCGGTAGAGGTCGGCATCCGGTCCGGGCCGGACGACGGCCCAACCGCAGCGAACCAGGCCGTCTTCTGTCATCGGGGGGTCATGTCGGACCGGAGCGATCTACGGCGACGGCGTCGACGTCGGGCACCTCCGCGTCGTTGGCCGGTGGCGCCTCGGTCCCGGATGCCTGCAGTGCGGCCACCTGACCACGCAGCGTGTCCAGCTCCCGGGCCAGCCGGTCCAGTACCCAGTCGACCTCGCTGGTCTTGTAGCCCCGCATCACCTGGGTGAATTTGACGGCCTCGACGTCTGCCGCCGTCACGCCGTAGGCCGGTAACACCGTTGCCGTCGTCGACCGCGGCAGCGGCGGCAGTTGTTCGCCGCGACCGAACAGCAGGCTTGCCACGCCGAACAAAACGACCGCGACCAGGGTCAGAACCACCAGGTAAAGCAATACCAACGCCACGAGAGTCGATCTTGCCCTACCGCACCGACAGGCTGCCGATCAGCAGGGATCAGCAGGGCCTCAATGTGGCCTGAGCACACTCATCGGGGGACGATCGTCCAACGACACCGGCAACGTGTGCTGGGTGAAGCCCTCAGAATTGGGGCCGGCGGGAAAGAACTGGGTCAATCCGACGCCCGAGTCGGGAATGCCGCAGCGCGACAGCAACGTCGCGATCACCTGCCGGCTCATCGCGCCCAACTCCTCCAGCGGCCGGTTGCGGTGGGCCCGCACGCCCAGGTTGACCTGGGCGATCGCGTCCAGGCCCAGCCGGTCGAAGGTGTCTACCAGCAGGCCGATCTCCACGCCGTAGCCCGGCGCGAACGGCAGCGACATCAGCAGTTCCCGGCTGGCCGCGTATTCCCCACCCAGCGGCTGCAACACCCAGCCCAACTCGGGCCGCAGCGCCGCCAGCAGCGGCCGCGCCACCAATTCGGTGACCCGGCCGCCACCGGTGGAGCCCGCGTCGCCGCTCGCGTCACCTACCTTGAGTGGCCGCCGGTAGAAGCCCTTGACCAGGTGGATGCCGTCGCCGGTGAGCAGCGGGCCGACCAGGTTCGGCACGAACATCGGGTCCGGGTTGATCAGGTCGGAGTCGATAAACACCACGATGTCCCCGCTGGTGGCCGCCAGGGAACGCCACAAAGCTTCGCCCTTGCCCGGCCGGGCCGGTAGCTCCGGAACCGCCTGCTCGCGACTGACGACCCGGGCGCCGGCAGCGATGGCGCGGATCTCGGTGTCATCGGTGGATCCGGAATCCAGCACGATCAGCTCGTCGACGAGTCCGTCGACCAGCGGCGAGATGCTGTCGATCACTGATTCGACGGTCTCTTCCTCATTGAGGGCCGGTAGCACCACCGAGATCGTCCGGCCCGCCTTGGCCGCGACGAGTTCGGCGACAGTCCAGCGCGGCCGGTTCCAGCTCCGGTCGGCCAGGTCACCGACGAGGTCTGCCGCGACCAGATCGGATGCCGTCATCCCAGTCCCCTCACGGTGCGTGCGGGCGGGCGGATCCCCTGAATCGAGGCCACCATCTCCAGCACCCTTCTGGTCTCCGCGACCTGGTGGACGCGGAACATGCGGGCTCCGGCGGCCGCGGCCAGCGCAGTGGCTGCGAGCGTCCCCTCGAGCCGTTCGGTCACGTCCACGCCCAGAGTCTCCCCGACGAAGTCCTTATTACTCAAAGCCATGAGCACCGGCCACCCGGTCATAACAAGATCGGCCACATGTCGCAACAGGAGCAGCCCGTGGAAGGTGTTCTTGCCGAAATCGTGGGCCGGGTCGATCAGTACCCGGTCGCGGGCTACTCCGGCCGCGACGGCCCGCTCTGCGGCGGCGGTGACCTGGCGAATCACGTCGTCCACCACGCCGCGGGTAGTCGTACCGTAACTCACCCGGAACGGCCGGGTGCGCGGTAGCGCTCCCCCGGTGTGCGCACACACCAGTCCGGCGTCGAACTCGGCCGCCACCTCCTGCAATTGCGGATCCACGCCGCCCCAGGTGTCGTTGATGATGTCGGCGCCGGCCTGACAGGCGAGCGTGGCCACCTGCGAACGCCAGGTGTCGACGCTGATCAGCTGGTCGGGATAGGCGCCGCGCAGCCATTCCACGAAGGGCACCAGCCGCGCGATCTCGGTGTCGGTGTCGACGGTCTCGCCCGGGCCCGCCTTGACGCCGCCGATGTCGATGACGTCGGCGCCGTCGGCGATCGCGCGGTGCACCGCCTCGCGGGCCGCGCCGTCGGCGAACGTCGCACCCTTGTCGTAGAACGAGTCCGGGGTGCGGTTGATGATCGCCATGATCAGGGCGCGA